>DASVWB010000070.1:0-6729 GCA_036389815.1 Pyrinomonadaceae bacterium | reverse complement strand
GGTGCCGACGAGCGTGTCCGGGTAGTAGACGCCGTCGCGCTCCATCACGCCGCGCGCGAGGTATTCGAGGTTGACCTGGTGGACGATGCCGATGCCGGGCGGGACGACGTTGAAGCTCTCGAACGCCTGCATGCCCCACTTCAGGAACTGGTAGCGCGAGCGGTTGCGGCGGAACTCGGTCTCCATGTTGAGCCGGAGCGCGTCCGGGCTCGACCAGAAGTCCACCTGCACCGAGTGGTCTATCACCAGGTCTACGGGGACGAGCGGCTCGATGATCTTGGGGTCGCGCCCCATGCGCTGCACGGCCGAGCGCATCGCGGCGAGGTCTACGAGCAGCGGGACGCCGGTGAAGTCTTGCAGCAGGACGCGCGCGACGTTGAAGGGGACCTCCTCCGTGCGCTCGGCGACGGCCTGCCAGTTGGCGAGGGCGCGCACGTCCGCCTCCTCGACGGCGCGCCCGTCGCAGTTGCGCAGCACCGATTCGAGCACCACGCGGATCGAGACGGGCAGGCGCGAGACGGGCCCGACGCCCTCCTTCTCCAACTGCGGCAGCGAGTAGAACCGCCCCGCCTTGCCCTTTTCCGTCTTGAATGTTTGCAGAGTATTGAAGAGGTTGTGCGACATATTTTTCTCTCAAAAGAAGCTCGGCCCGGCGGACTCCGCCCGCAGACGGCCCCCTTCGCCGGGGTGCCTCGGTCGCGCGGATTTACACAGCAAGAGGTTACATTTCAGTTTAAGTTCGCGCCCCCCAATCGTCAAGCAAGCCCCATCCGCGCGCCGCCGCGTTCGGGGGCGAGTGTTTGCGGGGTTTGCGGGCGGTTTGATATATTTGGCGCACTTTAGCGAAGCGGGCGAAAAGGGTGTTGGGGTAATCTCCGGGTGGAGATTTCAGAGTCGCATTTCGTTTGGAGGGTGAGAGGATGCCGAAGAAGCAACCGGAAGATTTCCAGTACCTGAGCAACAACCCCGACGTTGCGCCCGACCCGGACATCGAGCAGTTCATGGAGGAGGAGATCGCGCGCGCGCCCAAAGACCCCGGCCAGCTCGCGCAGCGCCTGCGCAACAACACGGCCGCCTCGCCCGGCGACGCGGGCGGCGACCTCGACGCCTCGTGGGAGGACGTTAACGACAGCGGCACCGAGTCGGTCGCCGGCGACAACCCCACGCCCGACCAGTCCGACGTCGAGGAGAACGCGCACGCCGTCGGCGTCAACTTCGAGGACAACCAGGAGCTAGACCTCGTCGACCAGCTCGAACGCCGCGACCGCAACCGCTTCGAGCTCGACCCGCGCTCGAAGACCGAAGACGATACCATCTAGGGGCCAGGGGCTGGAGGCTGGTTGTAAAAGGCAAGGGGCTGGTCGGAGAAGTTAATCTCCGACCAGCCCCTTGCCTCTGGCCCCAAGCCTCTGGCCCCTACTTAAAGTTTGCGCGCGGCTGGAGGGTCGCCTTCCTGATGACTATCTTGTCGGCGGGGCTCTCGTTGTAGGGGGCGGGGCGCGTGGGGGCGCCCGCGATGACGTGCGCGTTGGACATGCCCTCGACGACCTTGCCGAAGACGGTGTACTGCGCGTCCCACTGCGGCACGCGGTGGAGCGTGATGTAGAACTGGCTGTTGGCGGAGTTCACGTCGCGCGAGCGCGCCGCGCCGACCGTGCCCGTGTCGAAGGGGATGTCGCTGAACTCGGCCGGCACGTTCGGGTAGGGCGAGCCGCCCATCCCGTCGTTCGCCGGGTCGTCGTCGCGCGAGTTCGGGTCGCCGCCCTGCACGACGCCCGTCCGCGGGTTGATGCGGTGGAAGGCCGTGCCGTCGTAGAAGCCCTCGCGGACGAGCGTCTTGAACCGCTCGACGGCGCGGGGCGCGACGTTCGGGTAAAGCTCGATGACGATGCGCCCGAGGGGCACGCCGGCCGACTCGACTTCGAGCACGGCCGCCTCCGCGTCCGGCTCGGGCTTCACGCCGCGTTTGACCTCCGCGCCTTCCGGCGGCTCCGCCTCGTCGAAGACCTTCGTCTGCTGCCCGCCGCACGCGGCGAAGTGCACGGCCAACGTTACGAGCAGCAGGGCCCGCAGGATTTCTCTCGGCGATGTTTTGAGCACTCGGACTCTCCGCAAACTCACGCCCCGGAATTAAAAAAGCTTTCTGCTGTCCAGCAAAATCGTCACCGGCCCGTCGTTGACCAACTCGACCTCCATCATCCGGCGGAAGCTCCCCGTCTCGACGCGCGCGCCGGCCGCGCGCGCCTCCGCGACGAAGAACTCGTAGAGGCGCTCGGCCGTCTCGGGCGGCGCGGCCTCGACCCAGGAGGGGCGGCGCCCGCGCCGCACGTCGCCGTAGAGCGTGAACTGCGAGATGACGAGCAGCGCCCCGCCCGCCCCGGCCAGCGGGAGGTTCATCCTCCCCTCCGCGTCGTCGAAGATTCTCAGGTTCAAGACCTTCTCGACGAGGTAGCGCGCGTCCGCGTCCGCGTCGTCGCGCGCGACGCCGAGCAGCACGACGAGCCCCGGCCCTATCTCGCCGACCGTCTCGCCGCCGACCCTCACGGCCGCGCGCGTCACCCTCTGTAGGACAGCCCTCATCGGCCCGCGCCCCCTTGCTCAGAAGAGGTCCGGCAGGAAGAGGAAGTAGCCGTTGAGCATGAGGAGCGTGGCGAGCGCCCCGACGGCCAGCGAGGCGCGCAGCACGAGGCGCGAGGAGGCGAGGATGGCGACCGAGGCGAGCACGATGGCTATCTGGAAGAGCGCCTCGGCGAAGTCGAAGTTCGGGTCCTGCCTCTGCGCCCGCTCGCGCTGCGACTCGAAGTCCTTGGCGCGCGCCGTGAGCTGCTTGCGCCCCTCGCCCTTCAAGGGGTTCGCGGGGTCGTCCTTGTCCGGCTCGTCCTCGTAGCGCGCGGCCGTCGAGCGGTACTCTTCAAGCTTCCTCCGCATGAAGTCGCGCGCCTCGGGCGGCATGTCGGGGTTGGCGAGCATGTCGGCCTCGATGCCGTCGGCCGCGATGCGCAGCCCCGTCTGCCGGAAGCTCTTGGCCTGGTAGAAGGCCCAGGTGTCGCTCGCGTGGATGTTGTTGTTGGCCACGTCCTCGGCCGCGTTCCCGCCGCCGAGGCTCGTGATGGCGAGGAGCGTCGCCATGAAGGCGATGATGAGCGCCGCGCGGTTCTTGAACTTCTCGTCCGCGCTCTCCCTCGCTTCCGCTATCTGCTCTGCTGCTTCCATTCCCTTCTCTGTTCAGTCCCGGCGCCCGCCGGGCGCCCGCATGACTACACGGCGGCAGAAGACGACGGCCGCGCGCCCTGGAAACTTCCCCCGGCGGGGCTACTTCTTCGGCGGCCGCGATGGCCTGATCTCGACGCGGCTCGGGAGGCTGCGCTCGTCGTGGCGCAGGAGGTCTAAGACGACGCGCGCTACGTCTTCGGGCTGGAGCTGCCAGGCGTTCTCCT
Organism: Pyrinomonadaceae bacterium; assembly: GCA_036389815.1. Classification (GTDB taxonomy): domain Bacteria; phylum Acidobacteriota; class Blastocatellia; order Pyrinomonadales; family Pyrinomonadaceae; genus QHXN01. The sequence continues at coordinate 3,292 of DASVWB010000070.1, read as the reverse complement.
CGCTCACCGCGCCGCCGCCGAACTCTGTGTTGACCGAGCCGGGCATGACGTAGCTGACCTTGATGCGGTCGTGGCGCACCTCCTGCATGAGCGCCTCGCTGAAGCCGTTGAGGGCGAACTTCGAGGCGTTGTAGGCCGACATCCGCGGGTGCGGGTTCGCGCCGGCGAGCGAAGAGATGTTGACGATGTAGCCGCCGCCGCGCCGCTTCATCTCGGGTATGGCGGCGCGGCAGCCGTAGAAGACGCCGAACAGGTTCGTCTCAAGCACCGCGCGGAACTCCTCGGGCGAGGTCTCCTCGACCGGCTTGAAGAGCCCGACGCCCGCGTTGTTGACGAGCACGTCCACGCCGCCGAACTCCTCGACGGCGTGCGCGACCAGCGCCTCGACCTCCTCGTAGACGCGCACGTCGCAGGCCGCGCCGGTCGCGCCCGCCCCGCCGAGCGCCTCCAGCTCGCGCACCGTCTGCCTCACCTCGTCGAGGTTGCGCGCGCCGACGCAGACGTTCATCCCCTCGCCGGCGAGCGCCTCCGCGATGGCGCGCCCGATGCCCTTCGTCCCGCCCGTGACGACGGCGGTCTTCCCCTTGTAGTCCACTTCCTATTCCGCCTTCAGCTTCTCTCTCAAAAGCTCGTTGACGACCTTTGGGTTCGCCTTGCCCTTCGACGCCTTCATCACCTGGCCGACGAAGAAGCCGAAGAGCGCCTCCTTGCCGCCGCGGTAGGCGGCGAGCTGCTGCGGGCTCGCGGCCAGAACGTCGGCGACTATCTTCTCTATCTCGCCGGCGTCGCTGACCTGCGCGAGCCCCTGCTCCCCGATGACGGCGTCGGCGCCCTTGCCCGTCCGGAACATCTCGGCGAGCACGTCCTTGCCCTGCTTGCCGCTGATGCGCCCCTCCTCGACGGCGAGGACGAGCGCGCCCAGCTCCTCGGGCGAGACGGGCGATTCGTCCGCCGCCTTCCCGGCCGCGTCCAGCTCGCGCAGCAGCTCGCCCTTCAGCCAGTTGGCCGCGCCCCGCGGGTTCGACGCCGCGGCCGCGCGCTCGTAGAAGTCTGCCAGCGCCCTGTCGCGCACCATCAGCGACGCGTCGCTGTAAGAGAGCCCGTACTGCTCGGCGAAGCGTCTGTGGCGCGCGTCCGGAAGCTCCGGCATCGAGGCGCGCACCTGCTCGACCCACTCGGCCGACACCGCCAGCGGCTGCAGGTCGGGCTCGGGGAAGTAGCGGTAGTCGTGCGCCTCCTCCTTCGAGCGCATCACGCGCGTCTCGCCCGCGCGCTCGTCCCACAACCGCGTCTCCTGCGAGACGCGCCCGCCCGCCTCGATGAGCGCGATTTGGCGCTCGATCTCGTACTCGATGGCGCGCTGCATGAAGCGCACCGAGTTGAGGTTCTTCAGCTCGACCTTCGTCCCGAACTTCTCTTCGCCGACCCGCCTGACGGAGACGTTCGCCTCGCAGCGCAGGTTCCCCTTCTCCATGTCGGCCTCGCTCGCCCCGACCCACTGCAACGCGCGGCGGACGTGGTTGACGTAGTCGTAAGCCTCCCAGGAGGTGCGGAAGTCGGGCTCGGTGACTATCTCGGCGAGCGGCGTGCCCGCGCGGTTGAGGTCGACGTAGGAGTAGCGGTCGGTCTCGGGCAGCCCCTCGTGGACGTTCTTGCCGGCGTCCTCTTCGAGGTGGAGGCGCGTGATGCGCACCCGCATCGGCCGCCACTCGCGCGCGTGGCCGCCCTCGTCGCGCTCGGCCGTCATGATGTCGAGCAGCCCTGCCTCGGAGAACGGCCGGTCGTACTGCGAAATCTGGTAGCCCTTCGGCAGGTCGGGGTAGAAGTAGTTCTTGCGCGCGAAGATGGAGACCTCGTTGACGCGCAGGCCGAGCGAGAGCGCCGCACGCGCGCCGAGGTCCACCACGCGCCGGTTCAGGACGGGCAGCGCGCCGGGCAGCCCGAGGCAGACCGGGCACGTGTTCGAGTTCGGCTCGTCGCCGAACCGCGTCGAGCACCCGCAGAAAATCTTCGACCCGGTGCTCAACTGCGCGTGAATCTCAAGGCCGATGACGGCCTCCCAGCCTTCTTTCATGGTAGACAGTAGACAGTAGTCAGTAGTCAGTAGTCAGTAGAAATCCCTTTGCCACCGGGTAGCCAGAACAGAAGCGGCTTCACGCACATGGCGGAGCCCTACTGTCTACTGTCTACTGTCTACTGTCTACTCCTTTCCTTTCCAATGGCAGCCCCCTGTCGCGCCAGGCGTCGAAGCCGCCGACGAGGATGTAGACTTCCGTGTAGTCGTACTCTTCGAGGGTGAGCGCCGCACGGGTGCTCGAATGCTCGTAGTGTCAGGCGCAGTAGGTGACGACGGGGCGGCCGCGCGGGACCTCGCCGATTCGCCCCTCCAGCTCCGCGCGCCAGATGCGCAGCGAGCCGGGTATCTGGTGCTCGCTCCGCCCCCAGTGCTTCGCGTTGCGTGTGTCGAGGAAGACGGGCTCGCGCCCCGCGGCGACGAGCGCCCAGGCGTCTTCCGGGCTGATGGGCTTCGGCTCCGCGCCCGCCTTCACTTAAAACCCTCTTCCCTTTCGCTTCTTGCCGAGGCTGCGCGGCGAGTATAGCAAACGCGAAACGGCGGCCTCAACAGGCGCCCCGCCGCGCCAGAAATCCGTGCGTCCGTTTGCCGCGTACTGTTGTACAATGCCCCCACACGTTTCCAGGTTGACGCCGCCGGCCCCCGACCGCGGCGCTTTGCAGAAGGATAAGGGGGCGGGCTCCCTCTCCACCTTTTCTTCCCAAGGAGGAACTACAGTCGTATGGCCAGAACAATCGCGAAAATCATGGGCGTCGTGTTCATCCTGGTCGGCATCCTGGGCTTCCTCGCCCCGGGCATGCTGGGCATGCACCTGAGCCTGGCGCACAACCTCGTGCACCTCATCTCGGGCGCGCTCGCGCTCTACTTCGGGTTCGCCGGGACGCTCTCCGGCGCGCGCCTCTTCTGCATCATCTTCGGCGTGGTCTACGGGCTGCTCGGCGTGGCCGGCTTCCTGCTCGGGCACGGCGGCTCGCACGGCGTGGCCGGCGTCCCGGCCGCGCACCACGGGGGCGGGGATTCGAGCCTCTTCGCCGTCCTGCCGGGCACGCTGGAGCTGGCCTCGATGGATCACATCGTCCACATCCTGCTCGGCTTGGTCTTCCTCATCGGGGGCTTCCTGACCCGCGCCGACCTCGACCGCGCGGTAGACTAGGCGGCATTCGCGGACGAAAGGCTGAGGCGGCGGTCGCCCGCGCGTGGGCGACCGCCGCCTTTTCT
>DASVWB010000069.1:0-10528 GCA_036389815.1 Pyrinomonadaceae bacterium | reverse complement strand
CCTTGTTCATCGCCTTGATGGAGTCGGGGTTGAGCGACTCCAGCCCCGTGTAGACGTAGCGGCACCCGGCGCGCGCCATCAGCCGCACAGTCTCCTCGTCCTCCAAAACGTTGAAGGTGAGCGCGCATCCCCAGGTCTTCTTCAGGGGAATCAGCGCCTCGCACAGCTCGCGCAGGTAGCGCGGGTTGCCGCCGAGGTTGTTGTCGAGGAACGAGAAGGCGTTGTCGAGCAGGCCGAAGTAGTTTTTGTTCCAGCGCATCTTGAACTCTATCTCGTCTAAGACGTGCCGGACGGGCCGGTAACGGTACTTCTCGTGCCCCGTCAGCACGCAGAAGTTGCACGTGAACGGGCAGCCGCGCGAAGCCTCGATGCCGGGCAGGCGTATCCTGTTGGTCTTGAAGTCAACGAGGTCGTAGCGGTACGGGCGAATCTCGGCGGGCCCGGCCGACGGCAGGCCGTAGCGCTTCTTCAGCTCGCCCCGCTCGAAGTCCGCGACGAGCGCCGGCACGTTCGACTCGGGCTCGCCGGTCACGACCGCGTCGAAGTACTTCTCGCAGTCGTCGGCGAAGTGGACGGCGTGGCGGCCGCCCGCGACCGTCTTGACGCCGCGCCGCCGCAGCAGCGTCGAGAGGACTTTGGTGTGCTCGTAGTAAGAGTGTAGGTAGGAGAAGAAGACCAAATCCCAGTCGCGTCCGAGCGGGATGTCCAACTCCTTCTCGTTATAGACCTCGACCTCCGCGTGGTCGGGGCACAGCGAGGCGATTAGTTCCGGCACCGACGACTGCATGATGCCGCGCTCCTTGCGCGGGAGCCTCGTCGGGTGCGTGTAGGTGCTGATGACGGCGATTTTCATCTATTCCCTTATCCCCTTGTTCGTCCTGTGAATCTTTACGAAAGGCCGCGCCCCGCGCCGGCCGCCTGCGCCGCGCGCCCGCCCGCCGCGGCGCGCCTCCTCTCGACGTTGTACGTGCCGAAGAGGATGTCGAAGAGCGGCGACGTGACGCCGAAGCGGACGGTCGCGTCGTAGTGGTGATGTTGCAGGTGGTACTTGCGGAAGTACCGCGTGAGGCGGCCTCGCGAGGTGCCGTGGTGCGCCTGAAAGTCGAGGTACTCGTAGAAGAAGTAGCCCGCGATGAGCCCCGTGTAGAGGTGCGCCGCCGCCTGCCAGCTCCCCGCCGCGGCCCACGCCAGCAGGAAGTAGACGACGCAGACCGGCAGGCTCTCGCTCAGTTGGACGTTCAGCCGCTGGAGCGAGTCGGGGTCGGCGTGGTGGCGCAGGTGCGTCAGGTTGCCGGGCAGGTTGAACCCCTCGGCCTTCGGCTCGCGGTGCAGCACCCAGCGGTGGACGGCGTACTCGTAGAGCCCCCACGTCAGGAGCCCCAAGACGAAGAGCCCCGCGGCCGACGCGGGCGAAGACGCGCCGCCGCGGACGACCGCGAGTTGGAGGGCGGCGACGACCGCCGCGTAGAAGATGAACGGCTTGTAGAGCTGGAACCTGTCTACCTGCTGGTTACGCTCCAGCCTGGTCTGTCTGACTCGACTCATGATGACACACGCTCCGCGTTCGAGGGCGACGCCTCGGTTGGACTGTCGCAAAAGAACCTGACGATTCAATAAAGTAAAGTGGAATGACTGCTCAAACCATTAACGCGTGGCGGGGGCGCCGAAGGGATCACGCGCCGCGTGACGTGCGCTTAAATGTGCCGGCGCTTGTTTCTGCCGACCGGCGGTGCGGGTTCGCGCGGCGCCCCGTCGCTTCAGGCCGCGCGCAGCGCCGCACCTTCGCGCGGAGGGGCCCCGCCCTGAAGCGGCGCGCCTCCGCCGGCCGCGGCGGCGCGGAGGCCGGCGGCTGCGGGCGCTTCCTTTACGTCGCGCGCCAGTCCGAGCGCGGCGAAGAGGCGTATGACGAGGTAGGAGAGGTCGAGCTGTCGCGCGCCGAGCCCGTGGCGGGCCGAGCGCGGGTGCGCGTGGTGGTTGTTGTGCCAGCCCTCGCCGAGCGCGAGCAGGCCGACCCACCAGACGTTGCGGCTGCCCTCCCGCGTCTCGAAGAGGCGCGAGCCGAAGCGCGCGTCGTGGCAGACGGAGTTGACCATGTACGTGCTGTGCATCCAGCAGACGACGGGCAGGAAGAAGACGAGGGGCACGGCCGACCACCCGAGGGTGAGGCCAACCAGCGCCACGGCCGCCGCCTGCGGGGCGAGGCGGTAGCGCACAAGCCAGTGGTAGTAGGCGTCGCCCGCGAGGTCTTTACAGTACTTGCGGTAGGCCAGCGGGTCGGTCGAGGCGTCGTCCATGATCCACCCGACGTGCGCGTACCAGAAGCCGCGGCGCGGCGAGTGTACGTCGCCCTCGCGGTCGCTGCGCCCGTGGTGAATCCTGTGGTTGGCGACCCACAGCAAAGGGCTCCCCTGCCCCGTCAGCATCGCCGCCGTCACGAGCAGGTACTCCAGCCACTTGGGGCACTGAAACGACCTGTGACTCAACAGGCGGTGCAGCCCGACGGTCGTGCTGAACCCGATGGAGAAGTACGTGACGACGGCCAGCGCGACGAGGCCCGGCCGCACCGGCAACAGGAACGCCGACGCGGCCAACAGGTGCACCACGCACAGGTACGACAGCACAAGGCAATTGACTTTCAGCCGCCCGCGCCCTCGCCTTACATCCTTCGACACACGCCCGCCTACGTCCATCTCGCCCCCCCCGTTTCGTCCGCCTGAATTATGCCCAGACCTCTAACGCGTCGTCGGGCGGCGAACTGGATCACGCGGGGCGTCTCTCCTCACCGCGTGCGGCGCGGCTTCCTTGAGATTTGGGACGGATTCTTTCTAACGTGTATATTTGCCACGCCGCACGCGCCCGCCCGTTCGCCTTCCCGTCGAAGCGGGGCCGGGCCGCAGGCGCCACCGAGATACCCACGATTACAGCGTGACCGAGCCGTTTCTCATCAGCGACGAGCGCCTGCGCGAGCTTTCCGCCACGCGGCAGGGGCGCGTCAGCATCGCGGGCTACAATTACCAGACCGCCTACGCCGTGGCGCGTCTGGCGGCGATGGCCGTCCGCCACCCCGTGCTCGACCTTGAGGACTGGCCGCACCGGCTGCGTTATGACTGGGGCGAAGACCTCGACGAAGTCTGCGACGGCGGTGCGGTCGTCTTCACCCAGTGCAAAAGGGTTGAGACCATCGGCCAGCCCGCCTTGCTCGCCGGCGTGCTGGAGGGATTTTCTCCGAAGTGGCTTTGGGCGCCGGCGGCGGAGCGTGACCGGCTGCGGTTCCGCCTGGTCTGTTCCGACCCCAGGTTCGCCGCGCGCGGCGCTCTCCCCGCTTCGTTGAAGTCCCAAGTCCGCGGCCACTTTCTGGACGGACTCAAACAGCCGCCCGGGTCACGTGCGGACCGCGCCGTGTGGCAGGCCGAGGCTGACGCCGCCGGGCACGGGGTTCTGTTCGAGGCGCTGTGGGGCCGCTTCGAGTGCGTCTACCTCCCCGCCGACGTCATAGACGTGGAGCCCGCCGGCCCCCGCCTCGCCGCCGAGAAAGAGGCGCTGCGGGTGCTCCTTGAGCGGGGCCAGATTGACTCCTCCGGCCAGACGCAGGTGCTCGGGAGGCTGCGCCGGCTAATCCACGACAACCTGATTACCTTCGACCCCACGGACGAGACCACGACCAGGGCGTTCGACCTCAGCCCGCGCCGCCTCGACCAGGCCGACGTTAACGCGGCCATAGACCCGTGGCGGCCGGCCGCGCAGCGGCAGCCCCCTTTCAAGCTCGTGGACAGAACCTTCCTCTCCGAGCAGCGCGAGCTTGAGCGCGAGCAGTTCGTCGCGCGCCAGCCCGACTGGCGCGACGTGGCGCACGGGCACGACGAGACCATCAAGTTCATCGAGCGCGACCAGACCGCGGCGCTCGAAGCGGAGGTGTTGGACAAGGTGGTGGCGCGCATCGGCCGCGCCGGCAAGCTGCCGACGCTGTTCGTGGCCGGGGCGCCGGGCGACGGCAAGACGACGATCACGCGGCGCGTGGCGGCACGGCTGGTCGACGCGGGGAAATTGCTGATTGCCGACACGGGCGTCGGGCTGCACGAGCCGCCGGGCGAGGCGGACGAGTACGTCCAGGCCGTCGAGCGCCTTCAGGGCTTCGGCCGGCCGGTGGTGCTTTTGCTCGACGACCCGCTGTACGCGGAGTCGCCGTGGCTCGGGGTGCTGAGGAAGCTGAACCGGCCCGGGTTTCAGGTGGGCGTGCTGGCCGCCAGCCCGCAGTTCCTCCTCGACGAGCACAAGGCGCAGTTCCAGCGCGCGTGTGACCTTGAGACGTTCGAGATGGCCCGCACCTCGCAGCACGAGCGCGAGTCGCTCGCCGCGCTCTACGGGCGCCCCGTCTCTTCCAGGGAGGAGGAGGATTTTTTGGTTGTGGCGATGGAGGCGGCGGCGGGCATCTCCTTCCGCGAGATAATCGAGCGGCTGTGGCAGACGCTGGCCGACGGCCGCGACCTCTCGTCGGCGAGGAGCCTGTCCGACCTGCCGTGGCAGATGCGCGCCTACCTCTTCGTCTGCTTCTTCTCCCGCGCCTACGAAGCCTGCCCGGAGCCGCTGCTGCTCAAACTGCTTGAGATGACCGGCGGCGTCCCCGGCACCTCCGACGTCCGCACCGAGTTGCTGCGCATGAGGCACTTCGTCGGCTGGCGCATCTTCCGCATCGGCCAGCGCCCCAAGGCCGCCTTCGAATATCAGGGGGCGCCAATCACCGCCGCCCATACCGTCATTGCCCGAGAGGCCTGGGAGCAGCGCCCCGTGGCGTGGGTCGGAGTGGGCGATTCGATTGTCGCCGCTTCCGTCATCGCCCCGGAGACAATTCGAGACGTCGCGCGTCTGGCGGTTCGCCTGAACTCGTCCTCATCCGCGGGCCTGACGCCAGGCTCCGGGGACGAAGATTTTGCCGCCCGCCTGGCTGAACAGTGGCGAGACGAGCCGAGCATCGAAACTCGATACCTGTGCGACCTTGTGGCTGCGTTCGGGACGCTCGGGCGTGCCGAGATGGTTCGCCCTCTACGAGACACGCTACTCCGCCGTGCGGTGCCGGAGCCGCTGGGGTGGCTGGCCGCCCTACAGTTATGGTTCCTGCGCGACGCCTTTGAGAAGCAGCAAGGGTTCCCGGCAGAGTTAGATATGCTCGCCCTGATTCGGTCGGCCGACTTTTCGCTCGCGCCCGCCCGCGCGTCAATATTCGGACAGCGGCTCGAATATGAGAAGCCATTACTGGACGCGTTCGTCGGCCGGATGCTCGACGCGTTGGGCGGGAAATTGACGTGGAAATTAGACAGCACGCTGCTGGCTTATCTCTTGACCATCGCGCCTGCCAAGGAGCTGTCAGCACACATCCCGCAGATTACAGCCTGGCTTGAGACCCATCCCAACGACCCGAACGCACGAACGAAGTTTCTCTCTTTTCTGCTCCAACTCCCGGCGGAGTTCGCAGCCCGGCGCGCGGTCGCCGCCCGGCAGACGGCCAAATGGCTGGCGGAGCACCCCGCCGATACGACCGTGCGGACGCAGTTTTTGTCCTTCCTCTCGGCGCTCAAGCCGGGGGACGAGTGGCAGCAGTTGGCCAGCGAGGCCCTGAGCGCCGCGGCCGAACTGACAGCGCGGTCAGGCTGGCCCAGGCAGCACCGGATGTTAATCTCGACCTTCCTGCGCCTCCACCATGCACTGCATAAGTTTTTGAAGGTTCACGACTCGGAGGCCGTCCGCAGGGCGTTGCAGGTGTCGCACGACGCCGTGGAGGAGTGGTGCGCGAGGAACGCTTCGGCGGGGTTGTCTTACGACCTCCCACTCCCCAAGGACTCCCCGCCTCGTTAGACTCGCCGGCGACCTTCCGTCAATCAGCTTTTCCTGCTGCCGGGTTTGACGGCGGGGACGCCCTGTGCGCAGAGGGGGCAGTCGGCGGGCGAGACGGCGGGGACGTCGAGGGTGGCGAGGGCGAGGCGGGGGACGCCGACGTCTGCGCGCCCGGCGGAGCGGTCGATGATGGAGGCGGCGCCGACGACGAGCGCGCCGGCCGCGCGCAGGGCGTCGCACGTCTCGCGCGTCGAGCCGCCCGTGGTGATGACGTCCTCGACGACCAGCACGCGCTCGCCCGGCCGCACGGTGAAGCCGCGCCGCAGCGTCATCCGCCCTTCTTCGCGCTCCGTCCAGATGGAGCGGACGCCGAGGGCGCGCGCCACCTCCCAGCCGATGACGATGCCGCCGATGGCGGGCGCGGCCACCGTCTCGACCCGCTCGGGGCCGAACTGCTCGGCGACGGCGCGGCCGAACGCCTCGGCCTCCGAGGGGTGCTGGAGCACGAGCGCGCACTGTAGGTACTGCGGGCTGTGCAGCCCGCTCGTCAGCACGAAGTGCCCCTCCAGGAGCGCGCCCGTGCGGCGGAACCTCTCGACGACTTCCTGTTGCTGCATCACGAAACCTTCACTTTCCCGCGCGGCGCGGCTACAATCCCGACCGATGCAGACGCAGAGCTTCCGCAACCTCGTCCCTGACGTGCCGGCCACCCCCCTCGTCGAAGAGACCATCAGGCTGCTTCATTCCAGCGGCGGCCGCGCCCCCGCGACCGAGGTCTGCGCCTGCGTGCTGGAGATGGCCGACCTAGAGCCGAAGGTCGCCGCCGCGCTCGTCGCGGAACTGATCGGCGAGGACTGGCGGCTGCGCGTCTGCGACGGCGACTCGTGCGAGGTCGAGGTGCTCTGCGAGGACGACGAGTGCCGCGCGCTCTCCGAGACGGAGTTCGTCGTCTTCGACATCGAGACGACGGGGCCGAAGATGCCGCCCTCGCGCGTGATGGAGATCGGCGCCGCGCGCGTCCGCGACGGGCGCATCGTGGACGAGTTCCAGACGCTCGTCAACCCGCTGATGCCCATCCCGCCCTTCATCGCCAACCTCACGGGCATCCGCGACGAGATGGTCGCCGGCGCGCCGACCTTCGACGAGATAGCCGCCGACTGGCTCGACTTCGCCGACACGGCCGTCCTCGTCGCGCACAACGCCGTCTTCGACGTGCGCTTCATCAACCACGAGGTCGGGCACGTCTTCCCCGGCCGCCGGATGATGAACTCGCACATCTGCACCGTCTCGCTCGCGCGCCAGCTCCTGCCCGAGTTGAAGAGCTTCCGGCTGGCGGCGCTCGCCGACCACTTCGCGGTCCCGCACCGCTCGCGCCACCGCGCGGGCGACGACGCGCTCGCCACGGCCTGCGTCTTCATCCGCCTGCTCGAACACCTCGACGGCCACGGCGTCCGCGACCTCAGCGGCGCGCGCCGCTTCAAGAAGCTGCTCCCCGTGCCCAGCGAGAATGCGTCCGAAGTCGGCAGCGCGTGAAAAGGGGTAGACAGTAGACAGTAGACAGTAGACAGTAGAAAAGCTTTCGTCGCCCGTACACCACGGCCTTCATCTTCCCCCGCAAAGCGGAGCCTACTGTCTACTGTCTACCGTCTACTGTCTACTTGTCTTTACCGCCTACTGCCCACTCTCCCCCGCCTTTCTTCCCCGCAGCAGTCGCGGCAGCACGAAGACGAGGACGAGCAGCACGGCCACGCCGATGCCGACGGCCGGGTAGTTCTCCGCCAGCACCTCCTTCGCGCGGTCGCCGTAGCGCACGGCGAGGAAGCCTTCGAGGAAGAAGCGGAAGGCGCGACCCGCCGCGACGGCCAGGACGAAGCGCACGAGGCTCAGGCGGAAGACGCCGGCCGTGATGACGAAGAGCTTGAAGGGGAACGGCGGCGGGAGCACCGACGCGACGAGCACCGACAGCACGTCGTAGCGGTCGACCAGCGCCTTCACGCGCGCGCGCTTCTGCTCGGGGAACTTGTCGAGGGCGCGGCGGCCCGCGCCGCGCGAGATGTAGTAGAGGATGACGCAGCCCGCGACGGACCCCAGCGTCGCCCCGGCGGCGTAGAGCGGCATCCGCGCGGGGTTCTGCGTAGAGAGCAGGAGCATCACGGCGTCCGGCCCGCCCGGCAGCGGGACGAGCGCCGAGTCGAGCAGCGCGATGGCGAAGAGCCCGAACGCGCCGAACGGGACGAGAAAGTCTTTGACGGCCGTCAGCCCGTTCGTCACTTTACGCAGCAGCCACTTCAAGCCTCAGCCCGCCCCCTTCTCGCCGGGATTCCCCTCCGGCTCCGCCCCCTCGACCACCTCGACCGCCGTCCTGCGCGGCGCGCGGATATGCTTGACGAGCACGTAGCCGCCGACGCCCGCGACGAGCAGCGCGCCGACGCCGCTCAGGATGTAGAGCCCGTTCTCGCGCATGAAGACGAGCACGCGCTCGCCGTAGAAGACCGCCAGCGTCCCCTCGACGACGTAGCGCAGGCTGCGCGCGATCATGATGGTCAGCACGAAGCGCCAGCGCGGGTATTCGAGCGCGCCCGCCGTGGCGACGAAAATCTTGAACGGCATCGGCGGCGGCAGGATCGCCGGCACCGCGAGCGCGAGGAACCCGAAGCGCGCGTAAGCCTTCTCGACCTTCGCGATGTTCTCGGCCTTGAAACGCCGCCGCATCACGGCCTGCCCGCCGCGCCGCATGATGGTGTAGAGCAGCAGGCAGCCGAGCACCGACCCGGCCGCGGCGAAGAGCGGGAAGTAGAAGACGGACTTCGGGTCGCTGTAGCAGCGCGCGACGACGAGGTAGTCGTTAATCTCGGGCAGGCTCAGGAGCGACGAGTCGAGCGTGCCGATCAGTACCATCGCCGGCGCGGCGACGTAGATGGGCACCTCGCTGATGAAGTCGTGCAGCCAGCGGACGAGTTCGGCGATCCAGTCGAACATGGGTTGGTGAATAGTAATTGGTGAATAGTAAATGGTAAATGGTGAATAGACAAAAATGCGCCCCGCCGGTCGGGAACCCGCAGGGCGCGCTCGGCCGCCATTAACTATTTACTATTCACCATTCACTACTCACTTGACGGGCGTGAAGACGGAGGGCGTGTCGTAGGTGACGCCGAAGGTGATGCCGGAGCGCGGGCTGAACTCGGTCAGCCCCTTGATGCCGGCGGCGTCGAAGCGGAGCCCCGCCGCCTTGACCTGCACGCCGAGGCGGAACTCGCCGAGCGACTCGGTGCCGAGCGGCGCGGCGCCGCCGCGCGTGTTGGCGCGACCCTGGACCTCGGCGGCGAGGTTGACACTCTTGTTGACGCGGAAGATGCCGCCGAGGCCGTAGAGCAGCATGTCGTTCTGCGTGAAGAGGCGCGTCGGCGCGGTGTAGATGCCGAGGCCGAGGTTGCCGAAGGCGTTCAGCCGGCCGTCGCGCCCGAACCGCTTGCCGACGAGCATCATGCCGAAGGCGTTCGTCTGGTTGACGCCGATGCCGCGCGCCTCGTTCGAGTTCGGCAGCTCGACCCCGAACTTGAACCCGAGCGCGGGCCCGCGGCGCGTCTCGTTGCGGAGCTTGATCTTGGTCGCCAGCCGGAAGTCGCCCGTGTCGTTGGTCGAATTCGCCCCCGGCGCTACCTCCAGAGGCACGGCCGACGCGCGGCGGCTGTTGATGCTCAGGAAGTTCTGCGCCACGCCCTCGACCGAGAACTCGACGTTGGGCGAGAGGCCGACGTGGACGCCGATGACGCCGACGCGCGTGAGGTCGCCCGTGAGCCCCGAGGTCGGGAACTTCGCGTCCTGAACGAAGTCGATGCCGACCTGGATGCGCAGGGAGCCGGGCTCCAGCACGTCCACGTCCTCGGTCAGCAGCGGCCGCTGCTGCGCGCGCGCCGCCGCCGAGAGCGTGAGCCCGAACAGGAGCGCGAGCAAGGCGCGTGCGAACTGTGTGCGGCGTGACTTCATGTTTGCTAGACTCGACCCCGGGCAATCTTTCAACAGGCGCGAGGATTGTAACGGCCGGCACCATGACCGTCAACCAAAACGCCCTCGTCAGCAGGCAGGTCAGAACCGCCCGCGGTAGCGGGCGGCCCGGCGCGACTCGACACCACCCTTTATGAACGGCCCACCCGCTACCGCGGGCGGTTCTGACCCGGTAAACGAGATGGAGACCAGACCGCTTCTCATCGGGGGCGAGTGGCGCGCGACGGCGCGCGGGCGCGAGGTGCGCTCGCCCTACAACTCGGAGCTGATAGCGCGCTTCTCCGTCGCGTCCGCCGCGGAGGCGGAGGAGTCAATCGCGTCGGCGGCGAGCGCCGCGGCCGAGATGCGCGGGCTGCCGCGCCACCACCTCGCGGACTCTTTGCGCTCAATCGCCGAAGGCATCCGCGCGCGCTCCGAGGAGTTCGCGCGCACCATCGCGCTTGAGGCCGGCAAGCCCGTCAAGACCGCGCGCGCGGAGGTCGGGCGCGCCGTGATGACCTTCACGCACGCCTCGGAGGAGGCGCGCCGCTTCGCGGGCGAGGTCGTCCCCCTCGACGGGCAGGCGACGGGCGCGGGGCGCACGGGCTGGACGGAGCGCTTCCCGCGCGGCGTCGTCTTCGGCATCACGCCCTTCAACTTCCCGCTCAACCTCGTCGCGCACAAGGTCGCGCCCGCGCTCGCCTCCCGCAACGCC
>DASVWB010000068.1:0-4052 GCA_036389815.1 Pyrinomonadaceae bacterium | reverse complement strand
CAAAGTTAATAGACCGGCGCAGCACGCGCAAGCGGCGCGCGGCGCCGGCTCAGTCTATGGAAAAATACTTCGCCTCTTCGTGGTGGACGATGATGGCGGAGGTGGACTGCTCGGGGACGAGCTGGAACTCTTCGGAGAGTTCGACGCCGATGCGCTCGGGCGCGAGCAGTTCGAAGAGCTTGGTCTGGTCTTCGAGGTCGGGGCAGGCCGGGTAGCCGAAGCTGAAGCGCGAGCCCTGGTAGCCCTGGTGGAAGAGTTTCGGAAGCTCGGCGGCGTCGCGGCCGGCGATGCCCAACTCCTCGCGGACGTGCTTGTGCCAAAGCTCGGCCAGCGCCTCGGCCGCCTCGACCGAGAGGCCGTGGAAGAAGAGGTAGTCCGAGTAGTTGTCGGTGCGGAAAAGCTCCTGCGCGTACTCGCTGGCGCGGCGGCCGACGGTGACGAGCTGGAAGGCGACCACGTCCACGCGCCCCGACTCCCTCGACGCGAAGAAGTCCGCGAGGCACAGGCGGCGGCCGGCGGGCTGGCGCGGGAAGGTGAAGCGCGCGCGCTCCGTCCGCCCGTCGTCGTGGTAGACGACGAGGTCGTTGCCCTCGGACTGGCACGGGAAGTAGCCGTAGACGACCTGCGGCACGAGCAGGCCCTCGCGCTCGGCCTGGAGCTTCAGCTCGTCGTAGACGGGGCGCACCTTCTCGGCGACGAGGGCGCGGTACTCCTCGGCCGTCCTGCGCCCCTGCTTGAACTGCCACTGACCCTTGAAGAGCGCCGTCTCGTTGACGAAGCGGAAGACGCGCTCCAAAGGGACGTGCCCGACGACGCGCGAGCCGTAGAAGGGCGCGGCGGGGATGGGCGCGTCGGGGTTCACCTCCGAGCGCGCGGTGTGCGAGGCGGCCTCGCGCGACTTGAGCACGCCGCGCGGCCGGGCGCGCGCCGCGCGGACGCCGAGCTTCGCGTCCTCGCCCACCAGCTCCTCCGCGTCGTCGGCCGCGTCAGACGGCGTGCCGTTGCCGGCCCCGGCCTTCGCGGCTTTGGCCTGCGCCGCGGGCCCCGCGTGCGCGCCGGAGCCGGTGAGCAGGTCCATCGTGTGCAGGCCGTCGAAGGCGTCGCGCGCGTAGAAGAGGCGCCCCCCGTAGAGCGACTCCAAGTCCTCCTCGACGTACCTGCGCGTGAGCGCCGCGCCGCCGAGCACGACCGGCGCGCGGATGCCGCGCTCGTTCATCAGCTCCAGGTTCTCGCGCATGATGAGCGTGGACTTCACCAGCAGGCCCGACATGCCGATGGCGTCGGCCTTGTGCTCCTCGGCGGCGTTGAGGATGGCCTCGATGGGCTGCTTGATGCCGAGGTTGACGACGCGGTAGCCGTTGTTCGTCAGGATGATGTCGACGAGGTTCTTGCCGATGTCGTGCACGTCGCCCTTGACGGTCGCCAGCACCATCGTCCCCTTCGCCGTCGCGCCGCCCACCTTCTCCATGAAGGGTTCGAGGAAGCGCACGGCCGCCTTCATCACCTCGGCCGACTGCAAGACGAAGGGGAGCTGCATCTGCCCGCTGCCGAAGAGTTCGCCCACGACCTTCATGCCTTCGAGCAGCACGTTGTTGATGATGTCGAGCGCGGGGCGGGTCTCCAACGCGAGCTTCAGGTTGTCTTCGAGCCCGACCTTCTCGCCGTCGATGACGTGGCGCTTGAGGCGCTCCTCGACGGGGAGGCTGTCGTCGACCTTGTGCTCCTTCTTCGCCTTGACGCCCTCGAAGAGCGTGGTGAACTCGCCGAGCGGGTCGTAAGTGCAGACGTCGCCTTCGAACTGCCGCTCGTCGTAGACGAGCTGCCGCGCCACCTCGCGCTCGCGCTCGGGGATGCGGTTGAGCGGGACGATCTTCGACGCGTTGACGATGGCCGAGTCGAGCCCGGCCTCGACCGCCTCGTGCAGGAAGACGGAGTTGAGGACGACGCGCGAGGCGGCGTTGAGGCCGAAGGAGACGTTCGAGACGCCGAGGATGGTGTGGCAGCCGGGCAGCTCCGCCTTTATCCGCCGCAGCGCCTCGACGGTCTCGGCGGCGTTGCGGCGGTCCTCCTCGATGCCCGTCGAGATGGGCAGCGCCAGCGGGTCGAAGAAGATGTCGTGCGCGGGGAAGCCGAGTTCTTCCGTGGCCTGTTTGTAGGCGCGCTCGGCGATCCTGAACTTGCCCTCGGCCGTGCGCGCCATGCCCTCCTCGTCGATGGTGCCGACGACGACGGCCGCGCCGTACTCCTGCGCGAGCCCCACGACCTTTTTGAAGCGCGGCTCGCCGTCCTCGTAGTTCGTCGAGTTGAGGATGGACTTGCCGCCCGCGTGCTGGAGGCCGGCCTCCATCTTCTCCCACTCGGTCGAGTCGAACATGAGCGGGACTTTGACCTGCGTGACGAGGCGCGAGGCCAGCTCGTGCATGTCGCGCACGCCGTCGCGGCCGACGAAGTCCACGTTCACGTCGAGGACGTGCGCGCCCTCGCGCTCCTGCTCGCGCGCGAGCGAGACGAGCCCGTCCCAGTCCTCCGCGTTCAAAAGGTCGCGCATCTTCTTCGAGCCCGAGGCGTTGACCCTCTCGCCGACGATGAGGAACGAGGCGTCCTGCGCGTAGGGCTGCTGGATGAAGATGGAGGAGGCCGCCGGCAGGACGCCGCGCACGCCGCGCGGCTTCGGCGCGAGCCCCCACACGCGCTCGACGAGGAGCTTGAGGTGTTCGGGGCGCGTGCCGCAGCAGCCGCCGACGACGTTCGCGCCGAAGTCCTTCGTGAAGTGCTCGACCTGCGCGGCGAAGGTCTCGGGCGTCTCGTCGTAGACCATCTCGCCGTTGACGACCTCGGGCAGCCCCGCGTTCGGCAGCACGGAGACCGGCAGCGGCGCGTTCTCGCAGAGGTAGCGCAGGCTCTCGGCCATGTTGCGCGGCCCCGTGCCGCAGTTCATGCCGATGACGTCGATGGGGAACGGCTGGAGCGCGGTGAGCGCCGCCGCGATCTCGGTGCCGGGGAGCATCGTGCCGAAGGTCTCGATGGTCACCTGCGCGAAGACGGGGACGCGGCCGCCGCGGCGCTTGAACTCCTCGAAGATGGCGGCGAGCGTCGCCTTCGTCTGCAATAAGTCCTGGCAGGTCTCGACGACGAGCAGGTCGCAGCCGCCGTCGAGCAGGCCGCGCGCCTGCACGCCGTAGGCCTCCTTCACCTGCCTGTAGGTGACGTGGCCGAGCGTCGGCGACTTCGTGCCCGGCCCCATCGAGCCGGCGACCCAGCGCGGGCGCCCCCCGGTCGAGAAGTCGGCGGCGACGCGGCGCGCGAGCCGCGCCGCCTTCACGTTCAGGTCGTAGGCCATGTGGCCGATGCCGTACTCGTCGAGCACGTAGGGGATGCCGCCGAACGAGTCCGTCTCGACAACGTCGCAGCCGACTTCGAGGAAGCCGGCGTGGACGCGCTCGACCGCCTCGGGGCGGCTGACGAGCAGGTACTCGGGGCAGCCCTCGTACTGCGCGCCGCCGTAGTCGTCCACCGACAGGTTCTGCACCTGCAAGTTCGTCCCCATCGCGCCGTCGAAGACGACGACCCGCTCTCTCAAGGTCTCAAGGAATTTGCTCATGTCTTCAGCCGTGTGCCCGCAAAAAGCCCCGCGCCAAACAACGCGGGGCTCTTCGTCGAAAGCCTTTTTTCTAACGGCCCCCAACGGGAGGCGCGCCGAGCTGTTTAGCGGTTTATTTTACGTGGCCGCAAGTCGCCTTAACTCACCACGTTTGCAACGGTATTGAAACACCCGGGGGCACGCGTGTCAAGAATAAGAGGCCGGAGGCCGACCATACCGTTTCCGTATTGATTGTCCAACGTCTCCGCGCTGTGCTAACTTCCCTGCCGGTTCTTCCCTTGCCGACTACCGTATGCGACGCGCCATCTACCCCGGCTCCTTCGACCCCGTGACGAACGGCCACCTCGACATCATCGAGCGCGGCTCGAAGCTCTTCGACGAGATCATCATCGCCGTCCTCGTCAACCCCGAGAAGCGCGCGCTCTTCACCGTCGAGGAGCGGCGCGAGATG
>DASVWB010000067.1:0-2015 GCA_036389815.1 Pyrinomonadaceae bacterium | reverse complement strand
TCGCGTTATACTGTCGGGCCATGAGCCGAGCACCAGACCGCGCCGACGGCTTCGCGCCGGAGTCGGGCGACATGAGCGCGGAGGAGTTCCGCCGCTTCGGCCGCGAGGCCGTGGACTTCCTCGCCGACTACCTCTCGCACGTGGAGCGCTACCCCGTGCTCGCGCAGGTGAGGCCGGGCGAGTTGCGCGAGCAACTGCCCGCCGCGCCGCCCCGCACGGGCGAGCCGATGTCGGAGATACTGGCCGACGTCTCAAGGCTCGTCGTGCCGGCGCTCACGCACTGGAACCACCCCTCCTTCTTCGCCTACTTCGCGACGACGGCCTCCGCGCCCGGCATCCTCGGCGAGTTGCTCTCGGCGGCCTTCGACGCGAAGGGGATGCTCTGGCGCACGTCGCCCGCCTCGACCGAGCTGGAAGAGGTCGCGCTCGACTGGCTGCGGCAGTTGTTGGGGCTCCCCGCAGAGTTCGGCGGCGTCATCTACGACACGGCCTCGGTCGCCACCATGCACGCCGTCGCCGCCGCGCGCGAGGCCCTCGCCCTGCGCGTGCGCGAGGACGGGATGAGCGGGCGCGCGGACCTCCCGCTGCTGCGCGTCTACGCCTCCGAGCAGGCGCACTCCTCGGTCGAGAAGTCGCTCATCGCGCTCGGCCTCGGCCAGCGCTCCCTGTGCAAGGTGCCGGCGGACGCCGAGTTCCGCATGGACGCGGCCGCGCTGAAAGGGTTGGTCGAGAAAGACCGCGCGGCGGGCGCGCTCCCCTTCTGCGTCGTCGCGACCGTCGGCACGACCTCGACGACGAGCGTCGACCCCGTGCCGGCCGTCGCCGACGTGTGCGAGCGCGAGCGCCTGTGGCTGCACGTGGACGCGGCCTACGCGGGCTCCGCGGCGGTCGTCCCCGAGATGCGCCACGTGCTGGCGGGCTGCGAGCGCGCCGACTCGCTCGTGACGAACCCGCACAAGTGGCTCTTCACGCCCTTCGACCTCTCGGCGCTCTACAGCCGGCGGCTCGACGTGCTGCGCCGCGCCTTCACGCTCACGCCCGAGTACCTGCGCACGACCGAGCAGGGCGAGGTGCGCAACGGCTCGGACTACGGCGTGCAGCTCGGCCGCCGCTTCCGCGCGCTCAAGCTCTGGATGATTCTCCGCTACTTCGGGCACGAGGGGCTGGCCGCGCGCATCCGCGAGCACTGCCGGCTCGCGCGCGAGTTCGCGGGCTGGGTCGAGGGCTCGGGCGACTGGGAACTGCTCGCGCCCGTCCCCTTCAGCGTCGTCTGCTTCCGCGCCCGCCCCGGGAACGAAGGCGAGGCGGAAGGGGCGCGCGCCGCGCGGCTCGACGCGCTCAACGGGCGGCTGATGGACGCCGTCAACGCGACCGGCGAGGCGTTCCTCTCGCACACGAAGCTGAACGGCGTCTTCACGCTCCGACTCGCCGTCGGGAACATCCGCACCGAAGAGCGGCACGTCGGCCGCGCGTGGGAACTGCTCAACGAGAAGCTCGCAGAGATTTCAAGAGAAGGCGGGGTTTGAGAAGAATGCTGACGCACATCGTCGTCTGGAAGTACAAGCCCGAGGTCGGCGAAGAGCAGCGCCGCGAGCACGTCGCGCGCCTGCGCGCGCTCGCCGGCCTCGTCCCGGAGATTCAGAGCTTCGCCGTCGGCCGCGACGTGCTCGGCCTCCCGCGCTCTTACCACACGGGACTCGTCGCCACCTTCCGCGACCGCGACGCCCTCCGAGCCTACGACGCGCACCCCGAACACCAGTCGGTCGCGCAACTCGGCCGCGGCATAAGCGAACACGTCGCCTCCGTAGACTTTGAAGACGACTGATGCGAGACGGATTAAAAACAGCGTGCCTCTCATTCATCATTCGTCACACGTCACGTCTTAAACGATGACGCGCCGGAAGAAGATCGCGCTCGTGCTGCTCCTGCTGGCGGCGCTCTCGCAGGCGCCGTTCGCGTACAGGCGTTACAGGCTGGGGCGGCTGGCCGCGGCCGTTGACGCGTTGAACGCGGGG
>DASVWB010000066.1:0-25638 GCA_036389815.1 Pyrinomonadaceae bacterium | reverse complement strand
GTCAACCCGGTCGGTTTACGATTCACCACTTACGATTTACGGCCTTAACCTGTACAGCATGCGCGGGAAAGGGATCGTCTCGCGGACGTGCTCGATGCCGCACATCCAGGCGACGCAGCGCTCGACGCCCATGCCGAAGCCGGCGTGCGGGACGCTGCCGTAGCGCCGCAAATCCAGGTACCACTCGAAGGCTTCGCGCGGCAGCTCGTGCTTGTCGAGTTGGCCTTCGAGGAATTCGAGCGAGGTGGCGCGCTCGCCGCCGCCGATGACTTCGCCGTAGCCCTCGGGCGCGAGCACGTCCACGCCGAGGGCGAGTTCGTCGCGCTCGGGGTCGCGCTTCATGTAGAAGGCTTTGACGGCCGCGGGGTAGCGGTGAACCATGACGGGCTTGTCGAAGCGGGAGGAGATGTATGTCTCGTCGGGCGCGCCGAAGTCGCCGCCCCACTCGAAGCGCTGCTCCACCTCGCCGCGCTCATGCCCCTCGTGGAGGATTTTGACCGCCTCGTCGTAGTGCAGCCGCGGGAAGGGCGGCACTATCTGTTCGAGCTTCGCCGTGTCGCGCTCCAGCACCTTCAGCTCCTCCCGGCGCTCTTCGAGCACGCGCACGGCGATTGACGAGAGGAAGCGCTCGCTCAGGTCCATCACGTCGTCGAGCGCGGCGTAGGCCATCTCGGGCTCGACCATCCAGAACTCGGTCAGGTGGCGGCGCGTCTTCGAGCGCTCGGCGCGGAAGGTCGGGCCGAACGTGTAGACCTTGCCGAAGGCGGCCGCGGTCGCCTCGTTGTAGAGCTGCCCGGACTGCGAGAGGTACGCCTTCTCGTCGCCGAAGTAGTCAACCTCGAAGAGCGTCGTCGTGCCCTCGCACGCCGCGGGCGTCAGGATGGGCGTGTCGCAGAGGACGAAGCCGTCGCGGTTGAGGAAGTCGCGCACGGCGTTGACGATGGTGTGGCGCACGAGCAGGATGGCGTGCTGGCGGCGCGAGCGGAGCCAGAGGTGGCGGTGGTCCATCAGGAACTCCGTCCCGTGCTCCTTCGGCGTGATGGGGTAGCCCTCGACGCGCTGCAAGACCGAGGCGTCGGCCACGTCTATCTCGAAGCCGCCGGGCGCGCGCGAGTCTTCGCGGACGGTGCCGCGCACCGTGACGGCCGACTCCTGGCCGAGGTGGCCGAGCGAGTCCCACACCTCGGGCGCGACCGCCTTCTTGAGCACGACGCACTGGACGAGCCCCGTCCCGTCGCGCAGTTGCGGGAACATGAGCTTGCCGCTCGAACGCATGTTGTAGAGCCAGCCGCGGACGGTGACCTCTTCCCCGGCGTGGCGCGAGAGCTGGTTGATGTAGACCTGTTGCATGTTCGTTTGGGAGCGTCGGTGTCTGGGAGTCAGCCCGCGGGGTCGAAAAAAGTCAGCCGCCGCCTTCCGCCCCCGCGGGCGCCGAGCCGTCGAGCCGCTCGCGCAGCGTCGCGCGCAGGAGCGGGAAGCGGCCGAGCCACTCGGCCGCCTGGACGACGATTTCGAGCGTCGGGTTGATGAACTGCGCGTAAGTCTCCCCGCGGCCGGCGACCGCCGTCTGGTAGGAGAAGGTGCCCGTCGCCTTCAGGCAGCGCTGGACGGCCATCAGGCGGAACTCGTAGGCGAAGTCGTCCGGGTCGATGTCGTCGAGCGCGCGAGCGCGGCGCTCTTCGAGGAAGAAGAGGCGGCGCTCGCGCACCTCCGCGAGCGAGGGCAGCGTCGTGCGGCGGTCGAGCAGCAGCGAGACGAGGTCGTAGCTCGCCGGCCCCATCCGCGCGTCCTGGTAGTCGATGACGCGCAGGCGCCCCTTCCCGTCCACCATCAGGTTCGACGTGTGAAAGTCGCGGTGGCAGAGCACGCGCGGGCGCGCGGCCAGCTCGGCCGCCACGTCGTTCAGCTCGGCGCGCAGTTGCGCCTCGTCGCCGTGCCTCATGGTCTCGCCGCGCAGGCTCTTGAAGAAGTGCTCGACGAAGAAGTCCAGCTCCCAGGAGAGCTTCGCCTCGTCGAAGGCGAGGCGCGAGGCGATGGATTTGCGCTCGCCCGCGAGCGCCGTGGCGGCCTGTATGTCGGCGATGAGCGAGACGGCCTGCTCCAGATACGACTCGCGCTCGTCCTCGGAGGCCGACTCGTAGACGCGGCGGAGCTGCCGGTCGCCGAAGTCCTCCTGCACGATGATGCCGTTCAGGGGGTCTACGTCGAGGATTTCCGGCACGGGGAGACGCGCCTCCGCGAAGAGGCGCGTCACGTCCATGAAAGGGTGTATCTCGGGGTCGAACGGCTCGGGGTAGACGGCCGCGACGGCCGCCGTGTTCTTCCACGGGATGCGGAAGTATTCGCGCGTCGAGGCGTCGGGCGTGAGCGCCACGATCCTGCCGGCGTCGCCCCCGAGGCGCACGACGTACTCCGCCAGACGCTCGTGCGCGGAGGTGCGGAAGGCGTTCGGCGTTATCTGAGAAGGGTGGTGCATCGGGCGAAGCTTCAGGGGCGACCGGGGAAAATTTTCCGCCCTTCCGGGCCGCGACGGCGGCAGACGGGAGCGACTTTTGACGGCCTTTTACTGCTTTTAAGCGCGGGGCGATTGTATCATTCCGGTATTGGCGCGACAAAATTTGCGCCGCGGAACTCGCCGCGCAACCCCTTCTCCGGCCGCTCCGCGCCGCGCGCAAGCTCCGCCCTGACGACGGCCACGTCCTCGAAGACCTCGCCGGGCCCGACCCGCACGCCCGCGCCCAAGACCGAGCGGCGGACGCGCGCGCCGGCCTCGACGCGCGCGTCTTCCCAGAGCACGCTCTCCGATACGCTTGCGCCCTCTTCGATTGAGGAGCCGCGGCCGAGTTCGACTTCGCGCCCTTCCAGCCTCATCAGCGCGACGCTCGTTTCGAGGTAACGGCGGACGGTCGAAAGCTCGTACCAGGAGCCCCGTGAGACGTGCGCCGCGACCGTCTCGCCGCGGCATATGGCCGGCAGATACACGTCCGTCACCGAGTGCGAGAAGACGCCCGGCGGGATGAGGTCGAAGACGCGCGGGTCGAGCACCTGAATCCCCGTGAACATCAGCGGCGCGTCCGCACCGCCGGCCTTATCAGCGCCGGCCTTATCGGACTCGGGGAAGCCGCCGAAGCCCGCGACGCGGCCGTCGCGCACTTCGACCGTGCTATAGCGCTCGCGCGCGGGGTTCGGCCGGAGCACGAGCGTCGCGAGCGCGCGCGCGCGGCGGTGCGTCGCGAGCGCTTCAGTGAGGTCGATGTCGGTGGCGATCTTGCCGTTGACGACGACGAAGGCTTCGCCGTCGTCGAGCAGGCGGCGCGCGTTGCCGACGGCGCCGCTCGTGCCGAGGATGACCGGCTCCTCGACGTAGTGGAAGCGCACGCCGTAGTCGCGCCCGTCGCCGAGCGCGGCGCGCACGGAGTCGGGCTGGTGGTGGAGGTTGACGACGATGTCGTCGAAGCCGTGGCGCGCGAGGTACTCGGCGACGTAGCCGATCAGCGGCCGCCCCATGAAGGGTATGGCGGGCTTGGTGCGGTCAATCGTCAGCGGCCACAAACGCGTGCCGTAGCCCGCGGCGAGAATCATCGCGCGCATCAGTCGTCGGGAGCCTCTCTTCTCTTCTAATCGCGGAGCTTTGCGTAAGAACTTATCACAGGTGCGCGCGCGGCGTGAACGCGGCGCGGCCCGTGGCTAAATGGTCTGCGCGCGCCAAAGCGCCACAACGTAAGCGCGCGGGCCGGCGGCGCGCGGCGCGGCTTCGCGGGCGAATTGCGGCGGCGGCGCGGCGCTTCAACTTCCGCACGCCGTGGCGCGGGGCTTGCCACCGAGCCCCGCGGGCAGGCCGCGCAGGTCTCTTGCCCCTTGCAGAATTCAGACACGCGAAGAGGAGAATGACGATGAAGAACGTTCTGTCGAAGACCTTGTTGACGCTCGCGCTGGCGGCCGTCGCGGGCGGCCCGGCCGCGCTCGCCAAGACGCCGAAGCCCCGGCACAGCGCCGCGCACACCGCCGCGGTGAAGAAGTGCAACGAGGACTACAAGGCCGCGCTCAAGGCGGCGAAGACCCTTAAGGGGAAGGAGCGCAAGGACGCGGACGCGAAGGCCAGGCAGGATCGCAAGCAGTGCATCGCCGCCGCGCCCCAGTAGTCGCGCGCCGACGAGTGAGCGGTCTGCTGCGGAGGCGCGGGGGCGCGGCCTTCCACGTATGAAATTTTATACGTGGAAGGCCGCGCCTCAAACTTTCTGATTTATACAGGGGCTCAGGACGCCTGCGCGGCGTCGCGGATGGTGAGGTCGAAGGTGCCTGGGGCGACCTTGCGGAAGCGGCGGTTGCGGTTGAGCGAGACGGCGATGCTGATGGTCGGGTTCTGCCCCGTGAACTGGAAGCCGCCTTCGAGCAGCCGGTTGTAAATCTCGTTGACGTGGAGCGGCCCGCCCGACTCGCGCAGCAGGACGGCGGCCGCGTGCGGGATGGTGCGCTCGAAGAAGCGGTCGCTCTTCGGCTCGGTGTCGGGGCGGACGGGCGGTATGTGGTGGCGGAAGTCGTGCTCGCGCTGGGCGGGCTGGCTCGGCGCGTAGGGGGAGCGCGGCGGGGGCTGCTGCTGTTGCTGCTGCATCCTCTGCGCGGTCGCCGCGTCGCGCCGCAGCGCGAACTCGATCTCGGCGTCGGAGGGCGAGGCCGACGACTGGGACGCGCCGAAGGAGGAGGAGAGGATGCGGAACATGGCCGCCTCTGTCTGGCTGATGATGGCGTCCATCTCGTTCAACTCCGTGCGGACGCGCTCGGCCTCCGCCTCAAGGTCGGCGAGGCGCGCGGCCAGCCGCGACCGCGTCATGCGCGACTGCCGCAGCCCGTTCTCAAGCGTGGCGAGAAGGTTTTCGTCAGGCATCGTCGGAATTTTTGATTTTGGATTTTAGATTTTTGATTTTCCAGAAGCCCACAAATCGTAAATCAAAAATCTAAAACCCCTAAGTCTCCCTTTCCAGGATGTACGCCGGGATGGAGCGCAGGCCGTCCGTGTACTTCGAGGGGGGGACGCCTTCGAGGGATTTGACGGCGGCCTCGGCGTAGGAGGCGGCGCAGGCGCGCGCGCGCTCGACCGCGCCGGCCTTCTCGGCGGCGCGCACGAGCGCCTCGCGGCCGTCCTCGCCGTAGGCGCCCTCGCGCATGACCGACTGCACGGCCGACCTCATCCGCGGCTCCTTCGCGAGCAGGTAGATGACGGGCAGCGTGACCTTGCCTTCGAGCAGGTCCGCGCCCGCGGCCTTCCCCAGCGCGTCCTCGTCGGAGGTGAAGTCGAGCAGGTCGTCCACGAGCTGGAAGGCCGTGCCGAGGTTCATGCCGTAGTCGCGCAGCGCGCGCCGCTGCGCCGGGGACGCGCCGCCGAGGATGGAGCCTATCTCGCAGCACGCGCTGAAGAGGTAGGCGGTCTTGCGGCGGAGCACGTCGAAGTACTGCTCCTCGGTCACGTCGGCGCGGCCGAGCAGCGTGAGTTGCAGCAGCTCGCCCTCGGTCATCTTCCGCGTGACGGCCGTCAGGATGTCGAGCACGGTGAGCGAGCGCTCCTGGAGGCTCGTCTCGAAGGCCGACATGTAGAGCCAGTCGCCCATCAGGACGGCGGCCTGGTTGCCGAAGCGCGAGTTGATGGAGGGGCGGTTGCGGCGCGTCTCGGCGTTGTCGATGATGTCGTCGTGGACGAGCGTGGCCGTGTGGAGGAACTCCATCACGGTCGCCATGCGGACGACGTTCGGGCGCGAGGCGTCGCCGCCCGCGGCCGAGGCCGAGAGGAGCGTCAGCGCCGGCCGCACGCGCTTGCCGCCCGAGGCGCGCAGGTAGTCGCCGATGTAGGCGATGACTTGGATGTTCGACCGCGCCTGCCGCCCGAACTCCTCCTCGACGAGCGCCAGCTCCGACGCCACCAGGCTGAAGATGTGCCTGGCGGTCATCTGCCGCTCCTCCACCGCCGCCGTGTTCCCGGGACTGTTCATATGTTGAGAGTGAATGGTGAATGGTAAATAGTGAATGGAGAAGAAAGCGGGCCGGGTTTTCTCCATTCACTATTTACCATTCACCATTCACTAGTTCGACCTGTAGTTCGTGTACTGCATGTTGATGCCGAAGTCCTTCGCCTTGAGCTGGGCGATGACGTCCTGGAGCGTGTCGCGGTCGCGGCCGGTGACGCGGACGACGTCGCCCTGGATGGCGGCCTGCACCTTGAGTTTCGTCTCCTTGATGAACTTGACGATCTCCTTGGCCTTGTCCGTGGGGATACCCTGCTGGATGGCGGCGCGCTGGCGGACGGTGCCGCCGGCCGCGGGCTCCGTGCGGCCGTAGGAGAGCGCCTTCAGCGGCACGCCGCGGCGGACGAGCTTCTGCTGGAGGATGTCGTTCATGTTCCGCAAGCGGGTCTCGTCCTCGGCGTGGAGGACGAGGTCGTTCTCTTCGAGCGTGACCTCGGCGCGGCTGCCCTTGAAGTCGAAGCGCTGGCGGACTTCCTTCATCGCCTGGTCGAGCGCGTTCTTGACCTCGGCCATCTCGACCTGCGAAACGATGTCGAATGAGTTCTGCTGGGCCATTGGTAAGTGATGGGTAGCGGGGCCGCCGCGGCGCGCGCGGCCGGGCCCTCCTCGTGCCGGGCTACCGTGCCTTTATAACATCTGCGGGCGGCGGAGGAAAAGTTTGATTGCGCCGCGGCGGCGGAAAAGGCCGGACGCGACGCGCGACGCTTCAGGCCGGCCCGACGCCGAAGAGGCGCGCGAAGTTCTCCGAGGTCGCGCGGCCCAACTCCTCGTGGCCGACGCCGCGCAGGGACGCGAGGAAGCGCGCCGTCTCGACGACGTAGGCCGGCTCGTTGCGGCGGCCGCGGTGCGGCACCGGCGCGAGGTACGGGCAGTCGGTCTCGACGAGGAGCCGGTCGGGCGGGACTGTCGAGGCGACCTCGCGCAGC
Source organism: Pyrinomonadaceae bacterium (assembly GCA_036389815.1). Lineage (GTDB taxonomy): Bacteria > Acidobacteriota > Blastocatellia > Pyrinomonadales > Pyrinomonadaceae > QHXN01. Next base: position 18,695 of record DASVWB010000066.1, on the reverse strand, counting down.
GCGTCGGCCTTCTTGAAGGTGACGTTGCCCGCGAAAGAGATGTGGAAGCCGAGCGCGAGCGCCCCCTGCGCCAGGTCGGGGCCGCCGCCGAAGCAGTGCATGACGCCGCCGCGCGCGGCCCCCGCATACTCCGCGCGCAGGATTTTCAGCGTCTCCTCGTCCGCCTCGCGCGAGTGGATGATGACCGGCAGGGACAGGCTCTGAGCCAGCCGCAACTGGCGCGCGAAGACCTCGCGCTGCACGTCGCGCGGCGAATGGTCGTAGTGATAGTCGAGCCCGATCTCTCCCAACGCGACCGCTCGGGTGCCCCCGCGGAGGAGGTCGGCCACACGCCGTTCGGCCGCGTCGTCGTAGAGCTTGGCGTCGTGCGGATGAACGCCGACCGCGAAATAAACGCCTTCATATTTCTGCGCTACAGCTAAAGCCCGCTCGAAGTTCCCGCCGTGCGGGTCGCCCGTCCCCACGTTCAGAATCGCGCGCACCCCGGCCTCGCGCGCCCGCGCGACGACCTCGTCGCGGTCGGCGTCGAACTCCTCCCCGTCGATGTGCGCGTGGGAATCTACGAACATAGTAGACAGTAGGCAGTAGACAGTAGACAGTAGAAGAACCGTAGTCAGCCGGGACTTCGGCGTGGAAGAGGCAGCGACCGCAGCGCGGAGCGCTACTGTCTACTGCCTACTGTCTACTGTCTACTTCCTACTTCCTACTTCAACCTCGCCCCGTTCGGCACGTCCTCGGCGAAGGTGGCGAGGACGGGGCGGCCTTCTTCGCCGACGGAGGCGGCGAGCACCATGCCTTGCGACTCGAAGCCGCGGAGCTTGCGCGGCTTGAGGTTCGAGACGATGACGAGCTTGCGGCCGACCAGCTTCTCGGGCTCGTAGTGCTCGGCGATGCCCGCGAGAATCTGGCGCGGCTCCGCCTCGCCCACGTCCACCGTGAGGCGCAGGAGCTTGTCGGACTTCGGCACGCGCTCGGCCGTGAGCACCTGCCCCGCCTTAAGCTCGACCTTCACGAAGTCGTCAATCGTGATGTGGGTGGCGACGCCCTCGGGCGCCGCCTGTGCGGAAGCCTGCGCGGGCGTCGCGGGCTGCGCCTCGGTCGCGCCCTGCTGCGGCGGCGCGGCGGGCCTCGCTTCGGTCGCGGTCGGCGAGCCGGGCACGGCCGCCTGCGTGGCGTGCGCGCCGGAGTGCTCGGGGGCGCCCTCTACCGCCCCGGCGTTCGCCTCTTTCCTCTGCGCAATCTCTTTCTCTATCTCTGCCATCGTTTTCGCCTTGTCGATTCTGGGGAAGAGCGGCGCGACCTCGCCGACGCGCGCGCCGGCGGGCAGGCCGCCCCATTTGAGTCCGGTCGGGTCGGCCGCCCGCGGGTCGCCTTCCAGACCGAGTTGACGCCAGACGGCGGCGGCCGACCCGGGCATGACGGGGTAGAGCAGCACGCACAGCCAGCGCAGCGTCTCCGCCGAGCGGTAGAGCACGGCGCCGAGCGTCTCGCGCTGCTCCTCGCCGCGCGCCAGCTCCCAAGGCTTCGCGTCCGAGATGAACTTGTCCACGCGCGCGATCATGCCCCACGCCGCTTCGAGCGCGCGGTGGAAGGCGTAGTCCTCGACGTTCTGCACGAACTGGTCGCGCACGAGTTCGAGGCTGGTCGAAAGCTCCTGCGCGTCGGAGTCGACGCCCGCGCGCTTCGCCAGCAGGCGCTTCCCTTCCGGGATTTCGTCGGCCGGGACGACGCCGCCGAAGTACTTGTGAATCATCGTCAGCGTGCGGCTGACGAGGTTGCCGAGCCCGCTGGCGAGGTCGCTGTTCGAGCGTTCGAGGATGACCTCGTAGTCAACCTTGCAGTCCTGCCCGAATGACATCTCGCGCAGCAGGAAGTAGCGCACGGCGTCCACGCGGAAGTGGCGCAGGAGGACGGGCAGCTCCAGCGCGTTACCCAGAGTCTTCGAGCCCTTGCGCCCGGTCTGGTCGAGCCACAGGCCGTGCGAGACGATGCCGGCGGGCAGCCCGACGCCCGCCGCCATGAGCATCGCCGGCCACAGCACGGCGTGCTGGCGCAGGATGTCTTTGCCGAGGACGTGGAGGCCGGGCCAGAACTTCTCGAAGAGGTCGCCCGCCTCCCGCCTCCTGCCGTCGCTCCCCCAGCCGAGCGCGGTGATGTAGTTGATGAGCGCGTCGAACCAGATGTAGACCGTGTGGCTGGGGTCGTCGGGCACGGGGATGGCCCAACTGACCGAGGTCTTCAGCCTGCTTATCGAAACGTCTTCGAGCCCGCCGCGCACGAGGCTCGTGACCTCGTTGCGGCGCGCTTCGGGGCGTATGAAGTCGGGGCGCGACTCGTAGAGCGAGAGCAGCGCCTCTGCGTAGTCCGACAGGCGGAAGAAGTAGCTCTCCTCGGAAACTTTATCCAGGGGGCGCTCGTGGATGGGGCAGAGCGGCGCGCCGCCCTCCTCGGGCGCGGGCAGCATCTCGGCCTCGGTCTTGAACGTCGCGCACGGCGCGCAGAACCAGCCCTCGTAGAAACCTTTGTAGATGTTCTCGCGCCCCTTCGGCGTCGTGCGCGCGGCGGCGCGCCGCCAGAACTCGGCCGCGCCCTCGTAGTGGAACGGCTCGGTCGTGCGCATGAAGATGTCGTAGCCGCCGTGGGCGCCGTCGAGCCCGAAGGAGGCGAACATCTGCTTCAGCTCGCCGACGATGTAATCGACGTGCTCCCGGGGCGTGCGCCCGGCCCGCGCCGAGGCGCGCTCGATGTTCGTCCCGTGCTCGTCCGTCCCCGTCAGAAAATAGGTCTCGAAGCCGCGCTGCCGCCTGTAACGGGTCAGGAAGTCGGCGACGACGGTCGTGTACAGGTGCCCCATGTGGGGCAGGCTGTTGGCGTAGTAGATGGGAGTAGTGACGTAAAAAGTCTTCATAAGTGCGGAAGCCGTCAGCGGTCAGCCTTCAGCCAATCCCGGACTCGAAAGCCGGGGTCAAAAGAATGAACGGCCTCGCCGTCAAAAAACAAAAGCTGAATGCTGGTTGCCGAATGCCGACGGCTTATTTCTGCTGAATCAAAGCCATCGCCTCGGCGCGCGTGCGCGGGTCTTTGCGGAAGCCGCCGCGGATGGCCGAGGTGATGGTGACGGCGCCGGGCTTCTTCACGCCGCGGATGGTCATGCACGTGTGCTCGGCCTCCATGACGACCATCACGCCGACCGGCTTCAGGCCGCCGAAGAGCGTGTCGGCTATCTCGGAGGTGAGCCGCTCCTGCACCTGTAGGCGGCGCGCGAAGGTCTCGACGAGGCGCGCCAGCTTCGACAGCCCGACGATGCGCCCCTCCTTCGGGATGTAGGCGATGTGACACTTGCCGACGAAGGGCGCGAGGTGGTGCTCGCACAGCGACGCGAAGTGTATGTCCTTGACGATGACCATCTCGTCGTGGCGGTCGCCGGGCAGCGCCTCGACGTGCTCGGCCGGGTCTTCGCGCATCCCTTGGGTCAGCTCCGCGTACATCTCGGCCACGCGCCGCGGCGTGCGCAGGAGTCCGTCGCGCGCCGCGTCCTCGCCCACGCCTTCGAGGATGAGCCGGACGCCCCGCTCTATCTTATCGAGGTCTACGACGCCCGCGGGCGTCTCGCCCCCGGAGCCTTCGTCCGGCTCGGTCGCGGAAAAGAACGTCGCCATGCAAGCCCCCTAACTTTTCAGCCCGCGGAAGGCCGCGCGCGCGGCCTCCTGCACGTCGCGCAGCGCGACGCCGTGCGCGAGCGCGGCCTCGCGGCAGTCGTCGAACTCGGGCGTCGCGCCGAGGACGCGCCCGCCCTTGCGCGCGACCTTGACGGCAATCCTACCGAACTCGGTCTCGACAGTCACGGCCTCCCTCTCCAGCGCGCGGCGCGCGACCGCGTACGAGCGCACGCCGAGCGTCGGCGTCTCCGCGAAGAGCAGGCCCTCCAGCGCGCCGCGCTCCGCGGGCCGGCAGAGTATCGAGACGAGCACTCCGGGGCGGTTCTTCTTCATCTGCACGTTCGTGAAGAAGCAGTCGAGCGCGCCCGCGGCGAACGCGCGCTCCATCAGGTGGCCGAGCACCTGCGGCGACACGTCGTCGAGGTTCGTCTCGACCATCAGAAGCTCTTCGCCCGCGCCGCCGCCGCGCGGCCCGGACGCCTCTTCCGTCTCGCCGACGAACACGCGCAGCACGTTCGGGAACTTCTCGTACTGCCGCGTGCCCGCGCCGTAGCCCGTCGCCTCGACGCGCATCAGGGGCATCGCGCCGAAGCTCTCGCAGACGGTCGAGACGACGGCCGCGCCGGTCGGCGTGACCAGCTCGCCGCGCACGTCGGTCGCGTAGACGGGCACGCCGCGCAGAAGCTCCGCGACCGCGGGCGGCGGCACGGGGAAGCGCCCGTGCTCCATCTCGACCGTCCCGCTGCCGACGTGCAGCGCCGACGAGGCGAAGCGCTCGACGCCGAGCAGCTCGAAGCCTATGCAGGCGCCGACCACGTCCACGATGGCGTCCACCGCCCCGACCTCGTGGAAGTGTACGCGGCCCACGGGCACGCCGTGGACGCGCGCCTCGGCCTCGGCGAGCCGCCCGAAAATCTTCAGCGCGCGCCCCTTGACCGAGTCGTTCAGGCGCGAGCCTCCGATTATCTTCTCGATGTCCGAGAGGTGGCGGTGGCGCTTCTCCTCCCGCGTCGCACGCACGACCGCGCGCGTCGCGCCGATGCCTGAGCGTTCGACCCGCTCGAACTCCACCTCGTAGCCCGGCACGTCGAGCAGCGCGAGCCTTTCTTTTAGCTCGCGCGCGTCCGCCCCGGCGGCGACGAGCGCGCCGAGCGTCATGTCGCCGCTCACGCCCGCGAAACAGTCGAAGTAGAGCGTCCGCATCCCTTTTCACTTAACCGCCGAGCAGCGGGAGGAGTTCGCCCGCGGCCGTCAGAACGAAGGCGCCCCGCGCCGCGCGGAGTCGTCCGCGCAGCTCTTCCGCGTCCAAAAGGTTCGACACAAGGGGCATTGAAACTCCCCGGATGGTAGCAGAGCGCGTCCGCGGAGTGTCAAGCAAGACGACTAGCAGGCAGAAGGCAGTTGGCCGTTGGCAGTTGAAGGCAGGATGCTTCTTACGGCGGCATTAATACGTGCGACGCGCCGCCGTAAGAAAGGCGTCTCGCCTCTTCAACTGCCCACCGCCCACTGCCTTCTGCCGACTGATTAGCGCCGCGCTGACGGGCTGCGCTATACTTGCGGCTTTTCCGGCGAGGGCGTGGGAGGAAGCGAAACCATTGAACCTGATAGAGCTGCAACAGTCTTTGCGCGAGCGTGTGCGCGCCGCGGCCGCCGCCCGGTTCGGCGTGGAGCTTGAACAAGTCCCGGCCGAAGTCCCGCCGCGCACGGAGCTGGGCGACCTCGCCTTCCCCGTCGCCTTCGAGCTGGCGAAGCGCATCAAGCAGTCCACGGGCGAGAAGCGCAACCCCCGCGCCATCGCGGAGGAGCTGAAGGAGGAGCTTCTGGCCTCGGAAGAGGTCGCGCGCGTCGAGGTCGCCGGCGCGGGCTACATCAACCTCTTCTACGACCGCGCGCGCCTGCTGGCGGGGCTCCGCCCGGCGGCGGCCGCGCTCGAAGCCTCCCGCCCGCCCGACGACGACGACGACGCGCGCCCGAAGCGGATGGTCGAGCACACCTCGGTCAACCCGAACAAGGCCGCGCACATCGGCCACCTGCGCAACTCGGTCATCGGCGACACCTTCGTCCGCATACTCCGGGCCAACGGCGAGCGCGTCGAGGTGCACAACTACATCGACAACACCGGCGTGCAGGTGGCGGACGTGGTCGTCGGCTTCCGGCACCTCGAACGGATGTCGCTCGCGGACGTGCGCGCGCTCGACGCCTCGCTCGAAGAGGGCTACCCGTTCGACTATTACTGCTGGGACTTGTACGCGCGCGTCGGCCTCTTCTACCGTGACGGCGACCCGGACGCGAAGGAAGACCCCGAGCGGCTGAGGCTGCGGGTCGAGACGCTGCACGCGCTCGAAGAGGGCGGGAACGAGACGGCCGAGCTGGCCGAGTACGTCGTCAACCGCGTCGTCCACAGCCACCTCGACACCATGCGGCGGCTCGGCATCGGCTACGACCTGCTGCCGCGCGAGTCCGAAGTCCTGCACTTCCTCTGGTCGCACGCCTTCGAGCGGATGAAGCAGTCGGGCGCCATCCGCTTCGAGGAGGGGGGGCGCAACCGCGGCTGCTGGGTCATGCCGATGGAGACGCACGAGGGCAGCGACGAGCACGAGGCCGACAAGGTCATCGTCCGCTCGAACGGCACCATCACCTACACGGGCAAGGACATCGCCTACCAGCTCTGGAAGCTCGGCCGGGTGGACCTCAACTTCTACTTCAAGCCCTTCCGCACGGAGCCCGAAGGCCACACCGTCTGGACGACGACGAGCGAGCGGGCGGAGGCCCGCGAAGGCGCGCCGCACTTCGGGTGGGGCGCGACCGTCTACAACGTCATCGACACGCGCCAGGCGTACCCGCAGGAGGTCGTCAAGCGCGGCGTCGCGGCCGTGGCCCCGCAGGTCGGCGAGGGCGCGAGCGTCCACCTCTCCTACGGGATGGTCACCCTCTCGCCGGCCGCCGCCGAAGAGCTGGGGCTTGAGCTGAGCGCCGAAGAGAAGGCGCGCCCCTTCGTCGAGATGAGCGGCCGGCGCGGCCTCGGCGTCAAGGCCGACGACTTCATCGACACGCTGGAAGCGAACGCGCTCCGCGAGGTGCAGGAGCGCCACCCCGCCGTCTCGCTCGAAGAGCAGCAGGAGGCGGCGCACGCGCTCGCCGTCGGCGCGCTCCGCTACTTCCTCCTGAAGTGGACGCGGAACACGGTCATCGTCTTCGACTTCAAGGAGGCGCTCTCGACGAAGGGCGAGGCCGGCCCCTACTGCCAGTACGCGGCCGTGCGCGCCAACTCCATCTTTCGCAAGTTGCCAGAGGGCGAGCTCGAATCGGCAGAACGCACGGTCGCGGCGGCCGCGCGCGAGGGCGGCGAGCCTGCCGGGGGCGTTGCGCGCGTCTTCGAGGGCGAGGTCGGCGGCGAGATTTGGGCGCTCGTGACGCTGGCGGCGCGGCTCCCCGAGGTGCTCGCGCAGGCGGCGAACTCGGCCGAGCCGGCGCACCTCGCCAAGTACACCTTCCAACTGGCACAGGCATTTAACTTCTTCTACAATCGCGACGAGAACCGCATCCTCGAAGAGCGGGACGAAGCGCGCCGCGCCGTCCTCGTCTACGTCACAGACTTCGTGCGCAAGCGGCTCACCGCGGCGCTCGCCACGCTCGGCATCGGGGTGCCCGAGAGGATGTGAGCCGCCGGCCTCACGCCAGAGGCACAAGCCTTGCACTAACGTCCGGCGCGGGGTCAGACGACCCGCCGCGCGCGAGCCGCCCGGGCGGACGAATTATTCGGACTGATTAAGTTCTTGAGGTGAACAGATGCTCATCGTAATGAAGCCCGACGCGACCGACGAGGAGATACGCGGGGTCGAGCGCGTCATCACCGAACTCGGCTACCGCCCGCACACGATGCCCGGCGCCAGCCGCACCGCCATCGGCGTCACCGGCAACCCCGGCCAGGTAGACATCACGCCCTTCGAGAACCTGCCCGGCGTGGCCGAGGCCATCCGCGTCACCAAGCCCTACAAGCTCGTCACGCTCGACCTGCGCCATGACAAGACGGCCGTGCGCGTCGGGGACGCGACCATCGGCGGCGACGAGCTGGCCATCATCGCCGGCCCGTGCGCCGTCGAGAACCGCGAGCAGGTCTTCGCCATCGCCGAGGCGGTCAAGCGCAGCGGCGCGCGCTTCTTCCGCGGCGGCGCGTTCAAGCCGCGCACGAGCCCCTACGCCTTCCAGGGGCTCGGCGAAGAGGGCTTGAAGCTGCTGGCCGAGGTGCGCGAGGCTTTCGGGCTGAAGATAGTCACCGAGGCGATTGACGAGGCGAGCGCCGACCTCGTGGACAAGTACGCCGACGTGTTCCAGGTCGGCGCGCGCAACATGCAGAACTTCTCGCTGCTCAAGCGCGCGGGGCGTTCGCGGCTGCCGGTGCTCCTCAAGCGCGGGCTCTCGGCGATGCTCGACGAGTGGCTGCTCGCGGCCGAGTACATCATGGCCGAGGGCAACTACAACGTCGTCCTCTGCGAGCGCGGCGTGCGCACCTTCGCGCAGCACACGCGCAACACGCTCGACCTCGCGGCCGTGCCGGCCGTCCGGCGCATCTCGCACCTGCCCGTCGTCATCGACCCCTCGCACGGCACCGGCAAGAACCACATGGTGACGCCGCTGGCGCGCGCCGGGGTGGCCGTCGGCGCCGACGGGCTCATCATCGAAGTCCACAACCAGCCCGAGCGCGCGCTCTCCGACGGCGCGCAGTCGCTCACGCTCGAACAGTACGAGCGGCTCGTCCAGGAGGTGCGCGCCATCCACGGGGCCATCGCGCCCACGCCCGTCGGCTGAAAACTTTCAGAGACATTAGACACGGAGGCGCAGCTTAGTGCACTAAGCTGCGCCTCCGTGTCTCTGTGTTCGATTGTTTCCGCTAAAGTTCCCCGCGCAGGATTTCGGCCAAGTTCCTCGAAAAGACCGACCGCGGGAGGACGTGCTCGACGCCGGCCTCCTGCGCGCGGCGTTGCAGCTCGGTCTCGACGTGCGAGAAGAAGGCGACGACGGGGACTTCGCGGAGGCGTTCGTCCGACTTGAGCCGCGCGGCGAGCGCGAAGGGGTCGAGGCGCGTGTCCTGCAGGTCGAGGATGAAGAGCGACGGCACCTCCGTCTTCGCGTAGTCGAAGAGGCCGGCCTCCGTGCGCGCGAAGTCGACGGTCACGTTCAACTGCTCGGCCGTCCCGCGAATCTTCGACGCGAAGAGCATGTCACTGACGGCGGCGATGACGCGGCGATTCATTTATAATCTCCGTCCGTTCTACTAATTTTTTTTCGCGCGCCGATTGTGCAACACGGCCCCGGCGCGCGCCAAGCCTGCCGGCCGAGATGACCGCGACCGCACAGCCCGAAAGCCCCGCCACCGGGACGCACGCCCTCGAAATCGAGCGCGGCGACTTCGCGCCCGCGAGCGGGGCGGCCGCGGACGTGGGGAGGCTCGTGGTCGTCACCTTCAACATACGCTACGCCGTCGGCTCGCACCTCATCGGAGGGAGCCTGCTGCGGCGCGTCGGGCTCGGGTGGCCGGGTCGCAGGCCGCGGCTCGTCGGCGGGAACATCGGGCGGGCCGCGCGGGTTCTCTCGGGCGGCGCGCTGATGCCGGCGGCGGACGTGGTCGCGTTGCAGGAGGCCGACCGCGGGACGGCGCGCGCGGGCGGGCGCAACGTCGCGCGCGAGCTGGCCGCGGCGCTCGGCATGAACTACGTCCGCGCGCACGTCCCGACGCCCGCGGACGTTGAGCCGAAGGAGCGCCGCTGGTGGCTCGACTTCGAGGAGAGGATTTCGCGCGGCGAGTCGGGCGACACCGGCGTCGCGCTGCTCAGCCGCCTGCCGCTCGCGGGGGCCGCGCGCATCGAACTCCCCTGGAGCGAGTGCCCCTGGCGGCCGCGGCTCGCGGTGTCGGCGTCCGTGCCGTTCGGGCGCCGGCGGCTGCACGTCTTCAACGCGCACATCGACACGCACGCCTCGGTCGAAGGGCAGCTCGAACAGCACCGCGCCGTGCTCGCGCTCGCAGACCGTCTTGACGAGCCCGCCGTCCTGCTCGGCGACTTCAACACGCTCGACGACGCGGCGCGGCGCGCGGCGCGCGGCCTCCTCGAATCGCGCGGCTACGCGACGCCGCTCCCGACGGGGACGGCCACCTGGCGCTCGGGCTTCATCCGGCACCACTTCGACTGGATTTTCACCCGCCGCGCGCGCGTCCTCCGCTGGGGCGTCGCTCGCGCACGCGGCGTCTCTGACCACTGGCCGGTGTGGGTCGAGATAGAGCCGGAGCAGGACTGACGAAATGAGAGAGGCCATTACGAGCCGCAGGAACCCGCAGGCGCAGCGCGCGCGTGCGGCGCGCGAGGGGCGCGAGCGGGGGCTGGTCTTCGTCGAGGGCGTGCGGCTCTGCGAGGAGGCCGTGCGCGCCGGCCTGGGGTTCGAGCTGGCGCTTTACGCGCGGGGCGTCGAGGACGACGCCCGCGGGGCGTCGCTGCTTGAGAGGCTTCGTGAAGTCTGTCCCGCCGTCCTGCCTGTCTCGGACGACGTACTAGGCTCCGTCTCGGACACGAGGACGCCGCAGGGGGTCGTCGCGCTGGCGCGGCGGCCGCGGACGGGGCGCGAGGTGTTGGAGGGCGCGGCCGGCGTGCCGCTCGTCGTCGTCTGCCACCGCGCGAACAACCCCTCGAACGCCGGCGCGATGCTGAGGGTGGCGGAGGCGGCGGGGGCGACCGGCGCCGTCTTCACGGAGGGCTCGACCGACCCGCTCTCGGCGAAGGCGCTGCGCGGCTCGATGGGCTCCGCCTTCAGGCTGCCGCTCTGGACGGGGCCGACGCTCGCGGAGGCGCTCCGGTGGTGCGCCGCGCGCGGCGTCCGCGCCGTCGCCACGGCCGCAGGGGCTTCGGCGCTGCACACGGAGGTCGACTGGACGCCGCCGCGCGCCGTCGTCGTCGGGCCGGAGGCCGGCGGGCTCTCTGACGAAGAGTTGGGCGCCGCGGCCGAGCGCGTGCGCGTCCCGATGCGCGGGCCGGTCGAGAGCCTGAACGTCGCCGCCGCGCTCGCGGTCGTCCTCTACGAGGCGGCGCGGCAGAGGGGTTTCTGAAGCCCGCCCGAATGTCCCTTTCCTATCCTCTTTCTCACAACTTTTTCGCGCGCTTCCGCACGCCCCTCGTTTTCGGCTAGAATGAGCGCAGGTTCTCCAGGCGATACAAAGTTTCCCTCCCCCTTGTTCCAGGCTTTCGGCCGCCGGACTTGCCGGCGGTTTTGTCGCGGACGCCCATATGAGCGGAGAGAAAGAGAAGAAGCGTGACGAGGCGCTGGTCGAGCGCCTGATGCGGCGCGTGCTCGAAGGCATGGGCTCGGTCGTCGACCGCAAGCTCGGGCGCGAGGCCGACGCGCAGGCCGGCTTCACCACCACCAAGCTCATCGAGCGGATGAAGCACCTCGTGGACGAGCGCGCGCGCAACGACTCGGAGGGCCGGCGCATCGCGCCGCACCTCTTCAAGCTCAAGGTCGAGTGGGGCACGCACTCCGAGGCCCCGCCCGAGTTCATCAAGGAGCTGGAGAACGAGGTGCTGGCCGCGGCCATCGACCACGTCAACGACCGCCGCTACCGCACGCTCGCGCCCATCAAGGTCGAGACGAGCGCCGACATCTTCACCTCCGGCATCGCCGTCGACCCGACCTACGGCGAGTTCGAGGAGGAGCTGAAGCGGCAGGACGAGGCCGCGCGCATAGGCGTCGAACTGGCCGACGCGGTGCCGAAGGCGAAGACGCTTGCGGCGGCGGACGTGCAGGTGCTCGCGCGCGTGACCGGGCCAGAGCGCTCGTTCGAGAAGCCGCTGTCGTTCCGGCCGGGCGGCCGCCGCATGGGCGTCGGGCGCGTCGCCGACAACGACCTCCAGCTCGAACACGCGAGCGTCTCGAAGATTCACGCGTCGCTCGTGATGAACCGCGAGGGCACGCTGCTCGTCGCCGACACGGGCTCGACCAACGGCACCTTCATCAACGGCCGCCGCATCGCCTACGGCGAGGCGCGCCACGTCGAGGACGGCGACGTGGTCAGCTTCGGCGACGTGGAGGTCAGGTTTAAAAGGCAGTGAACGGTGAATGGTGAATGGTGAATGGTAAATGGCTCGGCCGTTCGCTCGGCGATTTACCACCCGGGAAGCGTCATGCTCTACCGCCATTCGCCATTCACCGTTCACCATTCACTATTTACCATTGACCATTGACCAATGATTTTTCTAGCTGACATCCCCGAACAGCAGCCGGCGCTGCTGAGCATGGTTTACGTGGCGGGCGTGGCGCTGCTGGCGCTGCTGCTGCTGGCGTCCGTGATGCTGATGAGGAGGCGCAGGCGGACGGCGCTCGACGCCGTCGCGCCGGAGGACCTGCCGGCCGAGGTCAGGCAGCGGCTCGGCGCGACCTCGACCAACCGGGGCTTGCGCGCGCTGCGCTGGATCTTCATGCTGCTCGCGCTCGGCGTCTTCGGCTTCCACGTCTACTGGGCGCAGTACGCCGCCGAGTCGAACGACCGCTTCCAGGAGCTGTCCTACAAGGACCTCCGCAACCGCCGGCTGGCCGAGAGCACGCTGCGCGGGTGGATCCTCGACCGCTCGGGCGGCCTCGACCGCGCGCTCGCCCTCTACCGCCGCGCGCCGAACGGGCAGATCGTGCGCGACTACACGCTCGACACAGAGATGTCTCAGATACTCGGCTCCGACCGCGGCGACCCCGGCCTTGAGCGCGCGCTCTTCGGCATCCAGAGCGGGGCCGCGCCCGAGGCGTGGGACATCCTGATGGGGCGCGACATCAAGCAGCAGGCGAACATGGACGTGCGCCTGACCATCGACACCGAGTTGCAGAAGGAGGCCGTCGCGCAGCTCAAAGGCCGCCACGGCGCGGCCGTCGTCCTCAACCCGCAGACGGGCGAGGTGCTGGCGATGTACTCGAACCCCTCGTACAGCCTCCGCGAGGTGCAGGACGAGGAGAACTGGATTCGCCTGAACGCCAACGAGCGCGACCGCCCGCTCGTCAACCGCGCGCTGCGCGCCCGCTACATCCCCGGCTCGACCTTCAAGACGGCCGTCATGCTCGCCGCCTTCAACAACGGGATGCAGGGCCTGAAGTTCAACTGCTCGGCCGCCGGCTTCTACGCCGAGCGCGGCGCGAAGCCCATCTTAGACTCGGGCGGCACGGGCGAGGTTCACGGCAACATCGGCATCGACACCGCGCTCGAAGTCTCCTGCAACCAGTACTTCGCGCAGATGGCCATCAAGCTCGGGCCGGAGAAGCTGGCCGAGGCGCTCCGCCAGCTCGGCATGACGCCCGTCGACAGCCCGGCCGCGGCGCTCACGGGGAGTCGCCAGCCGGAAATCTGGAACGTGAGCCAGCCGGCCGTCGCGCGCGCGCTCGCGCCCGTCGAGGCCACGGTCGCGCTCTACCCGCGCGAGCGCCCCTACGACCTCGGCCTCATCGGCTTCGGCCAGGGGTACGCCGGCCAGATGACGCCCTTCCAGATGGCGCTCGTCGCGTCGGCCATCGGCAACCTCGAAGGCAAGCTGATGAAGCCGAAGATCGAGTTCGACCGGCCTCCGGAGGTCTGGGCGCAGGCGACGACGCCCGAGCGCGCGGCCGAGATGCGGCGCATCATGGGGCTCGTCACCTCCGGGTCTTCGGGCACGGCGACGAGCGTCTTCACCGGCGTCCACGCGCAGGGCATCATCACGGGCGGCAAGACCGGCACGGCCGAGAAGCAGATACCGCTCTACGACCCGAAGACCGGCGAGGAGCGGAAGGTCAAGAAGGTCGAGCGCGACCGCCGCGGCAACCCCATCCGCGAGTACTGGGAGACGATGCTCGACCCCGAGTTCCGCATCGACAGTTGGTTCCTCTGCCTCGCGCCGCTCGACCGCCCGCAGCTCGCCATCGCCGTCATCATCGAGGGCGGCGGCTACGGCGCGAAGGCCGCCGCGCCCGTCGCGGCCGCGCTCGTCCTGAAGGCGCGCGACCTCGGACTCCTGTCGGTGCCCGGCGCCGTCCCCGCGCAGCAGCAGCCGCCGCCGCCGCCGCAGGGGCCGAGGCCGGCGCAGACACAGCCGCAGCCGCAGCCGCAGCCGGCCGCGCCCGGCCAGACGCCGCAGACGCGCGCGACGCCCGCGACGCGCGCGACTCCGGCCGCCCGCACGACTCCGGCCGCGCGGCCCCGCGCGGGCGCGGCGAACCAGGCCAACCAGTAGTGAAGACCCGGGGGAACCTTTAATGAGGAATCGCGCTTCGACACACCTGCTGCTGCTGCTGCTCATCGTCGGGCTGGAGGTAGTCGGCTACGTCACCGTCTACGACTCGGCGCTGCTGCGCGGCTACGAGCCGTCGGTCGTCGGCGCCGCGCGCGACCTGCTGCTCTACGTGCCGCTCGTCGGCCTGCTCTTCTGGCTCTCGCGCGTGATGAAGTTTAAGGGCAACTGGGCGCTCTACACGACGGCCGTGCTGCTCTTCTCCTTCGGGCTGCTCGTGCAGTTCAGGCTCTACAGCGACCCCGAGTACGGCTCGGGGAACAAGGCCGAGGCGCGGGCGGAGAAGACGCAGGTGCAGCGCATGCGCTACATCAACCAGTTCTACGGCCCCGACAAGAAGCAGGCGATGGGGCTCGACCCGACCGCGGCGCAGCCCGCCGCCACGCCCGAGGTCGTGCGCCGCTCGGAGGTCTCGGTCGGCCGCGCGCTCTTCTCCTCCTTCACCTGGGTGCCGCTCTTCGCCTTCCTGACGATGGCGCTGGCCTACTGGGTCTGCGTGCAGGACAGGTACCTCGACTGGATGCAGCGCCACAGCTTCGTCATCGTGCTGGCGACGCTCCTCCCGCTCTTCGGCGCCATCGTCTGGTCGAGCGCCGGCAAGTTCCAGGGCAACATGACGCCGTGGGAGCCGTCGAAGATTCCCTTCCTCCTCGGCTTCGCGGGCATCCTGACCGTCCACTACCGCGAGCTTGCGCGCACCTACTGGGGCATGCCGCGCGCGCGCAACGTCATCCCGCTTTTGGCGATGGGGCTGATCCCGTTCATCCCCTTCTTCGCGCTCAAGGACTTCGGGCAGATGCTCGTCTTCAGCGGCGCCTACGCCACGCTCTACCTCGTCGCCGTGCGCCGCTGGCCGCAGCTCCTCGTCTTCGTCGGCTCGCTCGTGCTCGTCGTCGCCATCCTCGTCGTCGGCGCGCTCCCGCCCGACGTGCAGGGGCGCGTGCCGACGCTCGCCACGCTGGCCGCGCCCGTGCGCGCCGTGCTCCCCGACCGCATCAAGCAGCGCTTCCACCTCTGGCTCGACGGCTTCGACCCGCCCGACCCGGACACCGCCTGGTGGAAGAAGGACTACGACGACGCGCTCGCGCGCAACCAGCGCATGCGCGAGCTGGCCGAGCAGAGCCCGGCCATGCAGAAGACCGTCAACGTGGACATCTGGTTCGACCGCATCGCCTTCCAGCCCTCGCAGGCCACCTTCGGACTGGCCGCCGGGCGCGTCACGGGGCGCGGGCTCGGCCTCGGCTTCTCCGAGGTCATCCCCGTGGCCGACTCCGACTACATCTACGCGGCCATCGGCGAGGAGTTCGGGCTCGTCGGCGGGGCGGTCGTCATCATCGCGCTCATCGTCTTCGTCAACGCGGGCGTGCGTACCTCCATCGAGGCGCGCGACATGTTCACCAAGCTCTGCTCGGCGGGGCTGACGGCCTTCGTCGGCTTCCAGGCCATCGTCAACATCGGCGGCACCACGCGCGCCCTGCCGATGACGGGCATCACGCTGCCCTTCGTCAGCCACGGCGGCTTCAGTTTGATCACGAGCTTCGCCATGCTCGGCATGCTCCTGGCCTTCTCGCACCGCAACGCGAGCGACGCCGAGTCGCCCGTGGGCCGGCCGGCCGCGGCCGCCGCCGCCCTCCCCCGCGAGGAGGAAGATTACAGAGTCCCGGAGGCGGTGCAATGAGAGAAGACCCCGCGGCCGCGCGCGTCGAGGCGGCGGCCGTCACCGACCGCGGCCTCAACGAGAAGCGCCCGGAGAACGAGGACTCGATGCTCTCCGACCCCGAGCGCGGCGTCTTCGCCGTCGCCGACGGCGTGGGCGGCGCGCAGGCCGGCGAGGTCGCCTCGCAGACCGCCATCGAGGTGCTGCGCGAGGCGTTCGCGAACCAGTACGAGCGCGAGGACGTGGAAGACCTGATGGAGATCGCCATCCAGCGCGCCAACGACTCCATCTACCGCATGTCGCGCGAGCAGCCGCGCTTCGCCATGATGGCGACGACCATCGTCGCGCTCCACCTCGAAGGCTTCCGCGCCACGGTCGGCCACGTCGGCGACTCGCGCCTCTACCGCCTGACGCCCGACGGGAGCCTGCGCCGCGAGACGCAGGATCACTCGCTCGTCGAGGAGGAGATGCGCGCCGGCCGCCTCACCCCCGAGCAGGCCGCGCACCACCCCAACCGCAACGTCATCAGCCGCGCCCTCGGCGCCGAGCCCTCGGTCGAGGTGGACATGCGCACCTTCGAGGTCGAGCGCGGCACGGTCTTCCTGCTCTGCTCGGACGGCATCACGCGCCACGTCCCCGACGACGAGCTGAGTGCGGTGCTCCGCAACGCGCGCAGCCTCGACGGCGCATGCGAGGAGCTGAAGCGGCGCTGCTTCGAGCGCGGCGCCGAAGACAACCTGACGGCCGTCCTCGTCCGCGTCGGCGGCGACGGCGCGGGGCCGGGCGGCGGCGGCCCCGGCCACGACCTCGCGGACGCCGACGAGGACGACGACGAGCAGACGCTCGTCCGCGAGCGGACGGGCGCGCAGACGGCGCGCACGCTCCCCGACTCGCCGTCGCCCATCCTGCGCCGCCCCTTCGACTCGGCCGGCCCCGCGGTCGCCACCGCGACGCGCCCGGCCGCCGACTCGAAGGCCGCGCCCGACGCCGCCAACGGCGCCGAGAGCCCCGGCGCGCCGAAGGCGGCCGCCGCCTCGGCAAGCGCCCGCCCGGAGGCCGGCAGGTCCGGGCGCGGTCTGCTGACGCTCGGCGTGCTCCTGCTCACGCTCGGGGCCGCGGCCGCCGCCTTCTACGTCGGGATGATGTTCGAGCGCAAAGGCATGTCGGCGCAGGTCGGGCTCGCGGGGGGCACGCCGCAGCCGACGCCCGCCGCCGCCGCGGCCACACCCGCCGCGACCGCGGCCGAGAGCCGCGCGGACAAGTTCGAGCGCATGCGCCGCGCCGTAGACCTCGCGCCCGCGCCCGAGGCCGCGCGCATGGCGGCCGAGTCCGGCGGGCGGCCCCTGGAGTCGTCAGACCCCGAGTTCCTCTACCTCTACGGGCGCGCGCTCTTACTCTCCGACCGGCAGGCGGAGGCGGCCGCCGCCTTCGAGCGCGCGATACAGGCCACGAACCTCAACATGACGCCCGCCAACGGCGAGCTGAAGATAGACGCGCGCGTCGCCAAGGTCGCCGCGCACCTGCGCGCCCGCGACGAGGCCGCCGCGCGCGAGGCCGCCGACGCGCTCTCCGAAGTCGTCCGCCCGCAGACCCCGGCCCCCGCGGCCGACGGCGCGGGCCCGACGCCGGTGCCGTGAGTAGACAGTAGGGCTTCCGCCCCGGTGGCGCTGATACTGACACCCGAACGGTAAACTAAAGATGGTTTTTCTACTGACTACTGACCACTGTCTACCGACTACTGACTTGCGATGAGCGAGCTGAAGCTTCAACAGTGTAGACTCGACGGGCGCTACGACGTGCTCGACTGCCTCGGGCGCGGCAGCTACTCGGAGGTCTACGTGGCGCGCGACACGGCGGCGCAGCCGGGCGCGCCGGCCCTCGTCGTCATCAAGGCGCTCAACACGCACCTTCAGGGGATGCCCGACCCGGAGCTTGAGCGCACGCTCACAGAGAACTTCCGCAACGAGGCCATCGCGCTCGACCGCGTCCGCCACCCGAACATCATCAGCCGGCTCGGCCACGGCACGGCCATCGACTTGCAGAACCGCACGTTCCACTACCTCGTCCTCGAATACCTCTCGGGCGGCGACCTCCAGACGCTCATCCTGCGCCGGCCGCTGCCCCTCGACGGCGCGCTCTTCTACCTCGAACAGGTCTGCAAGGGGCTCGCGCACGCGCACAAGCACAGCGTCATCCACCGCGACATCAAGCCGCAGAACCTCCTGCTCACGGCCGACCAGCACACCATCAAGATCGCGGACTTCGGCGTCGCCAAGATCGCGGCCGCCGAGGGCGCCATCACGCGCGTCGGCACGGACATCTACGCCGCCCCCGAGCACCACCCGCTCGCCGTCACCGGCCCGCTCGACACGACCTCGCTCTCGCGCCCCCGCGTCGTCCAGTTGACGCCGGCCGCCGACATCTACTCGCTGGCGAAGACGACCTACATGGTGCTGACCGGCGAGGCGCCGCGCCGCTTCTCGCAGAAGCCCATCACGCAGCTCCCGCAGGACTTCGCCGCCGAGGAGTGGTCGGGCTACGTCCTGAAAGTCCTGGAGCGCGCGACGCAGATCAACCCCGAGCGGCGGCACCAGACGGTCGAGGAGTTCTGGCGCGAGATACGCGACGCGACGATGGCGCAGACGCGCCCGCTGCGCTGGCCCGACGGCGGCGAGGCGGGGACGGGCGAGCCGGACGAGCGCGGCTTCCGCGCCGGATCGGATTCGGCGGACGGGGGGCCGCGCACGCGCGACGGAGAATCGGGCATGCGGAAGGTCGAGTCGGCCGCCCGCGCCTTCTCGCCGTCGCCCCCGCCCGCCCCGACCTTCGACCGGCAGGCGCGCGCGGCCGCGGGCTCCGGGCGCCACCGCTTCGTCGTCCCCATCGCCGAAGCGAGGGGCGTTGACGCGCCCCTGGTTCCCGATGCTTCGAGCAGCGGGCCGTTCCTTTCGCCCCGCGACGGCGTAGACCCGCACGCCGGGACTTTCGACGACCGGCGCGCTACGGCCGCGCCGCGCGCGTCGCGCCCGCCCTCGCGCCTGCGCAAGTGGGGCGTGGCGCTCTTGCTCCTGCTGGCCTTCTCGGGGA
>DASVWB010000065.1:0-6417 GCA_036389815.1 Pyrinomonadaceae bacterium | reverse complement strand
CTCAACGACATGGTCTACAACCGCTGCGTCGGCACGCGCTACTGCTCGAACAACTGCCCGTACAAGGTGCGCCGCTTCAACTTCCTGCTCTACCAGGACTGGAACACGCCCTCCTTGAAGATGATGCGCAACCCGGAGGTCACGGTGCGCTCGCGCGGCGTGATGGAGAAGTGCACCTACTGCGTCCAGCGCATCGAGTACGCGAAGATCGAGTCGGAGAAGGAGGGGCGGCGCGTGCGCGACGGCGAGGTCAAGACCGCCTGCCAGGCGACCTGCCCGACCGAATCGATCGTCTTCGGCGACCTGAACGACCCCGGGAGCCGCGTGGCGAGGCTGCACGCGCAGAAGCGGCGCTACGACCTTTTGGCCGACCTGAACACGCGCCCGCGCACGGCCTACCTCGCCGCGGTGCGCAACCCGAACGCGGAGATAGGCACGGGCGGCGCGCGGCGCGGCGAGAGCGGCGGCGACGCCCCGCAGGGCGGACACGGAGGGGAGGCGTAGGGGGCTTATGTCAGAAAGATACGACTACGCGCACGAGGACGTAGGCATTCACACCACGCCCGCCGTCATCGAGCCCGGCCACACGTTCGGGACGGTGACCGACAAGATCAGCTCCATCGTGCTCCGGAAGCGGACGCCCGTCGCGTGGTGGATAGGGCTGGCGCTCTCCTTCATGCTGGCGAACATGATGTTCGGCACGGTCGTCTACCTCGTCCTGACCGGCATCGGCATCTGGGGCAACAACCAGCCGGTGGGCTGGGCCTTCGACATCATCAACTTCGTCTGGTGGATCGGCATCGGCCACGCCGGCACGCTCATCTCGGCCATTCTGTTGTTGCTCAGACAGTCGTGGCGGACTTCCATCAACCGCTTCGCCGAGGCGATGACGCTCTTCGCCGTGGCCTGCGCGGGGCTCTACCCGCTGCTCCACACGGGCCGGCCGTGGCTCGCCTACTGGCTCTTCCCCTACCCGAACACGATGGGCATCCAGCCGCAGTTCCGGAGCCCTTTGATGTGGGACGTGTTCGCCGTCTCGACCTACGCCACCGTCTCGGCGCTCTTCTGGTACACGGGGCTCATCCCCGACCTGGCGACCTTGAGAGACCGCGCGCGCAGCCGCTTCGGGCAGATAGTCTACGGCATGGCCTCCCTGGGCTGGCGCGGGAGCGCGCGCCACTGGGCGCGCTACGAGGTGGTCTACCTGCTGCTGGCGGGCATCTCGACGCCGCTCGTGCTCTCGGTGCACACCATCGTCAGCTTCGACTTCGCCATCGGCATCATTCCGGGCTGGCACACGCCGATCTTCCCGCCCTACTTCGTGGCGGGCGCCATCTACGCGGGCTTCGCGATGGTGCTGACGCTCGTCATCCCCTTGCGGAAGTTCTACGGGCTCGAAGACTTCATCACCGAGCGCCACCTGCGCAACTCGGCGAAGGTCATGCTGGCGACGGGGCTGCTCGTCGCCTACGGCTACATGTCGGAGGCGTTCATCGCGTGGTACAGCGCGAACACCTACGAAGAGTTCATGATGAGGAACCGCTTCGTCGGCCCCTACGCCTTCTACTACTGGCTGCTCATCTTCTGCAACGTCGTCGCGCCGCAGGTCATCTGGATTCGGCGCGTGCGCCACAGCAACATCTGGCTCTTCGTCGTCGCCATGTTCGTCAACGTCGGCATGTGGCTGGAGCGCTTCATCATCATCCCCATCAGCCTCCACCGCGACTTCCTGCCCTCGTCGTGGGGCATGTACCGGCCGACCATCTTCGACTTCACGATGTTCTTCGGCACCATCGGGTTCTTCTTCTTCCTGATGTTCCTCTTCCTGCGCTTCCTGCCCGTCATCTCGATCTTCGAGATGCGGACGATGGTGCCCGGCGCGCAGATTAAGGAGGAGGCGTCGTAATGGCCGGGAAGCGTAAGGTGAGGCCCGCGACCTACGGGCTGATGGCCGAGTTCGACAACCCCTCGGACGCGGTGGCGGCGGCGCGTCGCGTCCACGAGGAGGGCTACCGGCGCGTGGACGCCTTCTCGCCCTACCCCGTCGAGGAGCTGTCGGAGGCCATCCACGCGCACACGACGAAGATGCCGCTCATCGTGCTCGTCGGCGGCATCCTCGGCGGGACGCTCGGCTACCTGATGCAGTTCTACCTGCACACCGTCTACTACCCGATCAACGTCGGCGGGAAGCCCTTGCACAGTTGGCCGGCCTTCATCCCCATCACCTTCGAGTGCACGGTCTTGGGCGCGGCGCTCTTCGCCGTCTTCGGGATGCTGGCGATGAACGGGCTGCCCGAGCCGTACCACCCGGTCTTCAACGCGCCGAACTTCGCGCTCGCCTCGCGCGACCGCTTCTTCGTGCTCGTCGAGTCGGCCGACCCCAAGTTCGACCGCGAGCGGACGGCCGAGTTCCTGCGGACGCTTGGGCCCCGTGAGGTGTCAGATGTCGAACACTGAGAGGAGTGGGCGGAGGGCGGAGGGCGGTGAGCAGCGGCGCCGTCGCCGCCGCCTCGTCTCCTACTGCCTACTGCTCACCGCTTACTGCTTACTCGCCGCGGGCTGCCGCATGGACATGCAGGACCAGCCGCGCTACGAGTACTACGAGCCGGGCGACAGGAAATTCTTCAAGGACGGCGCGTCTTCGCGCCCGCTCGTCGAGGGCACGGTGCCGCGGCAGGCGGGCGGCGCGTACCGCGACCCCGAGGACTACTTCTACACGGGGCGCGTCGCGGGGCAGGCCGGCGCGCCGGCCGGCTCAAGCGTGCCGGCGATGCCGACCGCCCTCTCCTCCGGCTCGCAGGCCGGCGCGAGCACGAACGTGCGCGGCAACGCGGCCGGCGGGGTGCCGGGCGCGCGCGAGGCCGCGGCCACGGGCGGGCCCGACAACTTCCCCATCCCCGTGGACGAGGCGGCGCTCCGCCGCGGGCGCGAGCGCTTCCAGATATTCTGCACGGCCTGCCACGGCATGACGGGCGAGGGCGACGGCATGATCGTGCGCCGCGGCTTCCGCCAGCCGCCCTCGTTCTACGACGACCGTTTGCAGGAGGGCACGACGCCCGCCGCGCACTTCTTCGACGTCATCACGAACGGCTGGGGCGCGATGCCCGACTACGCCGCGCAGATTCCGCCCGAAGACCGCTGGAAGATCATCGCCTACCTGCGCGCGCTCCAGCTCAGCCGCAGGCTCAAGCTCGAAGAGCTTTCGCCCGAGGAGCAGAGCCGCGTGCGGGCGGCCGCGCAGGCGCCGGCCGCGGGCCACGGCGGCACCCTTTTACAGTCGCCGCAGACGGGGGGTGAGAAGCACTAGGATGGAAGCGACCGCCACCACACACAACTTCGACGCCCCGGCCGACCTCGGGCGCTACCGCGGCCGCGCGCTCCTGGTCGGCGTGGCCTTCCTCGTCGCCGGCGCGGTGCTGGCCTTCCTGCTGGGGCAGTCGGCCGGCTACGGCGGGCTCGTCCACGTGCTGCGCTCGTACCTCGTCGGCTTCTTCCTCGTGACGGGCCTCTCGGTCGGGAGCCTCGCGTGGCTCTGCCTCGGCCACATGACGGGCGGCGCGTGGGCCATCACCAGCCGCAGGCTCTTCGAGGCGGCGACGCGCTGCATCCCGCTCTGCGCCGTGCTCTTCATCCCCGTCGTCGTCTCGCTCTTCGTCCACGAGCACGGCCACTCGGTCTACGAGTGGTCGGACCCGGCGGCGGTGGCGGGCGACGAGGCGCTGGTGCACAAGAGCAAGTACCTCAACGTCTGGTTCTTCGTCCTCCGGGCGGTCGTCTACTTCGCCGTCTGGTTCGGCTTCGCGCTTATCTTAAGCCGCTGGTCGGCGCAGCAGGACAGGACGGCCGACCCGCGCGTGCGCCGCCGCATGCAGGACATCTCCGGCCCCGGCATCCTGCTCTTCGGGCTGACGGTGACGTTCGCGGCCATCGACTGGGGGATGTCGCTTGAGCCGCACTGGTTCTCGACCATCTACGGGCTCATCATCATGGCCGGGTGGGGGCTCTCGGCGCTGGCCTTCATGATCATGGTGGCGACCTGGCTGGGCGGGCGCGAGCCGATGGCCGGCGCCTACCGGCCGCTCCACTTCCACGACTGGGGCAAGCTCCTGCTCGCGCTCGTGATGCTCTACGCCTACTTCGCCTTCTCGCAGTTCCTCATCACGTGGGCGGGGAACCTGCCGGAGGAGATACCGTTCTACCTGCGGCGGCTGCGCGGCGGGTGGCAGTTCGTCGGGCTGCTCATCATCATGTTCCACTTCGCGCTCCCGTTCGTGCTGCTGCTCTCGCGGGCGCGCAAGCGGGCGCCGCGGAGCCTCAGCCGCATCGCGCTGCTGATGCTCTTCATGCGGTTCGTGGACCTGGTCTTCTTCTTCGCCCCCTCGGTGCACCAGGGCGGCGAGGGCGTGTGGGGCGCGCGCGACCTGCTGGCGAGCTTCCTGCCGATGTTCGCGATGGCGCTCGGCACGGGCGGCATCTGGCTCTGGTTCTACTTAGGGCAGTTGGCCTCGCGCCCGCTGCTCCCGCTCGGCGAGCGAGACCTCGAACAGGCCATCGCCGCGACCGAGGGACACCACTGAGGCGGTGAATGGTGAATGGTGAATAGTAAATAGAAAAGGCAGTCTTACTATTCACCATTTACTATTTACCATTCACCATTCACCGAGGTTGCAATGGCCCACGGCAAGCGCAAGCGCGACAGCATCCACGAGACGCCGGACGTGTCTTACATCACGAACCCGGACGTGGCGCACGAGGAGTCGGACGTGGCGGTGCGGCCGCTGCTGTGGTTCGTCGGCGGGCTGACCTTCTTCACGCTCGTCGTCTGCCTGGCGATGTACCTGATGTTCCACTTCTTCCTCAACCGGGAGCTGGCGCAGGAGCTGGCGCCGTCGCCGCTGGCGCGGCAGAACGAGGAGCGGCTGCCGCCCGAGCCGCGGCTCCAGCTCGCGCCCGGCTGGCAGGTGCGCACCGACGACGGCCGCCGCCACGACCTCTCCTACTCGGCCGACAACGCCGGCCACGTGCCGCAGCCCTGGTCGGAGTACCTCGTCATCAGCGACGAGTGGCGGCGCGAGCTGGAGGACTACGGCTGGGCCGACGAGAAGGCCGGCACCGCCCGCATCCCCGTCGAGCAGGCCATGCGCCTCTACCTCCAGCGCCGCCAAGCGGGGGCGCAGCCGGGCGCCCCGCCCGCCGCGGCGCCCGACGCGCAGGCCGGCGCCGCGCAGCAGGCCCCGCGCGAGCAGACGCCGGCCGACTCAAGCTCCGGCCACCAGCCCGAGCAGAAGCACCAGTGAGGTGTGCGGCGGGCGGATTTAAGAAATGAGAGGTTTTGTGAGAGGCAATCTGAAGGCGAAGTCGGCGGGCGCGGGAGGCGCGCGGCGGGCGGCGGCCGTGGTGGGGCTCCTGCTGCTTGCCGCCTGCTGCTCGCCGCTCACCGCCCTCGGGCAGTACGCGCAGCCGCCCGTGGGGCCGGTGCCGACGGGCAACTCGACCGAGGTCTTGAAGAAGGTCGGCATCGAGCAGCGGCTGGGCAGCCGGATACCGCTCGACCTCAAGTTCCGCGACGAGGCGGGGCGCGAGGTGCGGCTCGGCGAATACTTCGCCAAGGGCCGGCCCGTCGTCCTGACGCTCGTCTACTACGAGTGCCCGATGCTGTGCAACCAGGTCCTGAACGGCGAGGTCGGCGCCTTCCAGGCGCTCTCCTTCACGCCGGGGCGCGAGTTCGAGGCCGTCGCCGTCAGCTTCGACGACCGCGAGGGGCCGGAGCTGGCGGCGCGGAAGAAGGAGACCTACCTCAAGCGCTACAAGCGCGAGGGGGCCGAGGCCGGGTGGCACTTCCTGACGGGAGACAAGGCGGACATCGAGGCGCTCGCCGCCGCCGTCGGCTTCCGCTACGTCTGGGACGAGCAGTCGAAGCAGTTCGCGCACGCCTCGGCCGTCATGGTCGCCACGCCGCAGGGGCGTCTGTCGCACTACTTCTACGGCATCGAGTACTCGCCGAAGGACCTGCGGCTCGCGGTCGTCGAGGCGTCGGAGGGGAAGGTCGGGTCGCCCGTCGACGCGCTCATCCTCTACTGCTACCACTACGACCCGGCCTCGGGGCGCTTCGCGCCGGTGATGGGGGTGCTGCGGGCGGCGGGCGTGCTGACCGTCTTCGGCGTCGCGGCGCTGCTCGTCTACCTGACGCGGAAGACGCGGCGGCGCGAGGCGGAGTTCGGGGCCGCCCCGCCGGCCTGAGAGAGTCCGCAACCCCGCCGAGGGGGAGGGAAGACTTTTGTGAACCTGATGCAGTCCATTCCGATACCGAATGTGAGCGTGCCCGTGCCGTTCTCGCCCGAGCAGGCCTCGACGTTCGCGCCGCACGTGGACGCGCTCTACGTCTACCTCGTGACGCTGACGGCCTTCTTCACGCTC
>DASVWB010000064.1:0-2682 GCA_036389815.1 Pyrinomonadaceae bacterium | reverse complement strand
GGTGAGGAAGACGTAGCCGCGCGAGCGCGAGCGCTCGACCCCGATGCCGAACATCTCGTCCGGCTCCTCGTAGACCAGTTCGTCCGCGCCCGCGCGCCCGAGCACGTGGCGGTAGAGGCGGTAGGCGTTCTTCGTCTGCGGGTGGTCTACGACGTAGAAGAGCGTCTTGTCGTCCGCGGCCCACGCGGCGGAGGAGACGCGCTCGGCCACCTTCGCCGTCTCGCCCGTGCGGAGGTCTTTGACGTGGAGGGTGTACTCGCGGTAGCCCGTCTCGTCGGTCGAGTAGGCGAGCAGGTTGTTGTCGGAGGTCACGTCGAACTCGCCGACGGCCATGAAGGTGTGCCCCTTCGCCATCTCGTTCAGGTCGAGGAGCACCTGCTCGGGCGCGGACATCTCGCCCTTGCGGCGCGCGAAAACGGGGTACTGCTTACCCTGCTCGGTGCGCGTGTAGTAGAGGTAGCCGCGCAGCGGGTACGGCACGTTCGTGTCCGTCTCCTTGATGCGCGAGAGCATCTCCTTGTAGAGCCGCTCCTGGAGCGCGGCCGTGCCCTTCGTCATCGCGTCGGTGTAGGCGTTCTCGGCCTCAAGGTAGGCGATGACCTCGGGGTTCTTCTTGTCGCGCATCCAGAAGTAGTCGTCGGAGAGTCGTGTGCCGTGGACCTCCGTGGTGCGCGGCACCTTCTTCGCGACCGGCGGGGCCGGCGGCGCGGCGTCTTTCGTCTGTGCCATAGTCGGGATACCCGTCGGGAGGAGAGCCGCCAGCAGCGCCAGCGTCAGGGTGAGCCTTTTCATCTTGAGCCCTTCGTCCTTCGTGTGTCAGGGAATGTTTACGGAGAGAACGTCGTGTACGCGGCGGATTATAAAGAAGGCAAAAGGCAAAAGGCAAAGTTAAGGCCGGGGCGGGGGGTTCCAGCGGCGTGCAGGCGGGTGCGACGCCGTAGCGGTCACACGCGTCTGCACAACGCTATATATAAAAGTTCCTCGCGCGCCGGCGCGCCCACACTTTCGCCTTCCGCCTTTTTACTTTTGCCTTCCCGCGGGCGGGTTGCGCGGGGCGCGGCGGAGGTTGTAGGCTCGGGGCCGCGCCGGCGCGTGAAGGTCTTCGGAAACGGGGCCGCCCGCGGCGCGCGTCAGCGTTCGCTTGAAGCCTCACGGCTTAAGCTCACAGGAGTCCACGGCCGCACGCCACGAGGAAAGTCGGACATGCCGAAACCGCTCCCGCACACGTCCATGCAGGCGGCGGCGCGCAGGGCCCTCGCGCCCGCGGCCGCGCTGCTCCTGGCCTTCGCGCTCCACGCGCCCGCGGCCGCGCAGAAGGAGTCGTGCTCCGTCTCGGGGCGCGTCCGCGAAAGCGAGCGCGGCGTCCCCGGCGTCGCGGTCGGCGTCTTCTCGGCCGACCCCGCGCAGCGCCTCCGCGTCGTCGCGCGCGCGAAGACGGACGCCGAGGGGCGCTACGCCCTCGCGAACCTCGCGCCCGGCCGCTACCAGGTGCTCCCTTACGCCCCCGCCTACGTCGTGCACGGGCAGGGCGACGGCTTCCCGCAGGGGCGGCCGCTCAGGCTCCAGCCGGGCGAGGAGGTCAAAGACCTCGACTTCCGCGTCGAGCGCGGCGCCGTCATCACGGGGCGCGTCACGGACGGCGACGGCAACCCCGTCGTCGCCGAGCCCGTCACGGTCGAGCCGATCCTCGCGCCCGGCTCCGAGCCCCCGCCGCGTTTCAACTTCGACATGCGCGACCAGATGACCGCCGACCGCGGCGTCTACCGCGTCTACGGCCTGCCGGCCGGGCGCTACCGCGTCAGCGTCGGGAGCGGCGGCGACGAGGGCGCCATCGCCGTCAGCTTCCAGCGGCGCAAGATATTCCGGCGCACCTACCACCCGGACGTGACCGAGGCGGCGCAGGCGCGCGTCGTCGAACTCGGCGCGGGCGATGAGGCCGAGGGCGTCGACGTGAAGCTCGGCCGCCCCCTGAAGACCTACAGGGCTTCGGGCGTCTTCGTCGACGCGGAGACGGGGCGCCCCGTGCCGAACGTGACCTTCGGCTACGGCTCGGTCAACCCGGCCGGGCAGCGCGTCAACTCCTTCAGCACGGGGCAGGCGACGAACGCGCGCGGCGAGTTCCAGACCGAGGGGCTCGCGCCCGGCCGCTACGTCGTCTTCAACGAGCCGGGGGCGGAGGCCACGGAGTTCTACGCCGAGCCCACGCCCTTCGAGGTCGCGGACTCGGACGTCGGCGGCCTCGTCGTCAAACTCAAGCGCGGCGCGAGCGTCTCGGGCGTCGTCCAGATCGAGGGGCTGAGCGACCGCGCGGCCGCCGCGCGCATGCTCCAGCAGGTGCGCATCTACGGCTTCGTCGAGACGCGCAACGACTCCGTCCCGATGAACGCGCTGCGCGCGCCCGCGCCCGCGCCCGACGGCTCGTTCCGCGTCGGCGGGCTGCGCGCGGGGCGCCTCCGCATGAGCTTCAACATGGGCGACCAGACCAAGGGGCTCTCGCTCTCGCGCATCGAGCTGAACGGCGCGAACGTGGCCTCGGGCATCGAGCTGAAGGAGGGCGAGCAGTTGACGGGCGTCCGCATCGTCCTCGCCTACGGGAGCGGCGTCGTCACGGGGCAGGCCGGCTTCGAGGGCGGGGCGCTCCCGCCGGGCGCGCGCGTCATAGCGCGCGCGCGCCCCGCCGGC
>DASVWB010000063.1:0-14744 GCA_036389815.1 Pyrinomonadaceae bacterium | reverse complement strand
GCGGCGCGAGGGCGCGGACGCCGTGGCGCACGGCGCGACGGGCAAGGGCAACGACCAGGTGCGCTTCGAGCTGACCTACTACGCGCTGGAGCCGGACATCAAGGTCGTCGCGCCGTGGCGCGAGTGGGAGTTCCGCGGCCGCAGCGACCTCATCGCCTACGCGAAGGAGCACTCGATACCCGTGACGGCGACGGCCGAGAAGCCCTACTCGACCGACCGCAACCTGATGCACGTCTCCTACGAGGGCGGCATCCTCGAAGACCCCTGGGCCGAGCCGCCCGCCGACATCTTCCAGATGACGGCCGCGCCGGAGAGCGCGCGCGCGGAGGCGCAGTACGTCGTCGTCGGTTTCGAGAAGGGCGTCCCCGTGAGCGTTGACGGGGAGGAGTTGGGGGCGGTCGAGCTGCTGTCGCTGCTCAACCGCTTGGGCGGCGAGCACGGCGTCGGCCGCGTGGATTTGGTCGAGAACCGCTTCGTCGGGATGAAGTCGCGCGGGGTGTACGAGACGCCGGGCGTGACCATCCTTCAGGCGGCGCACCGCGCGCTCGAATCGCTCACGCTCGACCGCGAGGTCTTGCGGATGCGCGACGCGCTGAGTTTGAAGTTCGCCGAGAGCGCCTACTACGGCTTCTGGTTCGCGCCGGAGTCGGAGCTGATGCGCGCGACGATTGACGCAACGCAGGGGCGCGTGACGGGCGAGGTGCGCCTGAAGCTCTACCGCGGCAACGTCGTCGTCGCCGGCCGTCGCTCGCCCAACTCGCTCTACCGGGAGAAGCTCGCGACCTTCGAGGCCGACACGGTCTACAACCAGCGCGACGCCGAGGGCTTCATCAAGCTCAACGCCCTCCGACTTCGCACGCTCGCGAAGTCGGAAGTGAGCGGCGAGCAGTAAGCAGCGCCTTGAGTCGACGCGGGCGGTTCGCCAGTCCTTAAAACTGCCCACCGCTCACCGCTCACCGCTCACTATTGAAAGGGGGACGCCGCCGATGGAAGAGAACGGGACGAGGTTGAACGTCGTCGAGGCCGACAAGATCGGGTCGGTCGTGTCGGGGCTGGGGCTCGGGCGGACGCTGGCCGTCGCGGGCGCGAGTCGCGGGGTGCGCGCGGGCGACGTGGTGGCGGTGCGCGCGCTGACCGACAGCGCGACCTACAACCAGCTTGAGCTTCCGACGGGCCGCCTGGCGAAGATCAACCCCGGCGACGTGCTGGTCGGCGCACTGGGGAGCCGGCGCGCGCTGAAGGGCTTCGTCGGCGACGTGCCGGCGGAGGCGGGCGCGGGGAGCCGGCTGCACCTGCTGAACATGGGCGGCGTCATCGGCTGCTGCAAGGGTCACCACTCAAGTCTGAGCGACGCCATCGAGGTCGAGGTGCTCGGCTTCGTCGTGGACGAGGCGCAGCGCGTGCGCAACATCGCCGACGCGGCGCTGGCCCCGCGCGAGAGCCTGCCCGGGGGTTGCGCGCCGCTCGTCGTCGTGGCCGGCGCGTGCATGAACTCGGGGAAGACCTTCGCGGCCACGGAGATCGTGCGGCAGGCGACGCGCGCCGGCCTGCGCGTGGCGGCGGCGAAGCTCTCGGGGGTGGCGGCGCTGCGCGACACGCTCAACATGGCCGACCACGGCGCGGTGGCGACGGCCAGCTTCCTCGACTGCGGGCTGCCCTCGACGGTCGGCGTCGGCGACCTCGCGCCGGTGGCGAAGGCCATCATCGCGCGCCTCGCCGAAGTATCGCCCGACCTCGTCGTCATCGAGCTGGGCGACGGCATCCTCGGCGGCTACTCGGTCGAGTCGGTCTTCGACGACGCGGAGCTGCGCGCGGCGACGGCGGCCGTCGTCTTCTGCGCCTCGGACTACGTCGGCGCGTGGGGCGGCATAGAGCTGTTCAGGCGGCGCGGCATCGGCGTGGACGTGGTCGCCGGCTCGGTCACGGACTCGCAGATGGGCGAGGACTACATAGAGCGCGAGCTGGGCGCGCCCGCGGGCAACGCCAAGCGCGACGGCGCGCGACTGTTCGAGCTGGTCAGGAAGAAGGTTTCCGGTTTTCAGTCTTCAGTTTTAAGCGAAGCCGCGGCCGTCCCGGCCGGCGGCCGGGCTTCTGAAGGTTGAAGGAGGGGCTGAAAACTGAAGTCTGAAAACTCAAAACTGAAAGTCGGCATCTTCGGCGGGTCGGGCTACGGCGGGGCGGAGCTTCTGCGCATACTGCTCTTCCACCCGGCGGCCGAGGTCGCGCTCGTCACGGCGAACGAGCACGCGGGCAAGGCCGTGGGCGAGGTGCACAGGAACCTCCTCGGGCTGACCGAGCTGCGGTTCGAGAAGGCGCCGGAGGACTTCGAGAGTCTTTCGCGCCTCGACTGCCTCTTCCTCGCGCTGCCGCACGGGCAGGCTTTGGAGATAGCGCCGCGGCTGCCGACGGGGTTGAAGGTCGTCGACCTCTCGGGCGACTTCCGGCTGCGCGACGCGGCGGAGTTCCGCGAGCACTACGGGCGCGAGCACACGGCCGCGGAGTTGCAGCGGGAGTTCGTCTACGGGCTGACGGAGTTCAACCGCGAGGAGATAAGACAGGCGCGGCTGGTGGCGAACCCGGGCTGCTTCGCGACGGCGACGCTGCTGGGCCTGGGGCCGCTCGCCGCGTCGGGCGCGCTGAAGGGGCGCGTGGTGGTGGACGCGAAGACCGGCTCCTCGGGCTCGGGCGCGAAGCCGGCCGCGAACACGCACCACCCGCAGCGCTCGAACTCGTTCTACGCCTACAAGCCTTTCGCGCACCAGCACCTGCCGGAGATAGAGCAGGCGCTCGGCGCTCTGGGCGGCGCGGGAGGCGGCCGGCCGGGCGAGCTGGTCTTCATGACGCACTCGCTGCCCGTCTCGCGCGGCATCTTCGCGTCGATCTACGCGGAGGTGGCCGAAGAGATGTCGGCGGAAGGGCTGGCCGCCCTGTACGCGGACTTCTACCGCGGCTCCTTCTTCGTCCGCTTAGTCAACGGCTCGCCCGACATCAACTGGGTGAAGATGACGAACTTCTGCGACATCGGCTTCGCCGCGAGGGGCCGGCAGGTCGCGGTCTTCTCGGCCATAGACAACCTCGTGAAGGGCGCGGCCGGCCAGGCCGTCCAGAACATGAACCTGATGTTCGGCCTCGAAGAGAAGTCGGGGCTGATGCTCGCCGGCGGCAACCCCTGAGAATTTCAAATTTCAAATTTGAAATTCCAAATCCAGAGATGACGATGACGCAGGACACGACGACAAAGTTTGAGGAGATAGCGGCGCGGGAGGAGGCGTTCCAGCTCGCGACGTACAAGAAGTTCCCGTTCGCGCCCGTGCGCGGCGAGGGCTGCTGGGTGGAGACGAGCGAGGGCGAGCGCTTTCTGGACCTCTACGGCGGGCACGCCGTCTGCGCCACGGGCCACTGCCACCCGCGCGTGGTCGCGGCGCTCGGCGAGCAGGCCGGCCGGCTCCTCTTCTACTCGAACGTCGTCTACTCGGACGTGCGCGCCGCGGCGGCCGAGCGTCTGGTCGGGTGCGCGCCCGAAGGGCTGACCAAAGCCTTCTTCTGCAACTCGGGCACGGAGGCGAACGAGAACGCGATGCGCATGGCGCGCATAAGGACCGGGCGCGAGCGCGTCATCACCTTCGCGGGCGGCTTCCACGGGCGCACGGCCGACTCCATCAGCGCGACCTTCCTCGGCCGCTACCGCGACATCGGAAGGCCGAACGTGCCCGGCCACCTCTGCGCCGAGTTCGGCTCGGTCGAGTCGGTCGCCGCGCTGGCGGACGAGACGGTGGCGGCCGTGATGCTTGAGCCGATCCAGTCGATGGCGGGCGTCCGCGAGGCGCCGCCGGAGTTCTATCAGGGTCTGCGGAGCCTGTGCGACGAGCGCGGGATGCTGCTCGTCTTCGACGAGGTGCAGACCGGCGTCGGCCGCACGGGCTCGTGGTTCTTCGCGGGGAGCGAGGCGGCGGGCCGGGTAGTGCCCGACGTGGTGACGCTGGCGAAGGCTTTGGGCAGCGGCGTGCCCATCGGCGCGTGCCTGACGAACGAGGGCGTGGCGTCGTCGGTTAAGGAGAACGACCTCGGCACGACCTTCGGCGGCGGGATGCTGGCGATGGCGGCCGTCGTGGCGACGCTCGAAGCGATAGAGGCGGACGGGATGCTCGCCAACGCGCGCGCCGTCGAAGCCTTCCTGCGCGAGGGCCTCGCGGGCGTGCCCGGCGTCGCGGGCGTGCGCGGGCGCGGGCTGCTGCTCGGCGTCGAGTTCGCCGAACCCGTCTCGGCGAAGGTCAACAAGGCGCTGCTCGAACGCCGCATCATCACCGGCACGTCGGGCGACCCGAAGGTGCTGCGGCTGCTGCCGCCGCTCTGCGTGACGAAGGAGGAGGCGGGGCTCTTCGTCGAGGCGTTGAAGGAAGTCCTGAGTTAGACGATGCCGAGAAACTTTCTGACCACGGCCGACTGGACGCGCGAGGAGCTTGAGGGCTTGCTCTCGCGCGCGGCGCGCTTCAAGCGGGGCGAGGACACGTCGAGGCCGCTCGCCGGCCGCTCGGTGGGGCTCGTCTTCTTCAACCCCTCTCTGCGCACGCGCGCCTCGATGCAGGTGGGCGTCTACGAGCTGGGCGGCAACGCCGTCGTGCTTGAGCCGGGCGGGACGAGCTGGACGCTGGAGCACCGCGAGGGCGTCGTGATGGACGGCGACAAGACGGAGCACGTCAAGGAGTTCGTGCGCGTGCTCGCGCGCTACTGCGCGGGCGTCGGCGTGCGCACCTTCGCCGCGCTCAAAGACTGGAAGGAGGAGCGCGAAGACCCCGTGCTCGCCGCCTTCGCGCGCCACTCGGAGGTGCCGGTCGTCAACCTCGAATCGGCGATGCACCACCCGTGTCAGGCGTTGGCGGACATGATGACGGTGCGCGAGAAGCTGGGGGAGGGAAGGAAGCGCGTGCTCCTGACGTGGGCGTGGCACCCGAAGCCGCTGCCGATGGCCGTGCCGAACAGCTTCGCGCTCGCGGCGGCGCAGATGGGGCACGACCTGACCATCGCGCACCCGCCCGGCTACGAGCTGGACGAGGACCTGATACGCGAGGTCAACTCGCGCGCCTTCGACGCGGGCGCGACCGTCAGCGTGACGCGCGACGTGGAGGGGGCGTTCGACGGCCAGCAGGTCGTCTACGCGAAGAGCTGGGGGAGTAAAGAGTTTTACGGCCGCCCCGCGGACGACATCGAGGAGCGCGCGCCCTACCGCGGCGAGTGGGTGGTGGACGCGGCGAAGATGTCGCGCACCGACGGCGGCCTCTTCATGCACTGCCTCCCCGTCCGCCGCAACTGCATCGTCACCGACGACGTGCTCGACTCCCCCGCCTCCGTCGTCATCGACGAGGCCGAGAACCGCCTCCACGTCCAGAAGGCGATTTTGAAAGAAGTGATGAGTGACGGGTGACGAGTGATAAGAGAAAAACGGGGGCCCGCCCCCTTTCCCTCATCACCTATCACTCATCGCCCGCGAACGGAGTGAGCGTATGAGTCAGCAACGACTGGACCTGCTGCGCGAGGCGCTGCCCTACATCCAGCGGTTCAAGGGCAAGACGTTCGTGGTGAAGCTCTCGGGGAAGGTGACCGAGGAGCGGGAGAACCTCGCCTCGCTCGCGGAGGAGCTGGCGCTGATGCACCAGGTCGGCATCCGCATCTGCGTCATCCACGGCGGCGGGAAGCAGTTGACCGAGCTGGCCGAGCAGATGGGCGTCGAGCAGACCATCATCAACGGCCGCCGCGTCACCGACGACGCGACGCTCGACATGGCGAAGATGATCTTCGCCGGCAAGATCAACACCGACATCCTCGCCGCCCTGCGCCGGCGCGGGGTGCACGCCGTCGGGCTGTCGGGCGTGGACGGCAACATCGTCCACGCCGAGCGCCGGCCCCCGAAAGACATCCTCAACCGGGAGACGGGCGAGCGCGGCGTGGTGGACTTCGGCCACGTCGGCGACGTGCTGGAGATCGACGACCGCCTGCTGCGCGTCCTCCTCGACCACGAATACCTGCCGGTCGTCTCGCCGCTGGGGGCGGACGGCGAGGGGCGCGTCTTCAACATCAACGCCGACACCATCGCCGCCGAGATAGCCGTCCGGCTCGAAGCCGAGAAGCTGGTCATGCTCTCGGACGTGGACGGGATTTACCTGCGGCCGGGCGAGCAGGCGACGAAGATTTCGCGCCTCACGGCCGCGGAGGTCGAGGCGCTCATCCGCGACGGCGTCGCCACCGGCGGCATGATCCCCAAGCTCCAGAACATCACCGAGCTGCTGCGCCGCGGCGTCCGCAGCGCCCACATCATCAAGGGGAGCCTCCGCAACGCCCTCCTCTCCGAAGTCTTCACCGACGAGGGCACGGGGACGATGATCATCGCCTGAAGGAAGTAGACAGTAGACAGTAGACAGTAGACAGTAGAAAAAAACGGCGCGTCCGAAGCCTCCGGGCCGGGCGCGCCGCTCAGTTCTTCTACTGTCTACTGTCTACTGTCTACTGTCTACTTCAGTAACTCCCCCTGTCCCTCATCTCGATCAGCTCCTCGACCGTGGGCTGGCCGCCGGTGCGGGACTTGACCGTGCGGACGAAGGAGGGCGTGACGCCGTGGTCGCGCATGCGGACGAGCTGTTCGACGGGGAGCTGGGAGTAGCCGAGTTCGCGCAGCGCGCGGATGTAATCGACCGTGACGCCGTGGTCGCGCGCGCGCACGAGGTCTTCGAGCGCGAGCGAGCCGTAGCCCTCCTCGCGCATCCCCTTGATGAAGGAGGAGGTGACGCCGTGGTCGCGGACGCGGATGAGGCCGGAGAGCGACGTGGCCTCGAAGCCCGCGGCGCGTATCTCGGCCACGTAGGGGGCGGTGACGCCGTGGTCGCGCGCGCGCAGGAGGTCGCCGGCCGAGAGGTCGCGGAAGCCGGCCTCGCGCATCTCGCGGATGTAGTCGAGCGTCACGCCGTGGTCGCGCATCTGCACCAGCTCCTCTATCGAGCCGAGGCGGTAGCCGGCCTCCTTCAGCCCGCGCACGTAGTCGGCGCGCACGCCGTGGTCTCCCATGCGCACGAGCTGTTCGAGCGTCGGGCGCTCGTAGCCCTGCGCCTTCAACTCTTCGACGAGGACGAGGCCCACGTCGGCGCGCGCGAGGGCGAAGAGCTGCCGCTCGTCGGGCGTGCCGATGCCGCGGCGCGCCAGCTCGGCGGCGAAGTTCTGGTCGGGGACGAAGGTGAAGTGGCCGGAGCCCTTGCCCTGCCGGAACCAGCCCTCGCAGGCGAAGGCGCCCGCCTCGTGCCTGATCTCGAAGCGCACGGTGTTGCCCGCGGCGGAGAGAGCCTGCTCGGGCGTCAGGCCGTGCAGGGAGGAGGGCGCGACGTTGCGCGTCGTGTTCCACCAGTCGTCGTGGCGCCCGCCCGCCTCGCGCGAGGTCGAGCGGTAGTTCAGCGTGAGCGAAGTCTTCCCCTCGTCCGTCCTGTAGTCGATGAGCCACTGCCCCTCGAAGCGCTGCCCCTGCTGCTGCTGCTGCCGCGGCGGCGGCGCGCCGGTCGGCGCGACCGAGGCCGCGAGCGCGAGCGCGGCGCAGAGCGCGCAGAGCGCGAGCGCGCCCGTCAGTCTGGCGAGCCGGGCGCGGCGCGGGCCGCCCCGGCGTATGTTCTGCCACTCCATGTGCTTTTACTCCTGTGGGAAAAGTCTGCCGGCGGCCGGCGCCGCCCGCGGGGTCGTCCGCCGGCCTTTATATGAGACACACCGCCGCACACCTGTTTGTGGCAGAAATCCCGCGCGGGTTTCAGTTATTTCCGCTCAGGGGTTCGCGGGGCGCGCGGCCTCGGTCGCGCCCGGCGCCTTCGGCCGCTTGAAGAAGTAGGTGGCGGAGCTGGCGCCGTTGCCGTCGCTGAGGGCGAAGTCTGTGCGGACGGCGGTCAGCTCCCAGCCCTCTTCGCCGAGCTTGGCGAAGGCGTTGGCGAGCGCCTCCTCCTCGTTCGCGCCCTCGACCTCCTCCGAGCCTTCGGGGAAGTAGCGCACGTAGGCGGCCGGGGCGTAGACGGGCTGGGTGAAGCTGAAGCCCTTCTGGTGCAGCCTGAAGCCGCGGATGACGCAGTACTCCCAGCGCTGCGCCTCCCAGCCCCCGCGCGCGGCGGCCTCCTTCGCCCCCGACGGCTGCTGCGTGCGCTCTTCCTGCGCGCCCGAGCCGGGCGGGAGCTTGATGGCGGGGCCGGCGACGGGGCCGCGCGGGCGGCGCGGCGGGTCGGTCTGCGGCGTCTGCGCGCGCGCGGCGGGCGCGAGGGCGGCGACGGCGAGCGCCGCCGCGAAGGCGAGCGCGTGCGCCTTGCGTCCTGCGTTCATTTCGGTTGTACCCCTTTCGGATGAGAGAATCTTCCGGCGTCGTCGGGTGAAACACGCGCGGCGCGCCGGCCGGTGCCGGAATTTTAGACGAAAAGGGGGGCGGTTCAAGCCGCCCCCGGCGAAAGTTTGAGCAGGAAGGGGAGCGAAGAAAGGGCTGCGGGCCCGCGCGCGTTCGCGCGCCTTCTGCTGCGCGAGTGGCGGCGGCGCGGGTGGGCGGCGCGCGGCGAGCGCGTGCTGGTCGCGGTGTCGGGCGGGGCGGACTCTGCGGCGCTGCTGCTCGCGCTCGAAGAGTTGACGCGCGCCGGGCTGCTAGGCGTCTCGCTGACGGCGGCGCACCTCGACCACGGGCTGCGCGGCGAGCGCGGTGGCGAGGACGCGCGCTGGGTCGAGGGGCTGGCGCGCACGCTCGGCGTCCCTTGCGTCTCGGGGCGCGCGGAGGTGGCGGAGGTGGCGCGGGCGCGGCGCGACAACGTGGAGCAGGCTGCGCGCCGCGCGCGTTACGAGTTCCTGGCGGGCGCGGCGCGCGAGGCGTGCGCGCGGGCCGTGCTCGTGGCGCACACGCTCGATGACCAGGCGGAGACGGTGCTGCTCAGGCTGCTGCGCGGGAGCGGGGCGGCGGGGCTCGCAGGGATGGCCGCGGAGCGCGCGCTCGAAGAGGGCGGGGAGGTCGCCCTGCGGCGGCCGCTGCTCGCGTGGGCGCGGCGCGCGGACACGGTCGGGTACTGCCGCGCGCGCGGCGTCGAGTTCCGCGCGGACGAGATGAACGAGGACGACGCGTACGCGCGCGTGCGCGTGCGCCGGGCGCTCCTGCCGCTGCTCGAAACCTTCAACCCGCGCGCCGCCGAGGCGCTGGCCCGCGCCGCCGGGCTGTTGCGCGAAGACTCCGAGGCGCTCGACGCGCTCGGGGCGGCGCTGCTCGAAGAGGCGCGCGCGGAAGGGGAAGCGTCGGGCGGGGAAGAGAGCGCGGAAGGCGCGTGGCCGTTGCGCGTCGAAACTCTCGCGGCGGCGCATACGGCCTTGAGGCGGCGCGCGCTGCGGCTGTGGCTGGCGCGCGGGCGCGGCGACCTGCGGCGACTTTCGCACGCGAACCTGCTCGCCGTCGAAAGCCTCACGCGCGGGGAGCGCGGCGGCCGCACGGCCGAACTGCCCGGCGGCTCGCGCGTCGAGCGCCGCCGCGGGCTGCTCAGGTTCCTGCGCGGGGGATAAATGTTGACGCCGCGGGGGCACCCGCGTACTCTCGGGCCATCGCACGCTCGTCCCCGCACCCTTACTCGTTCGGCTTTCAAGGGCTTCGCCGAAGTTCACAGCCTCCCGAAAGGAGAGAAGCCATGAATACTCACAGCCTCAGCCCGATTCGCACCGAACGGCCTCAACATCGCCTGCCGACTCGAATATGGGCGCGGCGAGCTAATCTCCCTTAGCGAGCCGGCGGACTACAAAGAGTCGAAGCGGGCGGACGCCTACGGCAACCTCTTCCGCTACCGCGCGAAGGTGGACGACGCGCGGGGCGCGAAGGCCGGGCGCTGGGCGTGGGACGTCTTCCTCGTCGGCGCCCCTTGACTCCGGCGGGCGTCGTCGGCCGCGGGGTCGTCCGCCCGCCGGTCGCGGCAGGCCGGCGGGCGGCCGTTTAGGGGAAAAAGGTTGAAAAAGGGGGCACCGGAACCTACAATCGAGACGGCGCGCGGGCCCGCCCCGGCGGGAGGTGAAGGCACAACGGGGGGCGCGCGGCGGGCATCCAAGTTGAGCCCGGCCGCCGTATAAATCCGCGAAGGGTTCCCCGGCACCGGGTCGGGGGTAGCGGGTGACGTGAGAGGTTTCGGGGAGCGACAAAAGGCGCCGGATGCGTTATCATCGGCGCCGGAGGCGTAGAAGATTTTGAGTTCCACTGCTAGACAACTTATTTTCTGGGTGCTCATCCTGGCCGGCGCGGTGATGCTCTACACGTTCGTCGTCAACAAGCAGGGCAAGGACGCCAAGCCCCTGTCCTACGGCGAGCTGGTGGACAAGGTGCGCAGCGGCGAGATCACCAAGCTGACCATCAGGCAGTCCGAGGTCGTCTCGCTCGACAAGGGCAAGAACGAGTACCGCACGCCCATCGAGGGCGACAAGATCAAGGGCGACCTCGCCGCGCTCGCCAACGAGAAGGACGGCGGCGGCCAGCCGCACGTCGCCTCGAAGCAGGTCGAGATCGAGCCGGCGACGAGCGGCGCCTTCTGGTCCATCCTGATGTGGTGGGGCCCCGTCCTCCTGCTCGTCGGCTTCTGGGTCTTCATGCTGCGGCAGATGCAGTCGGGGGGCAACAAGGCGCTCTCCTTCGGCAAGTCGCGCGCGAAGCTCCTGAACAACCAGCAGAAGCGCGTCACCTTCAAGGACGTGGCCGGCGTGGACGAGGCCAAGGAGGAGCTACAGGAGATCATCGAGTTCCTCAAGGAGCCGCAGAAGTTCCAGAAGCTCGGCGGCCGGATTCCGAAGGGCGTGCTGCTCGTCGGCCCCCCGGGCACGGGCAAGACCCTGATGGCGCGCGCCGTCGCCGGCGAGGCCAACGTCCCGTTCTTCTCCATCTCGGGCTCGGACTTCGTCGAGATGTTCGTCGGCGTCGGCGCCTCGCGCGTCCGCGACCTCTTCGAGCAGGGCAAGAAGAACGCGCCCTGCATCATCTTCATCGACGAGATCGACGCCGTCGGCCGTCACCGCGGCGCGGGCCTCGGCGGCGGCCACGACGAGCGCGAGCAGACGCTCAACCAGTTGCTCGTCGAGATGGACGGCTTCGAGTCGAACGACGGCGTCATCATCATGGCCTCGACCAACCGGCCTGACGTGCTCGACCCGGCGCTCCTGCGCCCCGGCCGCTTCGACCGCCGCGTCGTCGTGCCCCGCCCGGACGTGCGCGGGCGCGAGGGGATACTCAAGGTTCACACGCGCAAGATTCCGCTGGGCGAGGACGTGGACATACAGGTCATCGCGCGCGGCACGCCCGGCTTCACGGGCGCCGACCTCGCCAACCTCGTCAACGAGGCGGCGCTGAACGCGGCGCGCTACAACAAGAAGATCGTCAACATGGCGGACTTCGAGCTGGCGAAGGACAAGGTGCTCATGGGCGCCGAGCGCAAGTCCATGGTCATCACCAACGAGGAGAAGCGCGTCACCGCCTACCACGAGGCCGGCCACACGCTCGTCGGGCTGAAGGTCCCGAACGCCGACCCCGTGCACAAGGTGACCATCATCCCGCGCGGCATGGCGCTCGGCGTCACGCAGCAGTTGCCCGAGGGCGACCGCCACAACTACACGAAGGACTACCTGCTCGGCCAGATCGCCATCCTGATGGGCGGCCGCATCGCCGAAGAGGTCTTCCTCGGCAGCATCACCACGGGCGCGTCCAACGACATCGAGCGGGCGACGGAGCTGGCGCGGGCGATGGTCTGCGAGTACGGCATGTCGAACCTCGGGCCGCTCACCTTCGGCAAGAAGGAGGAGCAGATCTTCCTCGGCCGCGAGATTTCGCAGCACCGCGACTTCTCCGAGGACACGGCCATCAAGATTGACCAGGAGGTCAAGAAGCTGGTCGGCGACCAGTACGAGCGCGCGCGCGGCATCATCGAGGAGAACCGCGACACGATGATCCGGCTGGCCGAGACGCTCTTGGACCGCGAGACGCTCGACGCCGTGCAGATTCGCCGCATCATCGCCGGCCTGCCGCTCGACGACGACGACTCCTCCTCCTCGTCGCACAAGGACGACTCCGACCGGCCGCAGCTCAAGGAGCCCGCGACCAACCCGCTCAAGCCCATCCTGCCCCCCATCACGGGCGGCAACCCTGCGCCGGCTTAAGCGCCGAGGGGTCTTAACCGCGGAGGCCGCGAAGGTCTTAACGAAGGGCACAAAGGATTCAAACCTTTGTGCCCTTCGTGCGTACTCCGTGGCCTCTGTGGTTAAATCTCATCCCATGCTTACAAGCCGCGAATGGAAGCTCGCGCGCAGGAGCCTGCCGTGGGGCGCGCGCACGCTCGTCATGGGCGTGCTGAACGTGACGCCCGACAGCTTCAGCGACGGCGGGCGCTTCTTCGACCGCGCGGCGGCGCTGGAGCACGCCGGGCGGATGGTCGCCGAGGGCGCGGACATCCTCGACGTAGGCGGCGAGTCCACGCGCCCCGGGAGCGCCGACGTGGACGCGGAGGAGGAGGCGCGGCGCGTGGTGCCGGTCGTCCGCGCGCTGGCCGGGCTCGTGCCCGTCCCCGTCTCGGTGGACACGACGAAGGCGCGCGTGGCGCGCGCCGCGCTCGAAGCCGGCGCCGAGATAGTCAACGACATCTCGGGGCTGCGCTTCGAGCCCGCGCTCGCCGACGAGGCCGCACGCGCGGGCGCGGGGCTGGTGCTGATGCACTCGCTCGGCACGCGCTCGACGCTGCACACGCTCCCGCCGCCCGTGGACGCCCTGCCCGAGGTCGTCGAGTCGCTGCGGCGCGGCGTCGCGGAGGCGGAGCGCCGCGGCGTCGGGCGCGCGAGCATCGCCGTAGACCCGGGCCTCGGCTTCGGCAAGAGCCACGAGCAGAACGTCGAACTGCTCGCGCGGCTCGACGAGCTGGCCGCGAGCTTCCCCGACCTGCCCGTCCTCGTCGGCACCTCGCGCAAGCGCTTCGTCGGCGCGCTCCTCGGCGGCGCGCACGTCGGAGAGAGGCTCCACGGCACGACGGCGACGGTCGCCGCCGCGGCGCTGCGCGGCGCTTCGATAGTCCGCGTCCACGACGTGCGCGCCGCCGTCGAGACCGTCCGCGTCGTAGACGCGATAAGGGCCGTGAACCGTGACAGGTGAAAGCCGGCCTTCTTCTCGTCACCCTTCGCGGCTCTTCCCACTTGTCTCCCGTCGCTTCGGTGTCGTATCGTCAACGCTCGGCTCGGGTCGTCAAGCTTCGGGAGTTTCGGTCTAATCAATGCTGAGTAAAAGAGTCTTGAGCGCGGCCGCGCTCGCCGCCCTGGTCGCCTTCGCGTCGGGCTTCCGCGGGTGCTACAAGCCCGTGAGCAGGACGGGGCTGCCCGCGCACGTCCGGACGGTCGCCGTGCCGGCCTTCCAGAACCAGGCGCTGCGCTACCGCATCGAGTCGCGCTTCACCGAATCGGTGATGCGCGAGATTCTGCGCCGCGGCAAGGGGCTCCGCGTGCAGAGCGAGACGAAGGGCGCCGACGCCGTCGTGGACGGCACCATCAAGAGCTTCGCCTTCTACGGCGTGCTGCTCGACACGCGGGGGCGCGCGCGCATCTTCGAGGTGACCATCACGGCCGCCGTCACCGTCCGCGACCAGGTCACCAACCGCGTCCTCTACGACAACCAGGACTACGTCTTCCGCGGCGAGTTCGAGTTCACAGACGACCCGCGCTCCTTCTTCAACGAGGAGGACCCGGCGGTCGAGCGCCTCTCGCGCAGCTTCGCCGAGAGCCTCGTCTCCACGCTCGTCAACGGCTTCGGGGTGAACGAAGACCCGTAGACGGTAGCCAGTAGTCAGTAGCGCCCCGCGCGGCGCGCCGACGCTGACACCTGCACGGTTCGACTGCCGGAAGTTTTTCTACTGTCTACTGTCTACTGTCTACTGTCTACTGTCTACTGTCTACTGTCTACTGTCTACTGTCTTATGCCCACGCTCACACGCGAAGAACTCTGGCGCGAGTTGAAGGCGGGGAAGGTCGGGCCGCTCTACCTCCTCTTCGGGCCGGAGGACTACCTGCGGGACGCGGCGGCGCGCGCGGTGGCCGACGCGGCTTTGAAGGGCGCGCCGCTGCGCGAGTTCAACGAGTCGGGCTTCAGCCTCGCCTCGGCCGACGTGCAGCACGCCGTCGCCGCCGCCGAGCAGATGCCGATGATGGGCGGGCGCCGCGTCGTGAAGGTGACGGACTTCGGGAAGCTGCGCGAGGCCGACGAGGAGGCGCTCGTCCGCTACGTCACGCGCCCCGTCGAGACCTCGACGGTCGTCTTCGTCTCGGGCGACCTCGACAAGCGGCGCAGGCTGAGCAAGACGCTGCTGGAGGTGTGCGCGAGCGTCGAGTTCGCGGAGCTGAAGGACGCGGAGCTGGCCGCGTGGGCGCGTGACCACCTCAAACGTCTCGGCGCGCAGGCCGAAGAGAGGGCGCTGCGGCAGGTCGTCGGGCTCGCGGGCCCGAGCGTGCGGAGGGTCGCGACCGAGCTGGAGAAGCTGGCGACGGCCGCGCTCCCCGGCGGGCAAGTGACGACGGAGCTGGTGGAGGACCTGGTCGGGCGCTCACGCGAGCTCTCGAACTTCGAGCTCTCCGACCACCTCATCGCCCGCGACCGCAGGCGGGCGCTCGAAACTCTGCGGAAGCTTCTGGACGACGGGGCCGAGCCCGTCATGCTCCTGGGCCTGCTGGCGAGCAACTTCCACCGGCTCGCACTCGCCAAG
>DASVWB010000062.1:0-8232 GCA_036389815.1 Pyrinomonadaceae bacterium | reverse complement strand
CGCGGGCCCGCGCGCGCCGTTGGCGCGTGCCGCGCGCCGGCACGCCCCTTGCCACCCCTCCCCCTCGCGGGCGCTTTCGAGCTTCAGAGACGGATTGTCTATGTGCAGGACTGAAAAGTCTTACATCATTCACGACGTGTTGTCCTACCTCGCCGAACACCCGGAGGCGCAGGACACCCTGGAGGGCATCGTCGAGTGGTGGCTGGTCGAGCGGAGGATCGTGGAGCAGACTTCGGCCGTCAAGGAGGCGCTCGACGAGATGGTGGCGCAGGGGTTCGTGTCCGCGCGCCGGGACACGGGCGAGCGCACGCTCTACAGCGTCAACCGCGAGAAGGTGCGGGAGATTACGGCGCGGCTCGACTCGCCGCCCTGCTGAAGGGGCCCGCCGCCCGCCGCCGACCCTTCCGACGCGCGCACGAAACCCAACACCCTCCGCCAGCGAAAAGGAGATTTTCCGCAATGGCCTTCATCATTCAGAACCGCGCCAGACACCTTCTGGTGCTCCCCCTCAACAGCGGCGAAACCCTCCACCTGGCGCCCGGCGAAACGTCGCCCCCCGTCGAGGAGTACGAACTCGATAAGAACGCGAAGGTGGAAAGGCTGATGCAGGACGGCCTCGTCACGGCGACCCGGCAGGGGCCCTCCGGCGGCGAAGCGCCGAGGCCGGACGCGGGGCGCCGCCGCCGCGGTGACGCCGCGTAAGGGGCGGGCACGCGCGCCTCGGCGCGAGACCTGTTTGCCGGAGCGAGACAAAGGAGAGAGACGATGGAGTTACTACACCCGGGCGTGTACATACAGGAAGTTTCCAGCGGCGTCCGCCCCATCGAGGGGGCCAGCACCTCGACGGCCGCCTTCATCGGCCCCGCCGAGCGCGGCTACCTCGACCGCGCCTACATGGTCACGAGCTTCACGGAGTTCCAGAGCGTCTACGGGGGCTTTCTGAAAGACAGTTGGCTGGCGCAGTCGGCGCTCCAGTTCTTCAACAACGGCGGCCGGCGCCTCTACGTCGTGCGCGTCGCGAAGGGCGCGGCCACGGCCTCCGTCTCCATCGCCGACCGCCAGGGCACGCCCGCCAAGACGCTCACCGTCGCGGCGTCGAGCCCCGGCAAGTGGGGCAACACGCTCGTCCTCGACGTGGCGGACGGGAGCCTCGACGCGGGCGACGAGTTCAAGCTGACGGTCAGGCGTGAGACGGGCGCGCAGCCGCCCGCCACCGAGCTGCTCGAAACCTTCGACAACCTGAGCATGAACCCCGACGCCGTCAACTTCGTCGAGAAGGTCGTCAACCCCAGGTCGAAGTTCGTCCGCGTGACGGCCGAGGCGGGCGAGTCGAACACGAAAGGCTTCAGCCGCAGCGGGCCGGGCGCGGCCACCCTGCTGCCGGCCGCCGGCCGCAGCTTCATGGTAGACCTCGACGGCGACGGCCCGCAGCTCGTCACGCTGGCCGACCCGCTGACCGACGGCGCGCAGATAGCCGCGGCCATCGCCGCCGCCGTCAGGGCGCTCACGCCCCTGCGCGGCTCGACCGACCCCGTCACCTTCACGGGCTTCAACGCCGACTTCACCGGCGGCCTCTACACGCTGACCTCGGGCAAGGCCGGCAAGCGCTCCTCCGTGCAGGTGACCGACGCGCCGTCCGGCAACGCGGCGGCGCTCCTCAAGCTCGGGGCGACGCGCGGCAACGAGCAGACGGGCGCGGCCGTGCTGCGCCCCGCCGCCTTCGCCGGCTACCTCGTGGGCGACAACACCGTCGGCGGCAGCGTCACGGCCGTCACGCTCGGCAGCGACGGCGCGACGCCGCAGCAGAACGACTACCAGAACGGCTTCGCGCTGCTCGACACCGTCCGCGACGTGAACATCGTCGCCGTGCCCGGCATCGGGTCGGCGGCGATGGTGGACTTCGGCGCGAACTACTGCCAGCGGCGCGGCGACTGTTTCTTCATCGGCGACATGGCCGTCACCGACGACACGAAGGAGGACGCGCAGACCTTCGTCACCGGCCTCCAGGTCAAAAGCTCCTACTCGGCCGTCTACTTCCCCTGGCTCAAGGCCGTCGACCCGAGCGGCGAATCGGTCGAGCCGATAGCGATGCCGCCGTCGGGCTACCTCGCCGGGCTCTACGCGCGCACGGACGCGCGCCGCGGCGTGTGGAAGGCGCCCGCCGGCACCGAAGCCAACGTCGCCGGCGCCGTCGGGCTCTTCAAAGACATCACGGACGCCGAGCAGGACACGCTCAACCGCATCGGCGCCAACGTCATCCGCACGTTCCCCGCCTCCGGCATGGTCGTCTGGGGCGCGCGCACGCTCGGGAGCGACGCCGAGTGGCGCTACGTCCCCGTCCGCCGCACGGCCATCTTCCTCGAACAGAGCATCTACGGCGGCATCCAGTGGGCCGTCTTCGAG
Organism: Pyrinomonadaceae bacterium; assembly: GCA_036389815.1. Taxonomy (GTDB): domain Bacteria; phylum Acidobacteriota; class Blastocatellia; order Pyrinomonadales; family Pyrinomonadaceae; genus QHXN01. The sequence continues at coordinate 5,829 of DASVWB010000062.1, read as the reverse complement.
CCGAACGACGAGGGGCTCTGGTCGAGCCTGCGCCTGAACATCAACGCCTTCATGATGTCGCAGTTCCGCGCGGGCGCCTTCCAGGGGCGCTCGGCCAACGAGGCGTTCTTCGTCCAGTGCGACGCCAGAACCACCACGCAGGCCGACATCGACGCCGGCGTCGTCAACATCCTGGTCGGCTTCGCGCCGCTCAAGCCGGCCGAGTTCGTCGTCCTCCGGCTGAGCCAGAAGGCCGGGCAGCCCGCCGCCTGACGCGCCGGCGCGTAAAACCAAAGGAGTCACACGGAGATGGCGAAATTCACCGTCAACCCGCAGCGGTACGACCCGTACCGCAACTTTAAGTTCCGCATCAAGGTGGACAACGTTTACGTCGCCGGCCTGAACAGGTGCAGCGCCCTGAAGAAGACGACCGAGATGGTCGAGTGGCGCGAGGGCGGCGACCCCTCGACCACGCACAAGCTGCCGGGCAAGACCAAGTACGACTCCATCACCCTGACGGCCGGCGTCTCGCACGACACGACCTTCGAGGACTGGGCCAACCTCGTCAACAACTTCCAGGGCGACGCCGCCATGTCGCTCAAGAACTTCCGCAAGAACATCACCATCGACGTCTTCAACGAGGCCGACCAGAAGGTGCTCTCCTACAACGTCTACAGGTGCTGGGTCTCGGAGTTCCAGACCCTGCCCGACCTCGACGCCAGCGCCAGCGCCGTCATGATCCAGACCATCAGGCTGGAGAACGAGGGCTGGGAGCGCGACCGCTCCGTGGTCGAGCCGACGGAGACATGATGACACCGGCCGCCGACATCAGCCCGGGCGGGGGGCACTTCGTCCTGCCGTGCGGGTACGTCGGCGAAGACGGCGCGCTCCACCGCGAGGTCGAGTTGTCCCCGCTCACGGGGCACGACGAGGAGTACCTCGCCTGCGTGCGCGCAGACGCCCCGACGGCCGCCGCCGTCACGGGGCTGCTGAGCCGCTGCGTCAGGCGGCTCGGCACGCTCGGGCGGGTGGACGCCGCGCTCGCGCGCCGGCTCGCCGTCTGCGACCGCGACTACCTCGTCGTCAAGGCGCGCGAGATGACCTTCGGCCCGAAGGTTGACGCCGTGCTCGGCTGCCAGAACCCGTCCTGCGGCGAGCCTCTGGACGTATCCTTCATGCTCGACCAGTTGCACTTCGAGCCCCGCCCCGCCGGGGCGCGGTTCTTCACGGCAGACCTCTCGCCCGAGGTCGAGATGCGGCTGCCGACGGGCGGCGACCAGGAGGCCGTCGCCGCGCTCTGCCGGGTTGACGAAGACCGCGCGCTCACGCTCCTGCTCGCGCGCTGCCTGAGGCGCGTCGGCGAGTGCGCGGACGTGGACGAGGGTTTCGTCGAAGGGCTCGCGCCGGGGCTGCGCCGGGAGATCGAGGCGGAGATGATGCGGCGCTCCCCGCAGGTCAACGTCGAGCTGGAGGGCTTCTGCCCGGAGTGCGGCGCGCCCTTCTCGACCGCGCTGGACTTCACGGCCTTCTTCGCCGCCGAGATGCGGAACGGGCTCGCCGCCCTCGAACGTGAAGTCCATCTCCTCGCGCGCCATTACCACTGGTCGGAGCGCGAGATTCTGTCCCTGCCGCGACGGAAGAGGGGGCGCTACCTGTCGCTCTTAAGGGAAGAGCTTGAACGCTTCGACTGATTGACCGGCCCGGGGCGCCGCGCGTATGTCCTCCAAGTCAAAACCTTCGTACCTCTCGAACGTGCTGCGCGCGGGCGCGCGCCCCTTCGCCGCCGCCCAGCCTGCGCGCCCGCGGAGGCCGCCCGCGCCCTTCGCGCCGCCGCCCGAGCCCGGTGCGCCCGGCCCCTCGCAGGCCGAAGGGCCTCTGCACGCGCGTGAGCAGGCGGGCGCGCCGGCCGCGCCCCGGCCCGTTGAGACGGCGGACGACGGACGGCGCCCGTCTCACGCGCCGTCTCTGCCGGACGAGCCTCGGCCGCGCGCCGCGCAGGAAGAGCCCGCGCGGCGCGGCGCGCCAAAAGGCTCAGACCTCCGGGGCGACGAGGCGCAGCGGCGGGCGGCGACGCCGGCCCCCGAAGGGGCCGCGGCGCTGCTCACAGACCCGGCCCAAACCGCGCGCCCTTCCCGGCAGAGCGGCGGGGCGCACAAGACGCTGGAAGCGCACATAGAGGAACTGCGCGCGCGCATGCAGACGCCGCGCGAGCCCCGCGCGTCCGACGGCGACTCTGCCGCCGCGCCCGCGCCTTCGGCTTCGGCGCCGCACGCGCCCCGCGCGGCGCAGGCGCAAGCCCCGCGAAGCGTCGCCGCGCCGCGCCCGCGCGCCGGCGGGGACGAAACTGACGCGACGCCCGCCGCGGGCGCGCGGCGCGAGCCCGAGCCGCGGCCCGCGCAGGCGCGGCCGGGGCAGGTGAGTGAGCCGCGCACGCGCGCCCACGAATCGCGCCGCGAGCCTCCGGCGAAGGAGGAGCACGCGCCGCGCCTCTCCATCAACCGTCTCGACGTGCGCATCGTCGAGCGGCCGCACCCGCCGGCCCCCCCGCCCGAGGCGCCGCCCCGGCACGCCCCGCGCGCGGGCGCCGCCGACGCTCTGGACGCGCTCGACAGGCACTACCTCGGCCGTTTCTATCTCGGGTGAGTGAATCGCTATGAGCTACCTGGCCATCGGCGCGGTGACGAAAGCGATTGCCGAGCTGCTGACGCGGAAGATGAACAAGCCGGCGCTGCTCGGCGCGGCCGTCCCCCGGGTGACCACCCTCCCGCCCGACGACGACCGCGTCAGTCAGACGGACGGCGTCAACCTGTTCCTCTATCAGGTCAGCCCCAACCCCTTCTTCAGCAACGCGGACTGGCGCGGCGACAGGGCGAACCCGCAGGGCGCGAAGCGCCCGCCCCTCGCCCTCTCCCTCCACTACCTCCTGACGGCCTACGCCAAGAAGGGCGACGCCACGGGCGTCGACGACATCACGGCCCACCAGCTCCTCGGCAACGCGATGGCGATCCTGCACGAGTACCCCGTCCTCAACGACGTGCACGACAGCGACTTCGACGCCAACGAGGACGCGCAGTTCGCGCCCGAGCTGCGCAACTCTTTCGAGAAGGTGAAGGTCACGCCGGCCGCGACCACGCTCGAAGAGTTCTCGAAAATCTGGACGGGGCTCAGCAAAGCCTTCCGCCTCTCGGTCGTCTACGACGTGTCGCTCGTGCAGATCGCGCCCATCGCGCCCGCGGCGCTGCCCGCGCCGCCCGTGCAGGATGTCAACCTCGACGTGGTGACGCGCCCGCGCCCGGCCGTCGATTCGGTCACGCCGCCCGCGGGCGCGGCCGGCTCGACCGTCGTCATCAGGGGGAGCGGGCTCAAGGTGCAGGGCAGCCCGACGCTCGTCGCGCTCGGCGACGCGACCTTCGACGAGGGGGCGCTCGTCAGGTGCACGCCGCAGGAGATCGCGCTCGTCGTCCCGGCGGCGCCGGCGGGCGGCCCGCGCCTGAGCGTCGTCGTCTTCGCGGGCGGGCAGGAGAGCGCCCCGGCCTTCTTCGAGGTGCGCCCGTGGCTCGCCGCCGTCCGCCCCCTGCGCGGCCTGACGGGCGTGCCGCTCGTGATCCCTTACGAGGTGCCGCGGGGGACGGCCGTCGCCGTCGAGATCGACGGCCAGCCCGCGGCGGCGACCTACGACGCGGCGACGAAGACCGTCCGGGCGACCGTGCCCGAGACGATTGCCACCAACGGCCTCAAGCCGGTCGTGCTGCTGCTCGGCGGCCCCGCCCCGCAGCGCAGCAACGCGCGGCTCTACGAAGTCATGCCGCTCATCCAGTCCGTCAGCGTCACGACCAAGGCGAGCCCCGCGCAGACGACCATCACCGTCACCGGCCAGCGCCTCAACGGCAAGGACGTTAACGTCAAGTACGGCGACCTCCTCATCCGCAGGGGCGAGAACGTGACGCCCGCGCAGGTGGTCGTCACCATGCCGCGCGTCCTCGCCACCAACCTCCCCGTCTCCGTCTTCGTAGACAACCGCGAATCGAACAGGCTGCCGCCGCTGCTGGAGACGGTCGAGCCGGCCGGGGCCACGCGCGGCGGGACGGTGACGCTCCGCGGCCGCGGCCTGAGCGGGAAGGCCGTGCTCGTCAGGTTCGGCGCCGCCGTCGTCAACCTCGGCGCGCACGCCTACGCCACGCAGGTCAGGGTCGCCGTGCCGAAGACGCTGCCGGCGGGCGACGTGCAGGTCAAAGTCTCGGTCAACGGGGTCGATTCCAACGGCCTCAACCTGAAGGTCATCCCTTGAAGCGGCCATGCTGACGCCCTACGAAAACAACTGGCAACACCTGTCGGACGAGTTTCGTCTGGTGGACCTGTTGGTGCGGCGCGAGGTCGCGCGCCAGCGCGCCCGTTCGGGCGCCGAGCCGCAGGTGTTCAAGGGCGTCTACCTGTCCGACGGCGAGATAGACCGACTGCTCGACGCGACAGACGCGGCGGACGCGGCGGAAGAGGAGGGCGGGGCGCGCGCGGGCGAGCCGGGCGGCGCGCAGGTCGGCGGGCGGCCGGCGTCCCTCCCGGGCGCGGGCGTCGCGGCGCTGCGCGAAGAGGTCGAGGGGCGGACGCGCGCCGGCCTCGCCTCCGGCGTCAGCCTCGCCGTCCCGCGCCTCGCAGAACTCTTCGGCCTCACGCCTTTCGAGACGCAAGTCCTGCTCGTCTGCCTCGCGCTCGAAGCCGACCTTAAATACGAAAAGCTCTTCGCATACCTACAGGACGACATCACGCGCAAGCGCCCGAGCGTGGAACTAGTGCTGCGCCTGCTGTGCGTGACGCGCGAGGAGCGCCTGCGCGCCCGCGCGTGCTTCGCGCCGCAGGCGCCCCTCTTCCGCTCGCGCCTGTTGCGCTTCGCGGAAGGCGGCGGCGACGCGCCCCTGCTCGCGCGCCTCGTGCAGCTCGACGAGCGCACGGCCGACTTCATCCTCGGCCCCGTCGGCGTCGGCCGCGAGGCCGCGGCCTGCGCGCGTCTGGTCTCGGGCGGGGCGGGGCTGTCGCGCCTGCGCTGGCCCGAGGAGTTGAAAGGGCGACTGCTCGGCATCGCGCGCGAGCACCTCGCTCGGCCGCGCGCGGCCGAGCGGCTTCTCGTCTATCACTTCCACGGCCCGGAGGGCACGGGCCGCAAGGCGCTGGCCGCCGCTTTGTGCGCGGAGCTTGACGTGCCCCTGCTCGTGGTAGACCTGCGGCTTGTTCTCTCTGACGCGCGGGACTTCGAGGCGTCCGTCCGCGCGCTCTTCCGCGAGGCCGTCCTGCAACCGGCGGCCGTCTACCTCGAACACTTCGACCTCCTCCTGCGAGAGCATGACGAGCGGCTGCCCGCCTTCCGCCGCGCCGTCGTCGCCGCGCTCGAAGAGTTCTCGCGGCTCACCTTCGTCGCCGCCGACGAGGCGTGGGAGCCCGCGGGCGAGCTTAACCGCCACCTCTTCCTGAGCGTCGGGCTGCCCGCGCCGGACGCGGGCGGGCGCGCCGGGCTCTGGCGTGCGCTCGCGGCCGAGCGCGGCTGCCCCGCGCCCGCGGCCGGCTGGGACGAGCTGGCCGGAAGGTTCCGCCTGACGCCGGGGCAGATAGACCGCGCGCTGGTCTCGGCGCTCAACGGCGCGCACCTCCTGCGCGGCGGGCGCGCCGCCCGCGTCGAGCCCGAAGACTTGTACGCGGCCTGCCGCGCGCAGTCGAACCAGCGCCTGGCCAAGCTGGCGCGGAAGCTCGCGCCGCGCCACGCGTGGCCCGACCTGGTCGCTCCCGCCGACGCGCTGGCGCAGCTCCGGGAGCTTTGCGCGCGGATGAGGCACGGGCGGAAGGTCTTCGGCGCGTGGGGAT
>DASVWB010000061.1:0-1775 GCA_036389815.1 Pyrinomonadaceae bacterium | reverse complement strand
CCTGCGAGACGGCGGGGAAGGACTCGCAGGACTGTCCGCCCCGCTTGTAGCCGACGCAGACCTTGATCTCGTCGAGCGCGTCGAGGATGTCGAGCTTCGTGAGCGCGACGGCGTCGAAGCCGTTGATCTCGGCCGCGTAGCGCGTGGCGAAGGCGTCGAACCAGCCGCAGCGGCGCGGCCGCCCCGTCGAGACGCCGTACTCGTGGCCGCGCTCGCGGATGAGCTGCCCCGTCTCCTCCTCGCCTTCGAGCATCTCGGTCGGGAAGGGGCCCTCGCCGACGCGCGTCGAGTACGTGCGGACGATGCCGAGCACGCCGCCGATCCGCTGCGGCGCGAGGCCGAGCCCCGCGCAGGCGCCGCCCGAAGTCGTGGAGGAAGACGTGACGAAGGGGTACGTGCCGTGGTCTACGTCGAGGAGCGTGGCCTGCGCGCCCTCGACGAGGAGGCTCCGGCCTTCGCGCACGGCGCGGTTGACGAAGTGTGTGGTGTCGGTGACGAACGCCTGCATGCGCTCGGCGAGCGGGGCTATCTCTCTGAAGACCTCGTCGGGCTTGAGTTCCGTGCCACGGTACTCGCGGATGACGAGGTTGGCGTCGGCGATGTTGCGCTCGATGCGCGAGCGCAGCACGTCCGGGTTCATCGCGTCGGCTACGCGGATGCCGCGCCGGCCGGCCTTGTCCTCGTAGGCGGGGCCGATGCCGCGCAGGGTCGTCCCGACCTTCTCGTTCCCCAGCCGCTCCTCGCTGGTGTGGTCGAGGGCGCGGTGGTAGGGGAGTATGAGGTGCGCGCGCGAGCTGACCTTGACGCGGTCGGGCGTGACCCGCAGTCCCTGCGCCGTCAGGCGGTCGGCCTCGGCGAAGAAGGCGATGGGGTCGATGACCATGCCGTTGCCGAGCACGCAGGTCTTCCCCTCGTGGATGATGCCGGAGGGGATGAGGTGCAGGGCGTAGGACTTGTCGCCGACCTTCACCGAGTGCCCGGCGTTGTGGCCGCCCTGGTAGCGCGCCACCACGTCGAAGCGCTCGGCCAGAAGGTCTACGATCTTCCCCTTGCCCTCGTCGCCCCACTGCGCCCCGATGACTACGATGACTTTGGACATACTCAAGTAGGCAGTAGGCAGTAGACAGTAGTCAGTAGAAAACCCCGCCGCCGCACCGTCCCCGTGACGCCGGCCGCGCCGTTAAGCGGAGCCCGGCGTCTACTGTCTACTGACCGCCGTCTACCGCTCTCCTCAGCTCGCGCGTCCCAGCTTGATCGGTTTCTCGATGAAGTAGAAGCTGCAAGTGCCGCGCACCTCGTCGCGGTCGCGGCGGTCTAGGGGGAAGAGGCGGCACTGCGAGGGGCGGTCTTCGTAGATGCCGCAGGTCGTCGTGCCGTCTTCGTGCTTGCGGAGGAACGGGCACTTGAAGAGTATCTCGCAGCAGGCGCCGCAGCGGTTGCAGTCGCCGCGCCGCAAGCTAAGCGCCTCGATGACCTCCTCGCGCTTGAAGCGGATGCGGACGAAGCGGCGGAGTTTGCCGTGCGCCTGCCGCGCGCGGAACTTGGCGTCCGCGACGGCTTGGTTGCGCTTGACGGCGAGCCGCTCCTCGAAGGAGCGTTGCTGCTTCTGCCGTACGGCGCGGCTGGCGGGAGTTGGTTTCATCAGTCGCGGGCGGGCCCGCCCCGCGTGCGCGCGGGTAGGGCCTGGCCGCCGGCCGCCTCTGGCGGCGGCGGGGGCGGCGACAAACACGCGGGCGGCGCGCCCGGAAGTCTTCCGCGGACTTCCGGGCGCGCCG
>DASVWB010000060.1:0-1552 GCA_036389815.1 Pyrinomonadaceae bacterium | reverse complement strand
TGTTTGACGGGGGATTGTTCGTCTGCGGCGCGCCCGCCCGCACTTTACGGAAAAGGGCAATCGGCGCGTTCTTCCGCTCCCGGCCGGGGTCGGGCGCGGACGCGGCCTATGCTAACACTTCCCGGCCGCTTCCTCTAGTTTTACGCCCGAAGGATTTCCACGCCGCCGGCAGCCGCACGCGCTTGACAGGCATCTAAGCCGCTTGTTAAGTTAGCCTTCCGCTTTTTGGAAGCGCTGTTTGTTAGGCTTTGTAGGCACGTAGCTCAGGGGTAGAGCACTACCTTGACACGGTAGGGGTCCGCGGTTCAAATCCGCGCGTGCCTACCATCCAAACTTTCGACAGGGAGCCCCGTAAGTCCCTCGCCCGAAACGATGACGCGAACGCGAACTACGTTTCGATTTTAGTTGACGCCGGCCGGCCCGCCACGGGCCTCAAGGCCGCGCGGCGAGGGCGCTTCTGTCGAATCCGATCTCGGTTGGTTAATTCCCTAACGGGGACGACACATACGTTTTTCACCCTTTCCGCGCAGCCGGGCGCCGGCGCGTAGGGCTTTTTGCCCGCGTGACTTCCGGTCGGCCCGGCGGGCCGCCCGGGTCTTTTCGAAGCTCCGGCCGGAGCGGAAAGGGGTTGTGAGTGATGAGCGAGATAAGCGTACAGCTTGAGGGCGGACGTTCGGCGCAGGTGCCGGCCGGCGCGACCGTCGCCGAGGCCCTGAAGGCCGCCGACCGCGACGCCGCGAAGCAGGCGCTCGCGGCGAAGGTCAACGGCCGGGAGGTTGACCTGACGCACCGCCTCGACGAGTCGGCGGCCGACGGCGGGCCCCTGCGGGTCGAGCCGGTGCTGCCCGGCACGCTGGAGGGCCTGGACGTTATCCGCCACTCGACCGCGCACCTTCTGGCGGCGGCCGTGCTCGACCTCTTCCCCGGCACCAAGCTCGGCGTCGGGCCGGCGCTGCTCGAAGACCCGCGCTACGGCTTCTTCTACGACCTCATCGCGCCGCGGCAGTTGACGGAAGACGACCTGCCGGCCATCGAGAAGCGCATGCGCGAGATCGCCAAGCGCAACCTCGCGTACCGCCGCGCGGAGCTATCCAAGCAGGAGGCCCTGCTCGTCTTCGACGAGCGCGACGAGCCGCTGAAGTGCGAGCTGATCGAGGAGAAGGCCGGCGACGTGGTGAGCGTCTACTACATCGACGGCTCGCCCTTCATCGACTTCTGCCTCGGCCCGCACGTGCCGAACACGAACAAGCTCAAGGCGTTCAAGCTGCTCTCGCTCTCCGGCGCCTACTGGAAGGGCGACGCCGGGCGCGAGCAGATGCAGCGCATCTACGGCACGGCCTTCGCCACGCAGGAAGAGCTGGACGCGTGGGTCAGGCAGCGCGAGGAGGCCGAGCGGCGCGACCACCGCCGCATCGGTAAAGAGCTCGACCTCTTCTCGATTCAGGACCAGTACGGCGCGGGGCTCGTCTTCTGGCACCCGAAGGGCGCGGTCATCCGCAAGGCGATGGAGGACTACCTCTACGAGGAGCTGAACAGCCGCGGCTACACCTTC
>DASVWB010000059.1:0-13256 GCA_036389815.1 Pyrinomonadaceae bacterium | reverse complement strand
GTAGTAGCGCGAGATGGCGTCCTGCACGCTCGCCTCCGAGACGACCACCGGCTCGATGTTGAGCCCCGTCATGAACTTGATGTCGTCCATGGCGAAGACGTTCGTGGGGTCGACCATCGCCAGCGTCAGCGTCGCCCCGACGCGCGAGAGCGGCAGCACCGAATACTTGTCGGCGACCTCGCGCGGGATGAGCCGGATGACCGTCTCCTCGATGTCGAACAGCTCCAGGTTGACCGAGGGCACCCCGTACTGGCGCGAGAGGACGGCCGTGATCATGTCGTCCGAGACCAGCCCCATCTTGACCAGGTTGAAGCCGAGCCGGCCGCCGTGCTCCCTCTGGAATTCGAGGGCTTCGCGGAGCTGGTGCGGGGTCAGGAGATTTTCGCGGACGAGGATTTCGCCGAGTTTGGCAGACATTTTGGAGCGTTCCGTGGTGTTAAGAACAGCGAGAAGGTGGGGCGCGTGCGGTATTGACCGGAGAATCGAGACTCTCTACGAAGGCCGACGACCGCACCGCCGGCACAAGGCCAAAGGTTTAAAACACCGTTGGCCTAAAGCATGTTACTGTTTAACTCCGAGGCTGTCAAGACGAATCTGGAAGCGCCCGAAACGAATTCAAAAAGCCGCGCCCGGCACGGTGGCCGGGCGCGGCTAAGCTAAGGGTCAAGGTCGGGTTAGGCCGTTTTACGGCCGCCGGCCGCGCGGGCGCGCGGGCGCCGACTTGTCCGGCTTGACGTTCTCGGCCGTCTTCAGATAGTCGAGCGACTCTTTGGCAGACTGCTTCAGGGGGTCGGTGTCCGGCGCCTTGTCAACGTAGCGCTGGAGGAAGTTGGCGGCCTCCTGGAATTTGGCCTTGTCGCCGCTGGCGAAGAGCGCGAGCCCGATGATGCGGTTGGCGTCCACGTTCTCCGGGTCTTCGGCGAGGACGGCGCGGGCCTGCGTCACGGCGAGGTCTGTGTTGCCGGCGTCGAAGAGCGTCTGGAGCGCCTCGCCGCGGAGTTTGGCCTTCTTCGCCGCGTCGGTCTCGACGCCGATGTACTCCTGGTAGGCGTCCCAGGCGGCCTGCGCCTGCGTGTTATCGACCTTCGTGGCCACCAGCTTCATGGCGAGCGCGTGGGTCGAGATGGCGGCCAGCTTGTTCTGCGCGTAAATCTGCTGCTGCTGCGGGTCGGTGCTGCCGCCGTTGATGACCTTGAGCGCCTTCTGCGCGGAGTCCGCCGCCTCCTTCCAGTCCTTCTTGGCGGCGTCCATGCCGGCCGTGTCCGGCGGGGAAGCCTTCAGCGCCGCGTTGTAGCGCTCGACCCCGCGGCGGCGCAGCGCCTCGGAGAGGTTGGTGAGCAGCGCGGGCTCGTCGGCGCGGGCGGCGAGGCCGGCCTGATACTGCGAGATGGCCTCGTCGAGACGGTTGGCGTTCAGCGCCTCGTTGCCCGCCTTGAAGGTGTTGCCGATGGTCTCGTTGGCCTTGGTGATCTCGGCGTTCTTCGACTCGATCTCCTTGACCTTGCGGTCGAGTTCCTCGCGCTTGGCCTTGGCCTCCTTGCTCTCGGCGGGCGGCGCGCCGCCGTCGGCCGCCGGGGCGCCGCCGCCGCGGCCGCTGGCTTCGAACGTCTTGACCTGGTCGAGCGTCAGCGTCTCGCCGTTGCCGGGCTCCAGGACGAAGTCGCGCGTCTGGCTCTGCGTGAAGCGCTGCTTGGTGACGAAGGTCGGGCGCGCGCCGGGCGCGCTGACGACGAGCGTGAAGGTGCCGACGAAGGGCAGGCCGGCGTAGATGTAGTGCCCCTTCTTGTCGGTCTTGACGTGGTACTCGCTCTTGATGTCGGTGCGGTAGATGTCAACCTGCGCGCCGACGACGGGGACTTCGGCGCCGTCGGCCTGCTTGAGCTTCACCGTGCCGTTGACCTGCGTCGTCTGCGCCGAGGCGGCGACGGCCGACGCGGCCACGAGCAGCGCGGCGATGAGCGTGCGAAGTAAAGGGTTGGAACGCATGGTCGGTGGTCTCCTGCTCAACTTAATGAATGCTGACGCTTCCGCGGGGGATGCCGAAGGACGCGCTTATGATGCGGGCGCGCCCCGGCCGGTTGTCAGTTTCCGCCGGGTGTCGAAAGTATCTGCCGCGCATTTTAGCAGCAAAACCGCGCGCTTTGCGAGCCTCTAGGCGTAGGGGATGGGGTCTTCGAGCCCGGCCTCGCGGAAGGCGCGAAGCCTGAGCGCGCACGAGTCGCAGCGGCCGCAGGCGCGCCCCTCCGCGCGGTAGCACGACCACGTGAGCGCGAGCGGCGCGCCCAGCTCGACGCCGCGGCGGACGATTTCCGACTTGCGCATGTGTATGACGGGCGTCCTTATCTCGACGCGCGTCTCGGGGCGCGTGCCGACCTCTATCACGCGCTGGAATGCCTCGTAGAACTCCGGGCGGCAGTCCGGGTAGCCGGAGGAGTCCTCCGCGACCGCGCCGATGTAGACGCGGCCGGCGCCGAGGACTTCGGCCCAGCTCGTCGCCGCCGCCAGCAGGTGCGCGTTGCGGAAGGGGACGTAGCTGGTCGGTATCGAGCGTGACGAGAGGTCGGCCTCCGCGACGGGAATCGATGGGTCTGTGAGGGACGAGCCGCCGATGCGCGCGAGGTGTTCGAGCGAGACGACGAGGCGGCGCGAGACGCCGTAGAAGTCGGCCAGCTCCTCGAAGGCGCGGCGCTCGCGCGCCTGCGTAAGCTGCCCGTAGGAGACGTGCAGGAAGGCCAGGGCCTCGTTCTCGTCGCGCGCGAAGGCCGCCGTCACGCACGAGTCCATGCCGCCCGAGACGAGACAGACGGCCAGCGTCCCGCCGGCACCGCCCTCGCCGGGCGCCGGCTCTTCCGGCTCCTCGTCATAAACGAAATCCTTCTCGCTCGGGGAGCCGCCCATCAGACGCCGTGCACCTCCGGGCCCCAGATGTACTTGTGAAGCTGCAACTGCATGCGGACGTTCTTCAGGCCGCTCGCCGAGACGAGGTCGGCCACCTCCTTCAAGTCCGTCCGGCCCCAGACGGGCGAGACGAGGAGGGCGAGCGCGCGGCCTTCGAGCCCGTACTCCTCTATCACCCCGCGCGCGAACTCCCAGTCGGCGCGGTCGGCGACGACGAACTTGACCTCGTCGCGGTCGGCGCGCAGGCGTCCGAGGTTCGGCCAGTGGTTGCGCTCGGCCTCGCCCGAGGCGGGGCACTTCACGTCCAGGATGACCTTCGCACGCTCGTCCAGCCCCTCGGTCGAGACGAACCCGCCGGTCTCGACGAGGACTTCGAAACCTTCGTCGCAGAGGCGTCGGACCAGCTCGAACGCGCCTTTCTGCGCCAGCGGCTCGCCGCCCGTGACTTCGACCAACTGGCAACCGTGCGCGCGCACCTGCCGCATCACATCGTCCACCGAGACGCGCTCGCCGCCCGTGAAGGTGTACTCGCTGTCGCACCACGTGCAGCGCATCGGGCAGCCCGTCAGCCGCACGAACGAGCACGGGCGGCCGGCGTGCGACGACTCGCCCTGGACGGAGCGGAAGATTTCGGTGACGCGGAGCATGGAAAATCAGTAGACAGTAGACAGTAGACAGTAGACAGTAGGCTCTGCTATGCGGACGTTGACGCTCAGACCCTGACCACCCGTTAAAGGGAAGTTTTACTACTGTCTAATGACTACTGTCTACTGTCTACTCGATTCGTGTTAGCATACGCGGGCCGGCCGGTAAGGGCACCCTGGCCCCGGGACGAAGGCGTTGCCGACAGACCTCGAACAACTCGTGCGTGAGGGCGCGGAGCGTTTGCTCGCGCGCGCGGGCGAGGCTCGCTCGCTCGACGCCGCGGCGGTCGCGCCGCGCGTGCGCGCGACGGTTGAGAAGTATCTGCTGCGGCACAAGCCCGGGGCGGGCGCGGCCGAGGTCTCGGGGTTCATGGACGCGCTGCACGCGGACGAACTCCTGCTCGTCGTGGCGTGCGAGCGCGGCGACGCTGGCGCGTGGGACGATCTGGTCGGGCAGTACCGCGCGACCGTGCTCTCGGCGGCGCGCGCTTCGAGCGCGGGCGAGTCGGAGGCCGAGGAGTTGGCCGGCTCGGTCTGGGCCGAGCTTTACGGGCTGCGCGAGCGCGCGGACGGCCGCCCCGCGGGCAAGCTCGCTTACTACTCGGGCTGCGGGAGCCTCGGCGGCTGGCTGCGCGCCGTCGTCGGGCAGTTGGCCGTAGACCGTCACCGCCGCACGTCGCGCCTCGTGCAGACCGAGGAGCCGGCGGAGTTCGACCGCGCCGCGGCCGAGTCGCACGAGCAGGACGGCTGGCGCCCCGCGCCCGCGCTCGACCCCGAGAGGGCGCTCTCGGGGCGCGACGCCGCGCGCGAGGTGGAGGCGGCCCTGGCGCGCGCACTCGGGGGGCTCGACGCCGAAGACCGGCTGCTCGTGCGCCTCTACTACTTCGACGGGATGAAGCTGAAGGAGGCGGGCGCCGTGCTCGGCGTCCACGAGGCGACGGCGAGCCGAAGACTCGCGCGCGTGCACGCCGAGGTGAGGCGGCGCGTCGAGGCGACGCTCTCGGGCGAGCGCCGCTGGACGCGCGAGGAGATCGCGCGCACGCTCTCCGAGGTCGCGCACGCGCAGACGGACGCCGACCTGCGCGCGATGCTCGCGCCGGGCGCGGCCGCGGGCGCCGAGAAGCACGAGGAGTTGTACGAGTGAGGCAGGCCGCGCGCGCGCACGCGCGTGACGCGCGGCGCAAGTTCCCGACCCCCGTGCGTTCAAACTTCGGACGCCTCCGGGCGCGAGGTTTCGGCTCTTAAACGTTTGCGATGAAAGAGGGCTTCGACAGAGAGATAGACACGCTGCTCCGGCGGCGCGCGGCCGCGCGGCCTTTCGCCGAGGGCGGCGAGCCGCACGCCGCGGCGCACCTCGACGCGGACGAGCTGGGCGCGTTCGCCGAGGGCGCGCTGCCCGCGCCGGCGCGCGTGGCGGCGGCGGCGCACCTCGCCGACTGCGACGAGTGCCGCGGCGTCGTCGTCACACTCTCGGGCGCGCTCGGCGGCGCGGCGGAGCCGGAGAGGCTCGCGGCCGTGCCGGCGTCCGCCGCGGCCGCGAAGCCCGCGGGCTGGCGCGCGTGGGCGGCCGCGCTCTTCGCGCCGCGGGTGCTCCGTTACGTCGCGCCCGTGCTGGCGCTCTCCCTCGTCGCGGCCGTCTCTTTCGTCGCGCTGCGCTCGCGCCGCGCCGGCATGCCGGGCGTGGCGAGGCAGGCGCGCCCGGACGCGAACGCCGCGAGGCGGCCTTCGGAAGTCGCGGAGACAACCGCAACGTCGAACGCCAACACGTCCGCGTCGGCCGAACCGAATCTCGACGCCCCCGACAACGCGAACGCGTCGGCCGCGGCGGCGGCGCCCGTCGCCAGAGGCGGGCACGGGGGCGCGGAGGGGCGGCCGACGGTGGTAGAAGAGAAGGCGAGCGAGGAGTTGCCCCCGCCGCCTGCGCCCGCGGCGCCCGCGTCCGCCGGCACGGCGGGGCCGGCCGAGGTGGCGAAGGCCGCGCCGCAGCCCGTCGTCGCCGACGAGCCCGCGCCGCAGCCGAAGACCGAAGCCAGGGAGGCGTCGAAGGCCGGCCGCGCGGCCGAGCCCGCGGACGAGGCCGCCTCGAACGAGTTGGCGGCGGCGCAGCAACAGCGGCGCGCCGCCAACAACCGCGCGAACGAGATACAGTTGCAGATGCCAGACGGCGGCGCGCGCAACCAGAAGCGCGCGGCCGACAACAGCGCATCGGGCGCGTACGGCGGCGGGTCGGCCGCCGCGCCCAAAGAGTCGCGGCGGGACGAAAACGCGGGGGCGCGTGCGCGCTCCGTGCGGCGAGGCGAGTCGGCCGAGGATGAGAAACGGCAAGACGACGAGGTCGTCCGCGTCGGCGAAACTCGCTCGGCCGCGGGCCACCGCTTCCGCCGCGAGGGCTCCGTCTGGGTGGACGTGAACTACAGGCCCTCGATGTCCTCGACGGGCGTGCGCCGCGGCACCGAAGCCTTCCGCGCGCTCGTGGCGGACGTGCCCGAGGTCGGCCGCGTCGCCGAGCAGTTCGGCGGCGAGGTCGTCGTCGTCGTCCGCGGCCGCGCGTACCGCATCCGCTAAGAGAGTCCGGAGTCTGGAGTCAGGATGGACGAGAGGCGCGCCGTCTCGACTCCCTTGCGGGCCGCCCGGATAGAGCCTTCCTCACAGTCCGAGAATCCGTCCGAACGCGGCCGGCCGTAATACCACCGGCCGGCCGCTTTGCGATAAGACTCCGCGCCGCACGCGGCCGGGCCTCCGTCCTCAAACTCAAACAGTTCCCGGCGAGGAGACGCGCATGATCTTCCGCAGCCCTTTCCCCGACGTCGAAATCCCCGACGTGTCGCTCACGGAGTTCGTCTTCGGCCGCGCGGCCGAGTTCGCCGACAAGCCTGCGCTCGTGGACGGCGTGAGCGGGCGGACGCTGACCTACTCACAGCTCGTCGGCGCGGTGCGCGCGGCCGCGTCGGGGCTCGCGCGGCGTGGCTTCCGCAAAGGCGACGTGCTGGCGCTCCTCAGCCCGAACGTGCCGGAGTACGTCGTCGCCTTCCACGCGGCCGCCTCCCTGGGCGGAGTCGTCACGCCGGTCAACCCGCTCTACACGGTCGAGGAGCTTGCCGGGCAGCTCGAAGACTCGGGCGCGAAGTACGTCGTCACCATGCCCCCGCTCGTCGGACGCGCGCGCGAGGCCGGGGAGGGGAAGGGACTGAGGGAGATTTTCGTCTTCGGCGAGGCGGAGGGCGCGACGCCGTTCTCGTCCCTGCTTGACGGCGGCGCGGGCGACCCGCCGGCGGTCGAGATCAACCCGCGCGAGGACGTTATCGCGCTCCCCTATTCGAGCGGGACGACGGGCGTCTGCAAGGGCGTGATGCTGACGCACCGCAACCTCGTCGCCAACCTCGCGCAGATACGCGGCGTGGGTCACGAGTGGGGCGCGGAGACGCTCGTCTGCGTGCTGCCGCTCTTCCACATCTACGGCATGGTGGCCATCATGAGCCACGGGCTCTACTGCGGCGCGACGGTCGTCACGCTCCCGCGCTTCGACTTCGAGCAGTTGCTGAAGACGATGCAGGACTACCGCGTCACCTTCGCGCACCTCGTGCCGCCCGTCGTGCTCGCGCTCTCGAAGAGCCCGCTCGTCGACTCGTACGACCTCTCAAGTCTTCACACCATCTTCTCGGGCGCGGCCCCGCTCGACGCGGGGCTGGCGCGCGCGTGCGGCGCGCGCCTCGGCTGCGCGGTCGTCCAGGGCTACGGCATGACGGAGGCGAGCCCGGCGACGCACCTGACGACGGCCGCGCTCAACAAGCCCGGGTCGGTCGGCGTCTGCGTGCCGAACATGGAGTGCCGGCTCGTCTCGGTGGAGACGGGCGAGGACGTGGGCGCGGGCGAGCGCGGCGAGGTACACGTGCGCGGGCCGCAGGTGATGAAGGGCTACCTGAACCGGCCTGAGGCGACCGCGCAGACCGTGGACGCCGAAGGGTGGCTGCACACGGGCGACGTGGCCTACGCGGACGGGGACGGCTTCTTCTTCATCGTCGACCGCGCGAAGGAGCTGATCAAGTACAAGGCTTTTCAGGTGGCGCCGGCCGAGTTGGAGGCCGTGCTGCTGACGCACCCGTCGGTGGCGGACGCGGCCGTCATCCCGAGCCCGGACGCGGAGGCGGGCGAGGTGCCGAAGGCGTTCGTCGTCGTCCGTGAAGGGCACGGGCTGACCGGGGCGGAGGTGCTGGAGTTCGTCGCCGCGCGCGTCGCGCCGTACAAGAAGGTCAGGCGGGTGGAGTTCGTCGCGCAGATACCGAAGTCGCCTTCGGGTAAAATCCTGCGCCGGCTCCTGGTCGCCGGGGAGCGGGCGCGCGAGGCGGGCTAGACCCGCGCGCCTCCGCGTCTTTGTGGTGAAACCCGACCCGGGCCGCGCGCTCCCCGAGGGTAAAACACGCCGTCTCCCGGCGAGAAAATTTTCCGACCAAAGTCCGCGGGCGTGCGTCTTAAAGCCGTCGGTAGTCATCAAAAACAGGGGCCGGCAGCGGCCTCGAAAATAGCCTGTTTTCGGTAATGAAAAGCCCGTTTTCGGTAATTCGGAGTCAATCATGAGAGTCACCTTGTCAGCACGACGCCGCCGCGCGCCGCGCGCCTTCGCGCTCGCGGCCGCCCTCGCCCTCCTGTCGAACAACCTTCTCTTCGCGGCCGCACAGGCGCCCGCGGCGAAGGCGCCCGCGCGGAGGATGTCTGAGGAGCAGCGCGTCGTGCACGTGCTCAACCGCCTGGCGTTCGGCGCGCGCCCCGGCGACGTGGAGCGCGTGCGCAAGATGGGCGTCGAGGCTTACGTCGAGCAGCAGCTCAACCCGTCGAAGGTTGACGACTCCGCCGCCGAGGCGCGGCTGCGCGACTTCCCGACGCTCGGCATGTCGAACTCGGAGCTGCTCGCGAAGTACCCGCAGCCGGGACAGCTCCTGCGCCGTCTGGAGCGCGCCGGCGAGCTTCCGCCCGAGCTGGCCTCGCTCGTCAGGCAGCGCCAGCAGGGGCAGCAGGGCGCGCCCGCGCAGATGAACGCGCCGGACGCCGACGCCGAGAAGATGGTCGCCGAGGCGATACGCCCGCCCGCGCAGGGGCAGGGGCCTGACGCGATGCGGGACGAGCAGAACCCGCAGCGCCGCCAGTACCGGCAGGCGATTGCGAAGTACATGCGCGAGCAGGGGCTCGAAAGCCCGCAGCGCATCATGTTCGAGCTGAACGCCTCGCGCCTGCTGCGCGCCGTCTACTCCGAGCGGCAGTTGCAGGAGGTGATGGTGGACTTCTGGACGAACCACTTCAACGTCTACGCGCAGAAGGGCGCAGACCGCTGGTTCCTTACCTCTTACGACCGCGACGTGATTCGCCCGAACGCGCTCGGCAACTTCCGCGACCTGCTCGAAGCGACGGCGAAGAGCCCCGCGATGCTCTTCTACCTCGACAACTTCCAGAGCGTGAGCCCGAACGCGCAGGGGCAGCGCGGCGCCCTCCGCAGGCAGTTGAGGATGGACGACGGCGGCGGCGGCGCGGGCGTGATGCTTCCGGGCGGCCGCCGCATGCGTCAGAACCGGGCGCGCCGCCGCGCGGAGCGCGAGCAGCCGCAGCAGCAGGGTGAAGGCCAGATGGAAGCGCAGCAGCAGGCGCGACCGCAGCAGCCGAAGCGCCCGCGCCGCGGCATCAACGAGAACTACGCGCGCGAGCTGATGGAGCTGCACACGCTCGGCGTCGAGGGCGGCTACACGCAAAAGGACGTGCAGGAGGTGGCGCGCGCCTTCACCGGTTGGACTATCTACCAGCCGCGCGGAGGCGGCGTCTACGGCGACGACGCGGGCGACAGCCGCGCCGGCACCTTCGTCTTCAACCCGCGCGCGCACGACGCGGGCGAGAAGACCGTGCTCGGCGTGAAGATTCCCGCGGGCGGCGGGGTCGAGGACGGCCGCAAGGTCTTAGACATCCTCGTCGCGCACCCCTCGACCGCGAGGTTCGTCGCGACGAAGCTCGTCCGCAAGTTTGTTGCCGACAACCCCGACCCGGCGCTCGTCCGCCGCGTCGCCGCCGCGTTCCACGACTCGAACGGCGACATCAAGGCGACGCTGCGCGCCATCTTCACGTCGCCCGAGTTCAACTCCGGCGAGACGCGGCGCGCGAAAATCAAGACGCCCTTCGAGCTGGCGGCGAGCGCGCTGCGCACGCTCGGCGCGGAGGTCGAGGTGAGGCCGGCGCTCGTCCAGTGGGTCGCGCGCATGGGCGAGCCGCTCTACGGCTACCAGGCGCCCACGGGCTACCCGGACGCGGCCGAGTACTGGGTCAACACGGGCGCGCTGCTGGAGCGTCTGAACTTCTCGCTCGCGCTCGTCTCGAACCGCATCCCGGGCGCGCGCGTAGACCTCTCGCGCTTCGTCGGCGACGAGGCCGTCAGCAGCCGCGCCATAGACCAGAAGGCGGTCGTCGAGCGCTTCCTCGCGCTGGCGCTGCAAGGCGACATCTCGCCCAGGAGCCGCGAGGTCTTGATGAAGCAGTTGACCGACCAGCGGGACGCGCCCGTCGCGGCGACGCCCGACGAGGAGACGCGCGAGAAGAACGTGCGGGCCGCGCGCCGCGAGCGCCGTCAGGCCGGCGCCACGGTCGGCAACCCCGAGGTCGCGCGCATCGCCGCGCTCGTCATCGGCTCGCCGGAGTTTCAAAGGCAGTAGGTGAAGCTATGAATCAGGGACGCAGATTTTTTCTGAAGCAGGGCGGGCTGGCGCTGGCGAGCGTCGGGCTCGTGGGCGGCGCGCCGTCTTTCCTGCGGCGTGTGGTGGAGGCGCAGGGCGTGACGGCCTCCGTCGCGGGGCGGCGCAAGACGCTCATCACCATCTTCCAGCGCGGGGCGGTGGACGGGCTCAACATGGTCGTGCCGCACGGCGAGCGCTCCTACTACGACCTGCGCCCGCAGATAGCAATCGCGCAGCCCGGCAAAGGGCCCGCGGGCGAGACGGCCGTTGACCTCGACGGCTTCTTTGGCCTCCACCCGGCGATGCTGCCGCTCAAGCGCTTCTGGGACGAGAAGCGGCTGGCCGTCGTCCACGCCGTCGGCTCGCCCGACAACACGCGCTCGCACTTCGACGCGCAGGACTACATGGAGTCGGCGACGCCGGGCGTGAAGTCAACGCCGGACGGCTGGCTCAACCGCTACATGCAGGCGCGCGCCGACTCGAAGGCGACACCGTTCCGCGCCGTCTCGCTGACGCAGAACCTGCCGCGCTCCCTTCAGGGCCGCGCGCCCGCGGTCGCCATGCAGAACCTCTCGGACTTCCAGATTCGCGCCGGCGCGGGCGCGCGCGGCGTGCAGGGCGGCTTCGAGGGGCTCTACGAGCAGGGCGTGGGCGACGTGCTGCGCGGCACGGGGCGCGAGACGTTCGAGGCGATAGACTTTCTGAAGAAGGTCAACCCGGCGCAGTACCGGCCCGAGAACGGCGCGCAGTACCCCGCGGGGCAGTTCGGCCGCGCGCTGATGCAGATCGCGCAGTTGGTGAAGGCGGGCGTCGGGCTGGAGGTCGCCTTCACGGACGTGGGCGGCTGGGACACGCACCGCGCCGAGGGCGGCGCGCGCGGGCAGCTCGCGAACCTTCTGGGAC
Source organism: Pyrinomonadaceae bacterium (assembly GCA_036389815.1). GTDB lineage: Bacteria > Acidobacteriota > Blastocatellia > Pyrinomonadales > Pyrinomonadaceae > QHXN01. The sequence goes on along the minus strand of DASVWB010000059.1, from coordinate 2,104 downwards.
AGTTCGCGCAAGGCTTGAGCGCGCTCGTCACAGACCTGGGGCCTGCGCGGATGCAGGACGTGGTGGTGCTGACGATGAGCGAGTTCGGCCGCACCGTCCGGCAGAACGGCACGGGCGGCACCGACCACGGCCACGCCAACGCGATGCTCGTCATCGGCGGCGCGGTGCGCGGCGGCAAGGTCTACGGACGCTGGCCGGGGCTGAAGGAGGAGCAGCTCTACGAGGGGCGCGACCTTGCGCTGGCGACGGACTTCCGCGACGTGTTCGGCGAGGTCGCCGCGAGGCACCTCGGGCAGGGCGATTTGAAGAAGGTCTTCCCCGGCTACACGGCCGAGGGCAGGGTGCGCGGGATGCTGGGCTGAAAAGAATAGGCGTCGGGGGCCCCCACCCCCGACGCCTACGGCCACTCGCGTGGCCTGCCCCAAAGTTTCACTCGTTCTCAGAAGGAACGCCCGTTAAGGTGAGAAAATACTAACCCCGGCGGCCGCCCCTTTGGTTGCAACCATGTTGCGGTAAGAAGGTGATTCGCCTTTTTTGCCCGGGCGGGAGGAAGACGCCCGGAGGGCCCGTGCCGAAAGTTAAAAGCGCCGCCCCCCTTCGTCGGGAGGCGGCGCCTTTTTTTGTCACGCGTTAGTTCCCCTACCAGGGGTTCGCGGCGGCGGCCGCTTCGGGCGCGAGCTGTTTGTTCTGCTCGTCGAGCCACGTCTTGAGCGGGGCGTAGTAGTCAATGATGGCCGTGGCGTCCATCCTGTCCTCGCCGGTCAACTCCTTGAGCGCCTCGGGCCAAGGGCGGCTCTGCCCCATTTCGAGCATCCTCTTCAGCTTCGCGCCGACCTCCTTGTTGCCGTAGACCGAGCAGCGGTGGAGCGGCCCCTGGAAGCCTGCCTGCCGGCACATCGCGCGGTGGAACTGGAACTGGAGGATGGCGGCGAGGAAGTAGCGCGCGTAAGGCACGTTGGCCGCGACGTGGTACTTCGCGCCCGCGTCGAAGTCCTGCTCGCCGCGCGCCGCGGGCGGGACGACGCCCTGGTACTTCGTCCTCAAATCCCACCAGGCCTTGTTGTAGTCGCCGGGCCCGACCTCACCCGAGAAGACCTTCCAGCGCCACTGGTCTACCAGATACCCGAACGGCAGGAACGCGACCTTGGCGAGCGCGCTCTTGAGCAGAAGCCCCGTGTCGGCCGAGGCGTCGGGCGCGCGCTCGATGAAGCCGAGCTGCTTCAGGTACTCGGGCGTGACCGAGAGGGCGACGGCGTCGCCGATGGCCTCGTGGAACCCCTCGTTGGCGCTGTTCTGGAAGAGGTACGACTGCGGCGCGTAGGCCATCTGGTAGTAGTTGTGCCCCAGCTCGTGGTGGACGGTCTGGAAGTCCACGTCCGTAATCTGGATGCACATCTTGAGGCGCACGTCCCTTTGCGCGTCCACGTCCCACGCCGAGGCGTGGCAGACGACCTCGTGGTCGGCCGGCTTGACGAAGAGCGAGCGCTCCCAGAAGGTGGCGGGCAGCGGGTCGAAGCCGAGCGAGGTGAAGAAGCCCTCGCCGTAGCGGACGAGCTGCTTCGGCTCCGTGTTGCGCCGCTTCAGAATCTCCGTCAGGTCGTAGCCGGGGTCGCCGGCCGGCGGCGCGAGCAGGGGGTAGACGTTGCCCCACTCCTGGCTCCACATGTTGCCGAGCAGGTGCGCCGGTATCGGCCCGTTCTTCGGCACGACCGCGTCGCCGTACTTCTGGTTGAGCTTCGCCCGCGTGTAGACGTAGAGCGAGTTGTAGAGCGGCCTGACCTGCTGCCAGAGGCGCTCCATCTCGGCGGCGAACTCGTCCGGGGGCACGTCGAAGTTCGAGCGCCACATCGCGCCCACGTCCTTGAAGCCCATCTCCCTCGCGCCCTTGTTCGACAGCTCGACGAAGCGCGCGTAGTTCTTCCGGTAGGGCGGCGAGACGGTGTGCCAGCCGAGCCAGATGCGTTTCAGCTCCTCGGGGTCGCGGCTGTTGGCGAGTATCGGCTCCATGTCGGAGAGCGTGAGGCACTTGCCCTGCTCGCCGTCGGGGCACCACTTGCCCTTGCCGTAGTCGCCCTCCATCGAGGCGGCGATCTTCGTCAGCTCG
>DASVWB010000058.1:0-19363 GCA_036389815.1 Pyrinomonadaceae bacterium | reverse complement strand
GAGATGCCGACGAGGGCGACGACCGAGAGCGCGTTATCCAGCAGGTTGCCGCGGTTCGTCCCCGCCACGACGCCCAGCGGCACCGCGATGGCGACGGCGACGAGCAGGGCGGCGACGGCGAGCTGTATCGTCGCCCCGTAGCGGGAGAGTATCAACTCCTTCACGGGGCGGTCGGTGCGGAAGGAGATGCCCATGTCGCCGCGCAGGACGGCGCGCCAGTAGTCCACGTAGCGGTTCTCGGCGCCGTTCCACTTGAAGAGGCGCGCGCCCCCCTCCTCGTCCGCGGTGTAGGAGAAGAAGAAGGCCGGGCGGTCGAGCCCGTGCTTGTGGCGGAACTGAGCGAGCGCCTCGGGCGTCGCCTGGTCGCCGAGGATGGCCGTCGCCGGGTCGCCCGGCACCAGCTCGATGAGAATCGTCACGAGGCTGACGACCGTCCACACCACGAGCAGCAGGATGACGACGCGCCGCGAGATGTCGAGAAGCTTGTGCCTCATCAAAAGCTGTTTAGAAGTGGAGTCGGATTGCGGGGAGAATGATAACACGAAGAGAAGTGGACAGTAGACAGTAGACAGTAGACAGTAGTTTAAGAAGCGGCGCGCCCGGCACATGACCGGGGCGCGCCGCCTTCGGTTTTTCTACTGTCTACTGACTACTGTCTACTGTCTACTCCCCGAAATAAACCTAGCCCGACGAACCCACATCCTCGACGGCGGCCCCGACAACCACCAAAGAGGCTGGATTCGCCGGGCTAGTTCGGTGGCCGCGACCCGGTGCGGGTCGCGGCCAAGCCCGTGAAATTTTCAAGAACGGGGGCGCGCGCCCGTGTGCAGGGCGGCGATCCCGCCGGTCAGGTTCCGGTAACCCACGCCCTCGAAGCCCGCCTCGCGCATCAACTCGACCAGACGCCTCTGGTCGGGGAAGCGCGTCACCGAGTCCGGCAGGTACTCGTAGGCGCCGCGCGAGCCGCTCACCACGCCGCCGACGCGGGGCAGCACGCGCGTGAAGTAGAAGCGGAACAGCGCGCGGAAGCCCGGAACGACGGGGCTCGAAAACTCAAGCACCGCGACGCGGCCGCCCGGCCTCAGAATCCGCCGCAACTCTTTCAAACCCTCGAAGACGCCCGCGAGGTTCCTCAGCCCGAAGGCGATGGTCGCCACGTCGAACGTCTCGTCCGCGAAGGGCAGTCGCAGGGCGTCGCCCTCGACGAAAGGGACGGCGCGCGAGCCCTCCTCGGCCTTGCGCCTGGCGATCTCCAGCATCGGGCGGCAGAAGTCCAGCCCGACGACGCGCCCCGCGCCCGCACGCGCGAGCACGAGCGAGAGGTCGCCCGTCCCGCAGGCCACGTCGAGGACGCGCGCGTCACCTACGAGAGAAGACTGCAAACTGCGCGCGACCTGACGCCGCCAACGCTTGTCAACGTTCCCCGACAGCAGGTGGTTCAGAAGGTCGTAGCGGCCGGCGATGCCGGCGAACATCGCGCGGACGCGCCGCGCGTGCTCGGCCTTCGGGTCGTCTGCTGGGGCTGGATTGCGCGACAAGACTAACGGAAGGGGCAAACAGGATGGTTGCAGTAAACTTGTGTTTTGTTTGCGAGTTGCAACACAGGCAACCCGCACCTTCAGGGGCGCTTGAGCTGGAGCGCGGGCTGCTGCGGCTTGGCCGGGGTCGGCTGCGGCTGCGGCTTCGCGGCCGCCTCGCCGAAGACCTCGACCGCGCCGACGCGCGCAAGCTCCGCGCGGAGCTGCGCCGCGTCGCCGAGCGCGACCGTGGCGACCGGCGTGTGCAGGAAGAGGCGCGCCGCGACTCTCTGCGCCTCGGCGGGCGTCAGTGCGGCGGCCGCTCGCGCCAGCTCCCGCGCCGCCGACGCCGGAGCCTTGTACGTGTGCTCGTCGAGCCACGCGGAGGCCGCCGTCTCGTCGCCCTGCGCGGCCGCCGTGGCGTGCGCGGAGGCGTAGGCGCGCTTCGCCGCTTCCAACTCGGCGGCGGCCGGCTCCTTCGCCGCGAGGTCGCGCAGGACAGCGCGCGCGGCTTCGAGCGCGCGGGCGGCCTCGGACGGCGTGCGAAGCCGCGCGCCCATGCGGAAGAGGCCCGCCTCGCGGTAGGCGCTGTGGCGCGCGAAGGCCGCGCGCTCTTTAAGCTCGGGCATGGCGGCCAGCCAGCGCGCGCGCGCGACCTCGGCGACGACCTCGGCGGCCGGCGAGTCGCGATCCGTGAACGCGAGGCCGCGGACGGCGAGGCGCAGCTCCGTCGCCCCGTCGCCCGACTGCTCGACGACGAGCGTGCGCTCGTCGGGCGGGTCGGGCAGGCGGAAGGTGGCGGGCACGGCGCGGTCGCTCTTGCGCCAGCCGCCGAAGGACTCGCGCATCGTGCGCATCACGCCGCGCGGGTCGAAGCCGCCGACGATGACGACGGTCGTGTTGTCCGGCGTCAGGAAGCGTTCGCGCATGAGCAGGAGGTCTGCGCGTTCGATGCGCGCGACCGACTCGGGCGTGCCGCGCGTCGTCCTGCCGTAAGGGTATGAGCCGAAGAGGCGCGCGGCCGCGGCGCGGTCGGCGGCCTCGGCCGCGCGCGGCGCCTCGCCGCCGAGCGCCATGAGCCTCGCCGCGCGCACGCGCGCGACGGCCTCGGGCGTGACCTGCGTGTTGATGACGGCGTTGCGCGCAAGCTCCAGCAGGCGCTCGAAGTCGGAACTCTTCCCGGCGAGCGTGATGTCTACGGCGTCGTAGCCGACGGCGACTTCGAGGCGGCCGCCCAGCTCCTCCGTGACGTATTCGCGCGTCTGCTGGTCGAACATGAGGTCGGCGAGGGCGGCCGTCATCCCCTCCTTGCCCGCGAGGTCGAAGGCCGCGCCGCTGTGGACGCGCAGCTTGACGAGGACGTTCTGGTCGCCGGGGCGGCTCCAGAGCAGGACGCGGAGGCCGTTGAGGAGCTGCTCGCGGCGGGGCTCTGCCGGCGTCTGGCCGGCGGCGGCCGGCGCCAGCGTGGAGCAGACGAGAACCAGCGTGGCCAGGACCCTCGACGGCGAGCCGCGCAGCGCGCCTCTCAAACTCTTTGAGCTTTTCATCGTGCTTTTCGTATGTAACGGGTCGGCCGCGGGGCGCCGGCCGTCCCCGTGCCAACAGCGCCCGACGGCGCGTCCGGGTGGCGGGGAGCAGTTCCCCGAAATCTTAGATGCCGCGGGCGGGTGCGTCAAATCGCTCGGGGCGCAGGTTTTTTGGGGGCGGGGGCCGCGCCGGGTTGCATCGTTTCCGCGCGGGGTGGCATCAAAAGCAGTTCAGGGAGTGCCTTGCGACGGGCGCCCGAGCCCGCCACCCGCGCGCAAGGCCGGCCTCGGGGCTTGAACGGTTCGAAAAAAGTTTGTACCTTGGTAGGGCGCAGGCCGCCTTTCCCCGCGTGTTCCGACGGGAGGTTCCTTAAGAAAATGAAACAGTGTCCACAGTGCCGTGAGGAGTTCGCCGACAAGTTCGGTTTCTGCCCCGTCGACGGGACGCCCTTAGACGTGGCGGTGGCGGCCCCCGCCGAGACCCGCGCGGCGGACGAATCCTTCGTCACGGCCGCCGCCGTCCCGACCCCCTCGAACGGCTCGGACGGGTGGGGCGCTCCCGGCTCGGAAGCGGCCTCGTTCTCGAACGCCGCGGCGGCCGGCGCGGGGCGCGAAGAGTTCCACCTGACCTTCCTCGAAGACGTGGGGCTGACGCGCCGCCTCGTCAAAGAGCTGAAGGCCGTGGGGCACGACGCCGAGCTGACGTGGCCGGAGTTCAAGCGCGACCCCGTCGGCTTCACGAAGCGCTCGGCGACGGCCTACGGCACGGCCGGCTGGAAGTTCCTGTCGCAGCGTAACGTCGCGCTGGCCATCATGGCGGCCTTCGTCGTCATCGGCAGCGTCGTCGGGCTCGTCATCGCATTGGAGCGCGTCCGGGCGCAGCAGATCGCCAGCGCGAACCCTTACGAGAACCTCGAAATCGTCGGCTACGTTGAGAACGAGATTCCGAAGGAGCAGCCGACGCCCGACAAGGGCCCGGCCGGGACGAATGAGGGGAAGGGCGGCGGCTCGAAGCCGAAGTACGAGAAGCCGGGCGGCGGCGGCGGCGGCGGACGCCAGGAGCAGACCCCTGCCTCCGCGGGCAAGCTGCCCCCGGCGCAACTGGAGATGCCCCCGATAAACCCGCCGAGCCCGAAGCCGCCGGTGGCGCACGCGAGTCTGCCGACGCCCTCGACCATCCAGGTCGACCCGGCGCTGGTCAAAGTAGACAACCGCGACATCCCCTACGGCCTGCCTAACTCGACGGCCACGGTGCCGTCCTCGGGCGGCGGCCGCGGCGGCGGCATGGGCGAAGGCACGGGCGGCGGCATGGGCACGGGCGAGGGCACGGGCCTCGGGCCGGGGCGCGGCTATAACACCGGCGGCGGCGACGCCCACGAAGGCGGCGGCGGCCCCGGCGGCGGTGGCGGCGGCGGCGGCGTGGACTACTCGCGGCCGTTCCAGCCGCGCGAGGTGACGCGCAAGGCGCTCATCACCTTCAAGCCGGAGCCCAACTTCACCGAGGAGGCGCGCAAGAACAACGTCAGCGGTGTCGTCCGCCTGCGCGCGATCCTCCACGCCTCGGGCGGCGTGCAGAGCATCAGCGTGGTCAAGGGTCTGCCCGACGGGCTGACGGAGAAGGCCATCGCCGCGGCGCGCCAGATACGCTTTACGCCCGCCGAAAAGGACGGCCGCGCCGTCTCGCAGTACGTCGTGCTGGAGTACAGCTTCAACATCTATTAGTAGGCAGTAGACAGTAGACAGTAGGGAAGACAAGGCGGCGCGTCTGGTTAATTACCGAGACGCGCCGCGTCTCTTTTTCCTACTGTCTACTGCCTACTGTCTACTGCCTGCTGCCTGCTGTTATACTCTGCGCGAAAGCCCAACCTTGAACGAGAGGGTGCCGGATTGCCCGCCGAAGAGGTGAACGTCGTCTGCGTCGCCAGCTACTTCAAGGGCGGCGACTTCCTGAGCGAGTGCAGGCGGCAGGGCGCGCGCGTCGAGTTGCTGACGCGCGCGCGCACGGCGCACGAGCCCTGGCCGCGCGACGCGCTCGGCGGGCTGCACTTCCTGCCGGACGACGCGGGCGCCGAGCTGGTCGTCCACGCCGCCGCGCACCTCTGCCGCGAGCGCAAAGTCCACGCCCTCGTCGCCCTCGAAGAGTTCGACGTCATCACCGCCGCGCTCGCGCGCGAACACCTGCGCCTGCCCGGCATGGACAGCTCGCGCGCCCGCGTCTTCCGCGACAAGCTGCTGATGCGCGAGCGTGCGAGCGCGGCCGGGCTGCGCGTCCCCGACTTCGTCCCGCTCTTCAACTATCAGGAGGTCGGCGAGTACATGGGGCGCGTGCCGCCGCCCTGGGTCCTCAAGCCTCGCTCGGACGTCTCCGCCTCGGGCATCCACAGGCTCGAAGAGTCGGAGCAGGTCTGGCGCGCCATCGAGGCGCTCGACGCGCGCGAGGCTTTGCAGGACAAGTCCTCCTACTACCTGCTGGAGAAGTTCGTCCCCGGCGAGGTCTTCCACGTGGACTCGGTCGTCGAGGGCGGCGAGGTTATCTTCTCGGGCGCGAGCCGCTACGGGCGGCCGCCGCTGCGTGTCGTGAGCGAGGGCGGCGTCTTCACCACGCACACGGTCGAGTACGGCTCGGCCGACCACGAGGAGCTGACGCGCCTCAACGCCGAGCTGCTGCGCGCGCTCGGGCTCGGGTGCGGCGCGGCGCACGCCGAGTTCATACGCGGCGCCGACGACGGCCGGCTCTACTTCCTCGAAGTGGCGGCGCGCGTCGGCGGCGCGCACATCGCGGAGACGCTGGAGGCCGCGAGCGGTCACAACCTCTGGCGCGAGTGGGCGCGCGTCGAGGTGGCGCACGCGCGCGGCGAGCGCGTCGGGCGTATAGAGCCGCGGCGTGAGTACGCCGGCCTCGCCCTCTCGCTCGCGCGGCAGGAGCGCCCCGACACCTCCCGGTACGACGACCCGGAGATAGTCTTCCGCGTTGACAGGCCGCACCACGTCGGCCTCGTCGTGCGCTCCCCGAGCCTCGCGCGCGTGCGCGAACTGCTCGACGCCTACGCCGAGCGCTTCGCGCGCGACTTCAGCGCCTACGTCCCGCCGCCCGAGCGCCGCGGGATAAATCTGTGAGAGGTGATGAATGATGAGTGATGAATGATGAATGATGAATAAGAGGCACGCTGTCTTTCATTCATCACTCATCACTCATCACTCATCACTCGTTGTTTGTCTTCCGGAGGCATCATCTTGAGTCAGCCACGCGTCGCGCCTTACGGCTCCTGGGAGTCGCCCATCACTTCGGAACTCATCGTGTCGGCCGCGGTCGGGCTCGGGCAGACGGCGCTCGACGGGGCGGACGTTTACTGGGTCGAGATGCGGCCGGGCGAGGGCGGGCGCAACTGCGTCGTGCGCCGCGCGCCCGACGGCAGGCTCTCGGACGTGACGCCGCAGGGCTTCAACGCGCGCACCCGCGTGCACGAGTACGGCGGCGGCGACTTCGCCGTGGCCGAGGGGCGCGTCTACTTCTCCAACTTCGCCGACCAGCGCGTCTACCGCCAGCGCGTCGAGACCGCGCCGCAGCCCGTCACGCCCGAGGGCGGCTTCCGCTTCGCGGACTTCGCCGTGGACGCGCGGCGCGGGCTCCTCTACGCCGTCCGCGAGGAGCACGGCGAGGCGCTGCGCGAGCCCGCCAACACCATCGTCCGCCTCGACGAGAGCGGCGAGGGGAACGAAGACGGCGGGCGCGTCGTCGCCTCCGGCAACGACTTCTACTCTTCGCCGCGCCTGAGCCCTGACGGGCGCCGGCTGGCCTGGCTCACGTGGAACCACCCGAACATGCCCTGGGACGGCTGCGAGCTTTGGGTCGGCGAGCTGGACGAGGACGGCGCGGTCGTCGAGTCGCGGCGCGTGGCCGGCGGCCGCGACGAGTCGGTCTTCCAGCCCGAGTGGTCGCCGTCGGGCGTGCTCCACTTCGCCTCCGACCGCGGCGGCTGGTGGAACCTCCACCGGCTGGGGGAGGACGGCGAGGCCGAAGTGCTCCACGCGGCGGAGGCCGAGTTCGGGATGCCGCAGTGGGGCTTCGGCATGTCCGCCTACGCGTTCGCGGCGGACGACACAATCGTCTGCGCCTACGCGCGCGCGGGCGTCTGGAGTTTGGCCACGCTCGACACGCGCGCGAAGAGCCTGAAGCGGTTCGACCTGCCCTACGCGGACATCTCCTACGTCCGCGCCGACACCGCGCGCGCCGTCTTCCGCGCCGGCTCGCCGACCGAGCGCGCGGCGGTAGTTGAGTTAGACCTCAAGACCGGCGAGGCGCGCGTGCTCAGGCGCGCGAGCGAGACGGAAGTCGACCCGGCTTACGTCTCGGCCGCGCGCGCCGTCGAGTTTCCGACCGAGGGCGGGCGGACGGCGCACGCCTTCTTCTACGCGCCGCGCAATCCCGACTTCGCCGCGCCCGAGGGCGAGCGCCCGCCGCTCCTCGTCAAGTGCCACGGCGGGCCGACCGCCGCCGCGACCTCGACGCTCCGGCTCGACACGCAGTACTGGACGAGCCGCGGCGTCGCCGTCCTCGACGTGAACTACGGCGGGAGCACCGGCTTCGGGCGGGAGTACATGCGGCGGCTCGACGGGCAGTGGGGCGTGGTGGACGTGGACGACTGCGTGAACGGCGCGAAGTACCTCGCCGCGCAGGGCGAGGCCGACGCCGAGCGCTGCGCCATCACGGGCGGGAGCGCGGGCGGCTACACGGTGCTCTGCGCGCTCGTCTTCCGCGACGCCTTCCGCGCCGGCGCGAGCCACTACGGCGTGAGCGACCTCTCGGGGCTGGTCGCCGACACCCACAAGTTCGAGTCGCGCTACCTCGAACGCCTCGTCGGCCCGTACCCCGAGCGCGAAGACATCTACCGCGAGCGCTCGCCCATCCACCACACGGAGCGCCTCTCGTGCCCGGTCATCTTCTTCCAGGGGCTCGAAGACAAGGTGGTGCCGCCGAACCAGTCGGAGTTGATGGTCGAGGCGCTGCGCCGCAAGGGGCTGCCCGTCGCCTACGTCGCCTTCGAGGGCGAGCAGCACGGCTTCCGCAAGGCCGAGAACATCCGCCGCGCGCTCGACGGCGAACTCTACTTCTACTCGCGCGTCTTCGGCTTCCGGCTCGCCGCAGAGGTCGAGCCGGTCGAGATAGAGAATCTGCCCTGACGCGTGGGCGGGAGGCGCGGGAATTGTCTTGACAGCGGGCGGGCGCGGGCGTAGAAATTCTGCGTGCCGACAAAAGGCGCCGCGGCCTCGTAAGCGGCCCGGCTTTGGCGGCCACCGACCTCGCCACTCTTGACTTCGTCTCCCATCGGCTTTGCGCCCGCAGGCTTCGCCGAACTCACGGACTTGTTTGACAGGAGACGCCGTGAACGCGCACAATTTTCGCGCGATTTTCAGCCGCCGTAACGCCGTCCCCTTCACGGTCATCTTCCTGTTCGTCGTGGTCGCCGTCACGGCCGGCATGGTGCATTCTTCGGCCACGGCGGGCGGCGGGAACGGCCAAAGACCTCCGTTCATGTCCGACGAAGAGTTGAAGAAACAGTTCAACGATGACGACCTGAAGGAGAAGGATGATAAGTTCGCCTGTAAATGTACTTACGGAACACTGCTCGATTCTAAGCTGAATGACCCCTCGGCGCCGGCTTATGTGCGTAGTATTGAATTGCTATCTGGCGGGGGGAAGTATCAAGGGATACATAAGATAAAGAGGGTGGTGGTCGCAAACAGGACTTCCCAGCCCATCGTCTCGGTGCAGGCGAAGGTTGAGGTGGTTAAGTTCGACGAGCAAGACAAGGTCTTACTGAAGGAAGAATTCCCGTTCGCCAACGCCAACATCGCCCCGAACTCCTCCGAAGTCGTCGAGATTAAAACCCTCTATCCCCCCAGGCTGTTGAAGGTTTTGGCGAAGGGCGGCGAGTTGAACGGTGACTTCGGCATAAGGATAAGCGTGCAGACAGTCCGCTTCGCCGACGGCACGTCCTGGAGAGAGCCGGGGCCGGCAGCCCTGCTAAGCTCTCCATACCTCGACCAGTCTCTAAGTCTTAGGCGAGTGGCCGCCGCCTGACCCCTGCATGAGAACCATGACGGCTTCTCGCAGCCCGGGGAACTGTACCCGCCGTCGTCGCTCGGCGTGGCGCGCGTCCGCCTCGACTACAGGGAGGCGAGGCGCAGGGACAACTTCGGCAACGTGTTCCGGTACCGCGTGAAGGTCGAGGACGCGCGCGGCGCGAAGGTCGGCCGCCGGGCGTGGGACGTGTTCCTCGTCCCCGGTCGGTAGACTTATGACGTGCCGGGTCGGCGCGTCGGGGCCTCCGCCCGGGCGTGCCAAGAGCCGCCGCGGTCGCTCGTGTGAGACGGCCGCGGCGGCTCTTACTCTGGGGTTCTTACTTTCGCCCTCTTTAGCTGCGCGGGCGCATCGGGCGCGACTTGCGCTTGTTGCGCTTGCGCGCGAGCGCCGACTTGAGCTTGGCCTTCTGGCCGCGGGACATGAAGAAGGCGTGCTTCTTCGCGTCCTTGATAATCTCCTCGGACATCACCTTACGCTTGAAGCGGCGCAGCGCGCTCTCGATGGACTCGCCCTGGTTGACGACGACTGTTGCCATTTCTATCTCTCCGTCTGAAAAACTGTTGAAATCGCGGCCGCGCGCGCGGCGCGGCACGAACCCTGACGAACGAAGTTTTAAGTCTCTCTGTGAAGTCTTCCGACTAAACCGGGCAACACCCGCCTCTCTGTCGCGAACGGCGACCACAAAAGCAACGACCATTGTGCCAAGCCCGGGCGGTTCTGGCAAGCGGCCGGGAGGATTGATTCATCGGGTCATCGGGCCATCGGTTCATTTGAAGGAGTGGTGAAATGAATCGATGGCCCGATGACCCGATGAATCAATCCCTCCCCTTCGCCGCCGGGTCGGTGATGATGACGAAGTCGCCGAGGCGGCCGAGGCTGGCGGCGTCGAAGTCGGGGAAGTCTTCGCCGGGGACGATGGTGACGACGACGGCGCGCGCCTTCGGGCGGTAGCGTGCGAGCTGCTCGGGGACGCCCATGCGCTCCTCGCTGTGGAAGGTGCCGTTGACCTGCACGACCAGCGGCTCGCGGCCGCGCCTCAACTGCTCCGAGATCGCGTAGGCCATCGAGGCGTCGCGCAGCGTCTGCGCTTCGAGCAGGTGGAGGCCGCCGTGCGGGTTCGCCGGAGACGCCGCCGCGTGTGGGTTCTGCGGCGCGGGCGCCGAGGCGGGGGCCGCCGCCGCGCCGCCGGTCATGAAGCGGTTGAACTTCGCCGCGTAACCCGCGGAGGCGGGCGGGAAGGGGAGCGGCGGCAGCCACTCACGGGTCGCCTCCTTCGAGAGCGCGCGCAGGGAGTCCGGCCCCTGGCTCGACACGCGCGACACGTAGCGCGCGGGCGCGTTGGCGGCGACGACCGGCAGGCGGTGCGCGCGCGCGTACTCGACGAGCGGGCGGTAGTCCGTCTCGTAGTTCTTCCACGGCCGGCTGCTCAGCAGGAAGTGTCTTTCGGTGATGAGCCCCGCGAGGTACTCGTCGAGGACGGTCTGCACGTCGCGCTCGAACATCTCCAGCGAGAGCGCGACCGAGCGCCCGCGCGCCGAGGCCGCGCCGTACGCCTCGTCGGCGCGGCGCAGCAGTTCCGCTTCGAGGAGGTGCGCGACCGCGTCGTCGTGCGTCTCGCCGACGAAGAGCACGTCGGCGCCCGCGAGCGAGTCAACGACCTGCCGGAGTGTGACGGCCGCGCCCTTCGGGTCGAAGGCGCGGTAGTGGCGCGCGGGCGCGTCCTGCGCGGCGGCGAGTTGTGCGGCGAGGCCGGCGAAAAGTAGTATGCTGGCGAAGCGCCGAAGCCCGTCCTTCATCATGCCGCCCTTTTAGCACGCCGCCCCGCGCGGCGGCAACGGCCTCCGGCGCGCGCCGGCGTGAAGGCCGTCACACGCCCCGCGGCCGGGACGTTTCATGCGAGGAGGGAACCCACTTGGAGATTTACGTCAGCACGGACGTGGAGACGGACGGGCCGATCCCCGGCGTCTACTCGATGCTCAGCATCGGCTCGGCCGCGTACCTGCCAGACAAGACGCTGCACGCGACCTTCTCCGCGAACCTGGAGACGCTGCCGGGCGCGGCGCAGCACCCCGAGACGATGAGGTGGTGGAAGAGCCAGCCCGAGGCGTGGGCCGAGTGCCGCCGCGAGCCGCGCGGGCCCGAGGAGGCGATGCGCGAGTACGTCTCGTGGCTCAGGGCGCTGCCGGGCGAGCCCGTCTTCGTCGCCTACCCGGCGGCCTTCGACTACATGTTCGTCTGCTGGTACCTCAACCGCTTCGCCGGCGAGAACCCCTTCGGCTGGCAGGCGCTCGACATCAAGACGTTCGCGATGGCGCTGACCGGGCGCGACTTCCTCTCGACGGTCAAGCGCAACATGCCGCGCGGCTGGTTCGACGACCTCCCCTACACGCACAAGGCGCTCGACGACGCCGTCTCGCAGGGCGCGCTCTTCTGCAACATGCTCGCCGAGCACAGGCGCCGTCTGAAGGCCGGGGCCTGAGCGGGGCGGAAGGAGAATACCTCTTTGCCCGCGCTCCACCTCGACACGGACATCGGCGGCGACATTGACGACCTGTGCGCGCTGGCGCTCGTGCTCGCATGGCCGGGCGCGGAACTGCTCGGCGTCACGACCGTGGCGGACGACGGCGGGCGGCGCGCCGGTTACGCGCGCCACGCGCTCATGCTCGCGGGGCGCGCGGGCGTCCCCGCGGCGGCGGGCGCGGACGTCTCGCTCGGCTGCTACAGCCCCGTGCCCGGCTTCCCCGAAAGGGACGACGCTTACTGGCCGGAGCCCGTGCGGCCCGCGCCCGGCACGCACGACGAAGCGCTCGCGCTGCTCGAAGAGAGCATCGGGCGGGGCGCGGCGGTCGCCGCCGTCGGGCCTTTCACGAACCTCGCGCTGGTCGAGAAGCGCTCGCCCGGGCTCCTGCGCGACGCGCGCCTCTTCCTGATGGGCGGCTACCTCTTCCCGACGCGCGAGGGCTTCCCACGCTGGGACTTCGCGGACGACTGGAACGTGCAGGTAGACCCCGCCTCCGCGCTCTACGTCCTCGAACGTTCGAGCCCCACGCTCGTCCCCGTCTCGGTGACGACCGAGACCTGGCTGCGCCGCGCGCAGCTTCCCGCGCTCCGCGGCGCCGGCCCGCTCTCGCGCCTCGTCGCGCGGCAGGCCGAGGCGTTCGCCGTGGACGAGTTGGAGAAGGCGGGCTACGGCCCCGCCTGCGCGGGGCTGCCCGACGACTTCATCAACTTCCAGCACGACCCGCTCACCTGCGCCGTCGCGCTCGGCTGGGACGACGGCGTCGAGGTCGCGGAGCTTCCCGTCGTCTCTTGGGTCGAGGGCGGGCTGCTGCGACAGCGTGTCGAAGAGGGCGGGAGGTTGACGAGGGTCGTGACCGGGGTTGACGGCGCGAGGTTCAGCGAGTTCTGGCTCGACGCGCTGACGGCGGCGCGGATTTGAACGGGGGCGCGGCGGCTTCCCCCGACCCGGCGTTCGAAATTTTTCGGTTGACGGGCGGGGCGGGACTCAGCGTCGCTTCCTGCCCTTCTTCGACGCGCGCTTGCGCCTCCTGGACTGGCGGAAGCGCTTCGCGCCTTCTTCGACGAGCTTGAGCGCGCGGGCGGGGCCGAAGCGGCCGAGCGGTTTGAAGACCTTGCCCTTGACCTCGTTGTAGGAGACGAAGAAGTGCTCGATCTCTTCGAGGAGGTCGGGGCCGAGGGCTTCGAGCGTGCGGACGCGCGCGAGCAGGCGCGAGTCGGCGGCGACGGCCACGAGGCGGTCGTTGCGCGTCGTCTCGCCGTCGCGCTCGGTCTGCTCGGCCTCGACGACGCCGACGAGCCGCGCGCGCACGAGGCAGCCGGCGAAGGCCGGCTCGTCCATCAACACCAGCACGTCGAGCGGGTCGCCGTCGCCGCCCAGCGTCGAGGGCACGAAGCCGAAGTCGTATGGGAAAGACGCGCCCGAGGGCAGCACGCCGCCCAACTTGAAGAGCCCGAGCGCCTCGTCGTAGTTGTACTTGTTGCGGCTCCCCTTCGGCGTCTCGATGACGACGTTCAGCTCGTCCTCGTGGAAGGGCTCCAACTCGAAAAGGTTATTCATCGTCACTCCTTCGCGCCCCCTCACCAGCCCTGCCGAATCTCCCAGCGGTCTACGACGCTTCCGCCTTCGAGCACGTGGTAGTGCGCGTGCTGCGCGGCGGCGAGGCACGAGTGGTTGGCGAGCACGCGGACGCGCGCGCCGACGCGCAAAGAGTCGAGCAGCCGCTCGTCCTCGACCTCGACCGCGCCGTGCTCCTGCGAGAGCGAGGAGACGCGCAGTCCCGTCTCCCCGCCTTCGAGGTCGAGCACGCGGCCGTAGCCGCACGAAGGGTCCAGCTCCGCTGGGCCGCGGTCTTTCGAGAGCGCGACGGCGCCCGCGTCGAGCACGACCTTGCGCCGCCCGCGGTCGCGGTGGACGACCGCGGCGAGCACCGTCAGCGCGCAGTCCGAGAAGGCGCAACTGCCGAGCGTGGCCTGGAAGGCGTCGAAGAAGATGTAGTTGCCGGGGCGCGCCTCGTCCACGCCGTCGAGGTGGTCTACGTGCGTGACGGTCGGCGTCGAGCCGACGCTCACGGCCGGCACCTCGACGCCGTCGGCGCGCAGGCGCGCGGCGAACTCCGTCATCACGTCGCGCTCCTCGCGCGCGATGCGGAGCAGTTCCTCGGCCGAGCGCGCGTGGTAGGAGTGTCCGGCGTGCGTGAGTATGCCGGCGAAGCGCAGGTTCCGCGCGCGCGCGATGAGGCGCGGGATTTCGAGCGCCTCGGGGCTGCGGGGCTCGACGCCGCAGCGGTGGTAGCCGCAGTCAACCTTGAGGAAGAGGTCGAGCGTGACGCCCGCGCGGCGCGCGGCCTCGTCGAGCGCGCGGGGGACGCCCGCGTCGTCCGTGATGAGCGCGAGGCGTTCGCAGCGTTTCGAGAGTTCTATGGCTTCGGAGAACTTGCCCGCCTCGACGGGGACGGCGTAGGTGATGTCGGCGAAGCCTTCGGCGGCGAAGGCGCGCGCCTCCGCGAGCGTGGAGACGGTGACGCGGCGCGGCCAGCCCTCGGTCTGGATGCGCGCGACCTCGACGCACTTGTGCGTCTTGACGTGCGGGCGCAGGGACGCGCCGAGCCTCCGCACGCGCGCCGACATCGCCTCGGCGTTGGCGCGCACGCGCCCCACGTCGAGGACGAGCGAAGGCGTCTTGATGGTGTGCAGATTCATGGCCGTTGACGTGGGGGTGACTATAGCATTTTCGCGGCGGCCGGGCGGAGGGGAGGACGGCTCAATGCGAGGAGGGGGCGGGAAGAGTTTTCTTCCCGCCCCCTCTCGACAAGCCGGCGCGCCCCCTTACTGCGTGACGCGGAAGATGCCCCACAGCCCGCCGTCGAACTGGAACGACTGCATGCTGCGGTAGAGGTAATCGCCCGGCACCTGGAAGTAACCGCCCGCCCCGTTCTTGAGCAGGAAGTCGAAGTGGCTGCCCGGCCCGATGCCGAACTGCGACCCCTTCCACTCGGAGAACGGGTTGGAGCCCAGCGTCGAAGAGTTGTTCGCGTACGGCTCCTCCTCCCAGACGTGCCCGTGGAGGCCGAAGACGTTGTTGCGTGCGTGGCCGCCGGGCATCAGCACGCGGAAGCGTACCTGCTGCCCGACGCGCGCCGTGAAGACCGGCGTCAGCGGGTCGGCGCCGACCTGGGAGTTCGACAGCACGTTGGTGTAGTCGAACGCGCGCGTCTGCTCCAAGGGCGTCTCGGGCGCGTAGCCCATGCGCTTCCAGAGCGGCTCCGTGCGGTAGTTGAACGCCTTCTGGCCCGTGTCCTCGTTGTCCTCCTCGGCGGCGATGTTCGGCACGGCCGCGCCCGTCCCCGGCCCGACGCGCATGTTCACGTCGTTCTGGAAGACGAGGACGAACTCGCGGAAGCTTGTGCCGTCGGGCTTGGTGACGGTGGCCTGCGCCCGCGAGGTGGCGTCCTCGACCCAGGTCGCGCCCTGCGGCTCGATGACGAGCGCGCCGACCGCGCCCTTGCTCGCGTGCTTGATGGGGTCGGAAGACGAGAGGTTCGTCGCGCCGAACTCGACGGGGCGCGCCGTGCCGACGCCGGTCGTCGAGTCGATGGACAGCTCGCCCGCGTACCACTGGTATGTGGTCTTCAGCCCCCACTTCGCCGTCTGGACGGGGTTGAAGCCGACGTTGACGCCGTTCGAGCGCGTCACGTCGAAGTGCAGGAGCTGCGGGTGCAGCCCCACGTCGCCCGAGGGCGCGAGCTGGTTGGCGTTGAAGTGCTCGACGATCATCGGCAGCGTGTTGAAGCCGTCGAGGTCGGGCGGCCCGCCGGGCAGGTTGTTGTTGAGCGTGACCTTGATGCAGTCGCCCGCGTTGGCGCGCAGCACCAGCGGCTCGACCGGCGCCGTGGGCAGGAGCTTGCCCATCGAGTCGAGGTCGGAGGAGCGCACGAACATGATGGCCGTCGGGTCGTGCAGCTCGCCGCCCTGGTTGGCGCGCGAGTTGTAGACGAGCGTGCCGCCCGGCAGCGCCGACGAGACGGAGACCGCCGTCACGTCGAAGGTCTTGACCGGCGCGGCCTTCGGGCAGACGCCGTCGAAGTCGCCCGGGTTAGAGACGGCGGGGCCGTGCCCGTTCGGGTTGTTCGGCAGCGGCTTGAGGTCGGGCTGCGTCGAGTTGTACGCGCGCATGATGCCCCACAGGCCGTTCCACTGGTCGTCCACGGACTGCCCCGGCTGGTAGAGGTAGTCGGCCGCGCCGATGGAGTTCTTGGCCATCTTCGGGATGACGAACTCGTAGTGCTCGCTGATGCCCATCATCTGGTTGTTGCGGTAGCCGGTGTTGTTGTTGGCGTCCGCGACGGGGTCCTCGGGCGTGCCCGGCTCGAACTTCCACTTGACGCCGTTGACAGAGAAGTTGTGACCCTCCTCGTGCGCGCCGACGAGGATGCGTATCTGCACGGGGTCGTCCTCGTAGGCACGCAGCAGCGGCGTGTAGGGGTCGCCCGGCTTCACGCCGCCCGTCAGCGCCGGGTAGAAGCCGGGCTGGGTGTTGAAGGCCGTGTCTGCGCGGCTGACGTCAGAGCGGTAGGCGTGCGAGAGGTCGCCCGCCTCGCCCGCCGCCTGCGTGTTGGTGTTCGGGTCGCGCAGGCGCAGCGCCAGCGGCTCGTTGCGGTAGTTCACAGACATCGTGCCGGGGTCTGCGGCCGAGACGGCCTCGGGGCACGGCAGCGGCACGCCGCCCGGGCAGACCTTCGCCGCCTCGACGAGGAAGGGCAGGCCGACCTCGTCCTTCACGGGCGGGTTGACGGCACGCGCCGGGTCGGGCACGGGCTTACCCGCGGCGTCTATGCCGCCGCCGGCCTGGTATGCGAGCTGGTAGTCGGCGAACTCCAAAAGGAACTCGCGGTAGCTCTTCGACTGGTCGGAGGGCAGGATGTCCGCGCGCCAGCTCGTCGGGCCGCCGTCGAAGCGGCCGCCGAAGACCTGACCCGTCTCGGAGTGGCGCCAGGCCGAGCCCTGCGGCTCGACGACGAGGCCGCCGTAGAGCCCCGCCTGCTGGTGCGTCGAGGGGCCGAAGTGGTCGTGCGTGAAGACGGTGCGGAGCGTACGGTCTTTGCCGTTGTTGTTGAGCGTGTCGTCGGCGTACCAGCGCTGGATGGTCGTCTGCGCGCCGAGCGTGCCGAAGTACGGGTGCGGCTGGGCGGTCAGCGTCGTCTGCGCGGTGCCGCCGAACGCCTTCATCCCGCCCGTCTGGTTGATGGCGTGAATGCGCTCGATGACCTCGTCGGGCGAGAAGGTGCCGTCCTCATAGTTCCACCCGTTGCCGGCGCCGTCCGAGGCCGTCACGTCGAACTTCACGAGGTGGATGTGCTGACCCATGATGTCGGTCGGCGTCCTCACCTGGAAGTCGTCAAGCTCGTAGACGTTCGGCGCCAGCACCGTGTGGTAGAAGGTGATGCAGTCGTTCGTGTTGGCGCGGAAGAAGAAGGGCTCGGGCGGCCGCTCGCCGGACTTCGTCGCCGCCACGTCGCCCCAGAGGGTGAGTATGCGCGACTGCGGGAAGTGCCAGCCGGCCTTGTTGAACTTGATGTCGGTCTGGATGAGCGCCGCCTTGTACGTGCGCGGCGTGCCGACGGCCACCCCCTTGTCGTCAACGCAGGGGTCTGCGAAGGGCGCGCCCTTCTGGGCCGGCAGGCCGTTGGTGACGAAGTTGGCCGCCGCCCCCTCGGGCGTAAAGCTCGGGTGGAGGCGCTGCGCGTGGAAGTTCATCGCCGCGACCTCGACGGGCGTGCCGTCTTCGGGGCGCGCCTCGGCCGTCGCCGTGAGCAGTTCCTTGCTGAAGTCGAGTCGCGTCTCGACGTGCTCGGTGGTGCCGCCGGTGATGACGTGGCGGGGGAGTCCGCCGTCGAAGTCGGTGTCCTTCGGCGGGTGCGGCGGGCGGTGGCCCGCGACGGCGTCCACGAAGAACGGGAAGCCGGGGTTCTCCATCGCGGCCGTCACGACGAACGTGCCGTTGATGACCTTGCCGTAGGTGTTGGCCCCGTCGGCGCAGATGCTGCCCGCGGCGAGCGGGATGCCGTCAACCTGTGTGCCGCCCTGGCACGTGCCGCCGACGTTGACCTGGCTGGTGCCGGCCGCGCCCTGCTTGATCTTGACGTGCGCGGGCACCGGCGCCATGGCGATGGTCGGCAGCGGCACGATGGCCGGGATGGGCGTGCCCGCCGCTATCTCACCGTCGGGCAGTGCGCGCGACCCCGCGGCGGGGCGGCCCGCCGAGTCGAGCACGGTGCCGGCCTCGAACACGTCGTGCGAGCGCCACAGCTCCCACATCCCTTGCGCGAAGTGCGGGTAGAAGTGGCAGTGGAAGATCGAGTCCCCGACCGTCTGGTTGCGGTTGCCCGACCCGCCGTGCGCGATCTCGGTGGTGAAGGAGTAGCCGGGCCCGAGCGCCTGCGAGTCGAGGTAGGAGGAGTTGTCGTCGTCCGGGGTCCTGAGCCACTGGTGCGCGTGCAGGTGGTGAATGTGGTGCTCCTTCGGGCCGGCGTGGACGACCCGCATCTTGACGTGGTCGCCGATGTAGGAGTGGTGCACGTTCGACGGGTCTTCGGGGTAGAGCGCCTTCGTCGCCTTCGGCCCCGTGATGAGCTGCCCGTCGGCGTCCGTCAGGTTGGCCGGGATGTCGACGAGCTGCGCCGGGTCGCCGACCGTCCACGCCGAGAGGAAGAACTCCTCGTACTTGCACTCCGTGCAGTCGTGCATGGGCCCGACGCCGAAGCGGTTGGCGAGGATTTCGCTGCCGATGCCGCCGATGCCGTAGTTGATGGCGAAGCCGTCCTTGACGCTGTAGAGCGTGTGGCCGAGGACGGGGTCTTCATACTGCGGGAACGCCTGCACGGCCTTCACCTCGTCGTGGTAGACGACGGTGAACTCGCGGAACGGCTGGTCGCGGTCGGGCTCGACGGCGTTGGCGCGGTAGGTGCCGGCGGGGAAGCGGCCGCGGCCCGGGCCGGTGATGACGGCGTTCAAATCCGAGTGGACGATCTTTGTGCCCTGGAGGATGTTGATGATGGGCAGGCCGGCGTACTTGTGCCCGGCCGGGTAGACGGCGTTGTAGTTGATGACGGGGTGGCCGTCCGGCGTCGTGCCGGTCGTGGCCAGCTTCAGCTCCTCGGCCGTCAACTGGCTGCGGTACCACTCGGCGTTCTTCGGCTCGACGTTGACGGAGCCGAAGAGCCCCATCGGGATGGAGCCGCCGTCGCCCTCGCCGCCGGTCGTCGCGGCCGACGAGTAGAGCAGGTTGTTGCCCTCGCGCTCGGCGTAGAAGGTGTAGGTCGCGGTGCCGCCGGGGGCGACGAGGCTCGACTGGTTCTTGCCGACGTTCGAGCCGTCGTCGAGGATGCTGCCGACGGGCTGCATGCCGATGACGTGGACGCCGGCCGTGCGCGTCGCGGGCTGGTTGTCGTCGGCCTGCGACGGCGAGAGCAGGTTCTGGAAGTTAATCTGGAGCCGGTCGCCGACGTTCATGCGGAGCGTGAGCGGGCGCGGCCGCTTGTCGCGCCGGAGCTGCACGTTGCCGGGCACGATGCCCTTCGCCGGGTCAATCGGCACCACGTCGCGGCGCAGCGCGTACATCATGCCGGCGGGGTTGATGGCGCCGAGGCGGTTATAGACGATGACCTGGTCGAGCGCGACCACGTCCGCCGTAATCAGGCGGCTGCCGGCGGGCGGCG
>DASVWB010000057.1:0-36656 GCA_036389815.1 Pyrinomonadaceae bacterium | reverse complement strand
GAAAAATTCAAGAACAGTCTCGCCCTCGTCGTCGCGTCGTTCGCCCTCGCGCTCCCGTTCGCCCCGGCGGCGGCGGCGCGCCAGGCCCCGGCGGCCGCGCCCGCGGCGCAGACGTCGAAGGCGGTCGCCGACACGACGCGGCTCGTCACGGAGTTCGAGGTCAACGGGCTGAAGGTGCTCGTCAAGCGGCGCGAGGGCAGCCAGTCGGTCGTCGCCGGCCTCTTCCTGCGCGGCGGCGCGCGCAACGTGACGGCCGAGAACGCCGGCGTCGAGGCGCTGATGCTCGACGTGGAGACCGAGGCCAGCCAGAACTTCCCGCTGGAGAAGATGCGCCGCGAGCTTTCGCGCACGGGCACGAACCTCTCCTACGGCATCAACTACGACTACTCCGTGCTCACGCTCGGCAGCACGCGCCGCTACTTCGACCGCTCGTGGGAGGTCTTCGCCGACGCCGTGCTCCGCCCGAGTTTCGCGCCCGAGGACTTCGCGCGCGTCAAGAACCGGACGCTCGTCGGCCTCTCGGACAACGAGGACACGCCCGACTCGTTCCTCCAAGTCCTCCAGTCGCGCGTCGCCTACGCCGGCCACCCGTACCTGAACGAGCCGCGCGGCACGACCGCCTCGGTCTCGCGCCTCACGCTCGACGACGTGCGGCGGTTCCACCAGCAGATGATGCAGACCTCGCGGATGCTGCTCGTCGTCGTCGGCGACGTGGAGCCGGCGCAGATCCGCCAGAAGGTCGAGGCGTCGTTCGGGCGGCTCCCGCGGGGCGAGTACAAGCCGGCCGCGCCGCCGCAGCTCTCGTTCGCCGCGCCGAGCGTGGCCGTCACCGCGCGGGAGCTGCCGACCAACTACGTGCAGGGCGTCTTCGCCGCGCCGCCGCTCACCTCCGGCGACATCTACCCGCTGCGCGTCGCCTCGTCCATCCTCCAGAACCGCGTCTACGTCGAGGTGAGAGTCCGCCGCAACCTCTCCTACGCGCCCGACGCCTTCCTCTGGAGCCAGGCGGCGAACGCCGGCGGCATCTACGTCACGGCCGTGGACGCCAACCAGGCCGTGCGCGTGATGCTCGACGAGATACGCCGCCTCCAGACGCAGGACATCAGCCCCGACGAGATCAAGGCGACGGCGCAGCAGTTCCTGACGCGCTACTACCTGGGGCAGGAGACGAACGCCGCGCAGGCGGGCGAGCTGGCGCAGTACGAGCTGATCGGCGGCGGCTGGCGCAACTCGGCCGTCTTCATCGACCGCCTCCGCGCCGTCACGCCGGCCGACGTCAAGCGCGCCGCCAACACCTACATGCGCAACCTCCAGTTCGTCGTCATCGGCGACCCGCGCCAGATAGACAAGGGCATCTTCACGCATGTGGGGGAGTAGGGAGTAGACAGTAGTCAGTAGACAGTAGACAGTAGACAGTAGAAAACGCCGGCGGCCGCGAGAACTCGTCAACTCGCGGCCGCCGGCGTTTTAAGGGGCGCTGCCTTTTACCTACTGTCTACTGTCTACTGTCTACTGTCTACTGCTTACTGTCTACCGATTTCACTCATGAGCTTCTGGTAGAGCGCCGGGTCGAGCGGCTTGAGCAGCGCGGCCTGGGCGAGCGCGGCGTGGCGGTCGCCGAGTTCGAGGTGGACGGAGGCGAGGTTGTAGTGGCCTTCGGCCAGGTCGGGCCGCAGCGAGACGGCGCGCTTGTAGGCGTCGAGCGCCTTGTAGTAGTTGCCGGCGTAGTAGTGCGCGTCGCCGAGCTTGTTCAGCGCCTCGTAGGAGTTGGGCCTGAGCTTGAGCGCCTGCTCGAAGGCGCGGATGGCGTCCTGGTTCTTGCCCTGCTTGACCTTGCAGAAGCCGACCTGAATCCACGCGTCGGCGCGCTGCGGGTTCTTGTTCACGGCCGTCTCAAAGTAGCCGAGCGCGCTGTCGTAGTTGCCGAGCCAGAGCGAGTTGAGCCCCGTCCTGTACCACCAGTCGGCGATGGCGTCGGGGCGCTGCTCGTCCCCGTCGGAGTCGGCAAGCTCGTCGAAGCCGACGAGCTTCGCGCCCTCCCTGAGCGCTGGGAAGCGCGACGCGCCGAGCGCGAGGTTGATGTTCTGCCCGTTCATCACGCGGATGGTGACGATGCCGAGCACCTGGCCGCGCATGTTGAAGACGGGGCTGCCCGAGTTGCCGTGCGAGATGGGCGCCGTGATCTGCACGATGCGGCCGAGCCCCGGCACCTCGCGCACGGCCGAGACGATGCCGTCGGCCACAGACCCTTCGAGCCTCAAGGGGTTCCCGATGACGAAGACGTGCTCGCCCTCCTCGGGCGGGGCCGGCGCCGTCTCCACCACGCTCGAACGCTCCTGCGGCATCTCGACGGCGAGGACGGCGAGGTCGCCGTCCTCGTCCACGCTCGCCAGCCCGGCGACCGGGTAGGTCTTGCCCTTGCCCTCGAAGGTGCGCACCTCGGCGCGGTGCGCGCCCTCGACGACGTGCAGGTTCGTCAGCACACGGCCCGGGCCTATGAAGAAGCCCGTGCCGGTGAGCGCGACTTCGCCCTTCGCGTTGTAGGTGACGACGGAGACGACCGAGGGCTTGACGCGGCGGATCAGCTCGGGCAGCGATTCCGCCTGCGCGGCGGCCGCCGAGCAGAAGAAGAAAAGGGCCAGGAGCGCCAGCCACGGGGGAAGCTTGCGTTTGAACATCGCGGGGGCTTTCTTCTCAAAGAGGGGTTTGCGGAGCCTCGGGCTCGTGGCTCCGTCGGGGAGGCTTCGACGGGCGATTGCCTGATTCAGGCGCCGCTGCCGGGGGCCCGCGGCGTTCGGCCATTATGCCGGGATTCGCGCGGATGTCAACCGCTTTGTGTCGGAACTGTGTCGGGCGCGTTTTTGTTAAGGATTTGGCACGGCGCGGAAAAGGGAAAGGCCGCCCCCACCCGGGAGGCGGCCTTCTCGTCTACGCCGCGCGCGCCCCTCCTGCGGACGCGCGGCGGCCTGCCAACCACACAAGGATTACCGTATGACCGTGCCGACGACCGTGCCGGCCGGCATCGAGTGCTCGTCTTCGAGCGTGATGAGGAGGCCGAAGTCGGACAGGGTAGTCTCGGACTTGATCTCGGCCTCGTTGCGGCCGCCGGTGTTCACGACCTGCCCGAGCTTGACGTACTTGTTGTCGGGCGAGACGGCCCACAGCACGTAGACGTGGCCGGCGGGCGCCTCCTTCATCTCGTGGAAGCGCGCGACGACCTCGGTCGGGCCGTCCTTGCGCGGCGTGAGCTGGAAGTTGACGCGCGAGCCGGTGAGCGCGCCGGCGAGGTTGACCTTGACCTGCGTGTCCTCGCCGCGCTTCATGCCCGGGATGTTGAGCATCGGGGCCGTGTAGGCGCTCGTCGCGCCCGCGGTCGAGGTGGCCGAGACGCGCTCGCCGACGGGCGCGCCGCCCTCGTGGTCGCGGCTGGAGAGCGGCACGACGGCGAAGCCCTGCGGCACGGCGCTGCGGAAGGCGAACGTGGTCGTCGGGCCGTAGGCCGTCATGTTGGCCTCGGGCGAGAGCACGAGCATGAAGCGGTCGAGCGGCGTCTGGAAGCTCTGCGTGGCGACGCCGTTGGTGAAGGTGACGGGCCCGAGCAGCGTGGTCTTACCCAGCGGGTCTACCGCGTAGAGGTTCATCCCCGCGGCGTCGGCCGGCAGCCCCGAGAGGTCGAGCGTGACCATCGTGTGGTCGCTCATGCGCATGACCTTGGCGCGCCCCTTGGCGGTCGAGAAGGTCGGCGCCGGCGTGAAGTCGACGACGACCTCCTTGCCCGCCGGGTACTGCACGACCGTCCAGGAGCCGTCGGCGTTCTGGACGGCCTGCGTCGTCTGCGTCGTCGTGGTGGTGGTCGTCTGCTGCGGCTGCGTGCTCTGCGCGAGGGCCGCGGGCGCGAGCCCGAGCGCCAGCGCGCAGCAGCCCGCGAGATTAAGCAAACGTCTGTTCATTCGTCTTGTCCCTCCTCTTGGTTGGAAGTTGCCCAATTTGTCCGCTTGATGAACGTCTGCCGGAGAGGCAGAACCTTTGGACAAATCGCAACGCCCGTGCCGCAGAAGGGAAGTCCCGGCCGGACAAAAATTTAGCCCCGGCGGGGGCTCGGCCGGGGCCCCGCCGGGGCGGAAAGATACGATACAAATTTGTGTACGGCCGTACGACGCGCGGGGGAGGGGCCAGGGGCTAGAGGCCAGTTAGGGCATCTGCTCCTAACTGGCCTCCGGTCTCCAGCCCCTGGCCTCTAGCTAGCTCAGTACGCGGAGAGTTCCGTGATGGCGCGGTAGAGGTCTTCGACCTGTGGGAGGATCGTGTCTTCGAGCCGGGGCGCGTCGGCGACGAAGGTGTCGAGGGCGGCGACGCGGCGGACGGGGGCGTCGAGGTACTCGAACAGCTCCTCCGAGACGCGCGCGGCGACCTCGGCGCCGAAGCCGTGCGTGCGCGTGTCCTCGTGAGCGACGACGAGGCGGTTGGTCTTGCGGACGCTGCGGGCGATGGCCTCCCAGTCGTAGGGCGCGAGCGTGCGCAGGTCTATGACCTCGACGCTCAGCCCCTGCTGCTGCTCGGCCTGCTTGGCGGCGACGAGCGTGCGGTTGACGAGCGCGCCGTAGGTGACGACCGTCAAGTCCGTCCCCTCGCGCACCGTCTTCGCCTTCCCGAAGGGGACGAGGAAGCCGTCGGCCGGGTACTGCGACTTGTTGTAAGCCTGGCGGTAGAGGTGCTTGTGTTCGAGGAAGAGCACGGGGTCGTCGCACCTGATGGCCGTGCGCAGAAGGCCGTTGGCGTCGAGCGCGTTCGACGGGTAGACGACGCGCAGCCCCGGAATGTGCGTGAAGATGGTGTCGCCCGACTGCGAGTGGTAGACGGCGCCGCCCTTGAGGTAGCCGCCGACGGGGCAGCGGATGACGACGGGACACTTCCAGTCGCCGCCCGAGCGCCAGCGCATCAGCGCCAGCTCGTTCCTGATCTGGTGGTAGGCCGGCCAGATGTAGTCGAAGAACTGTATCTCGACGACGGGCTTGAGCCCGCGCGTCGCCATGCCTATCGCGCGGCCGACGATGTTGGCCTCGGCGAGCGGCGAGTTGAAGACGCGCGCCGCGCCGAAGCGCCGCTGGAGGTTGGCCGTCACCTTGAAGACGCCGCCCTTGCCCTTCACCTTCCCCAGGTACTGCTCGCGCGACACGTCGGCCACGTCCTCGCCGAAGACGACGATCGAGGGGTCGCGCGCCATCTCCTCGTGCATGCAGCGGTTGATGAGGTCGACCATCGTGCCGGCGTTGCCGGAAAGCTCGGCGCCCTCCTCGGTGTCGAACTCCCGCGAGGCCGGGTCAACGTCGGGCGAGTAGACGTGGAGCTGGGCCGCCTCGGGCTCGGGCTGCGGGCTGGCGAGCGCGGCGTCGGCCGCCTCGTTCACCTCGCGGTCGACCTCGTCTTTGATCTTTTGCAGCTCGTCCTGCGTGACGAAGCCCTCCTCGACGAGCAGCGCGCCGAAGCGCTTGACGGGGTCGCGCTCGGCGTCGGTGGTGCGCTCCTCGTCCGGCCGGTAGAGCTTCTCGTCGTCCGAGAGCGAGTGCGAGTAGGGGCGGATGACTTTCGCGTGGACGAGCGCGGGGCCTTTGCGCTCGCGGCAGTGGGCGACCGCCCTCCTCAAAGTCTCAAGGGACTCGACCGGGTCAGTGCCGTCGCACCTCTGGACGAGGAGGTCGGGGAAGCCCTCGACGAGGCGCGAGATGTCGCCGCCGGCCGTCTGCACCTCGACGGGGACGCTGATGGCGTAGCCGTTGTCCTCGACCAGGAAGACGACGGGGAGCTTGAGGTTACTCGCCGTGTTCAGTGCCTCCCAGAACTCGCCCTCGCTCGTCGTGCCGTCGCCCGACGAGCAGTAGACGACCTCGTCGCCGCGGAAGCCCGCGACCTTCTCCCTCATCTCTTCGAGCAGCGTCGCGCGGTAGCCCGCCTCGGCGCACCCGACGGCCTGTAGGAACTGCGTGCCCGTCGGCGACGACTGCGAGACGATGTTGAGCCGGCTGTGCCCCCAGTGCGAGGGCATCTGGCGGCCGTGCGAGTTGGGGTCGGCCTCCGCGCCGACGGCCGAGAGGAGCATCTCCAGCGGCGTCATCCCGAGCTGGAGGCAGAGGGCGCGGTCGCGGTAGTAGGGGTAGAACCAGTCGTAGCCCGACCTGAGGGCGAGCCCCGCGGCGACGAGCACGGCCTCGTGCCCCGCGCCCGAAATCTGGAAGAAGATTTTGTTCTGCCCCTTGAGCTGAATCTCCTTGTCGTCGATGCGCCTTGAGAGGTACATCGTGCGGTAGATGCCAACCATCTCCGCCTGCCCCAGCCCCCTGTACTCCCGCGCCTTAACCTCGGTCGCCATAATTGCTAACTCCCTGCGCAAAAATTTCAGATATTAATTCTCGCAATCAACTCGCCGCGGCTGATTCCAAAATGCCCGGCCACTTCGTCGAGAATCGCCGCAAACGTGCCGAGGCGCAGCGGGTCGTGCCTCGGGATGGTCACGTGGTGCTCGCCGCCTTGCGCCGTGGTCAAACGGTAGTGACTGCCCGTCTGACGCGTGACCGTGTAGCCGAGAACCCTGAGCGCCTTCGCGAGGTCATCGCCCGACACGTCGCGCGGCAGTTTCATGCGGCGAACACTTCCTCGCGCACGAAGTGGAGGCGGATAACGCGCGGCCCTCGTCCCTCGTCGAAGTGGCAGCGGACGGCGTCGCGCACCATCTCGCGGAGGCCGGCGAGGTCGTCCGCCTCCGTGAGGATTGACTCGCCGAGCGCGCGCGCCGTGAACCCGCCTTCGGGCGCTTCCTGCACGAGAAAGATAAGCTCGTCCATTCCGGCTTACTCCTCGAACTCCGTCTCGACGGTCAGGCGGTAGTCCTGCGCCATCGAGGGGTGGCCGTGCGCCTGCGCGACCTCGGCGCCTCGCTCGTAGGCGCGGCGCGCGGCCTCGCGGTTGCCCGTCTTTAAATAGGCGGAGGCGAGCATGCCGTAGGCGTTGCCCTCGTCGTCGGCGCGCTGGAGGTACTCGGTCAAGACCTCGACCACGTCGCCGAAGCGCCCGGCCTTCTCGTACTCCTTCGCCAGCCCGAACATGACCGCCATGTTGTCGGGGTCGCCTTCGAGCATCGCGCGGAAGATGTCTATCCTGGAAGCGGCCATGGTTCGTGAGTGGTGAATGGTGAATAGTAAATAGTCAATGGGTAAAACCACCATTCACTATTCACCATTTACTATTTACCAATGATCAGCTTGGCAATCGTCTGCAACTGCATGTTGGACGTGCCCTCGTAGATGGCGCCGATCTTGGAGTCGCGCCAGAGCTTCTCGACGGGGTAGTCCTTGACGAAGCCGTAGCCGCCGTAGAGCTCGATGGCTTTGCTCGCCACCTTCTCCGCGACGCGCGAGGAGTAGAGCTTGGCCATCGCCGCCTCCTTGACGAAGGGGAGGCCGGCGTCCTTCATGCGCGCGGCGTTGTAGACCATCAGGCGCGCGGCCTCAAGCTCGGTCGCCATCTCGGCCAACTGGAACTGGACGGCCTGGAACTGGTTGATGGGCTGCTTGAACTGCGTGCGCTCGGCCGTGTAGCGCAGGGCGTGCTCCAGCGCGCCGCGCGCGATGCCGATCATCTGCGCGCCGATGCCGATGCGCCCCTCGTTGAGCGTCTCGATGGAGACCTTGTAGCCCTTGCCCAGCTCCCCGAGCACGTTCTCCTTCGGCACCTTGCAGCCGTCCAGAATAATCTCGGTCGTCGAGGAGGCGCGGATGCCGAGCTTGTTCTCCTTCTTCCCGACCGCGAAGCCCTCGAAATTCTTCTCGACGACGAAGGCGGTGATGCCGCGGTAGCCTGCCTCGGGGTTGGCGTTGGCGAAGGTGACGAAGATTTCGGCCTCGTTGCCGTTCGTGATCCAGAGCTTCTGCCCGGTCAGCTCGTAGTGGTCGCCGCGGTCGACGGCGCGCGTCTGCATGGCGAAGGCGTCCGAGCCGGAGCCGGCCTCGGAGAGCGCGTAGGCGCCGACCGCTTCGGAGGCGAGGCGCGGCAGGTACTTCTTCTTCTGGTCGGGGCTCCCCCAGCGGATGAGCGCATTGTTGACGAGCGTGTTCTGCACGTCCATCAGGACGCCGACCGAGGGGTCTACGCGCGACAGCTCCTCGACGCCGATGATGGCCATGAAGAACGACGCGCCCGTGCCGCCGTACTCCTCCGGCGTCTCGACGCCCATCAGTCCCAGCTCGAAGAGCTGGCGGAGCACCTCGGGCGCCATCTTCGCGTGCTCGTCCATCTCCTCGACCCGCGGCCGTATCTCGCCCTCGGCGAACTCGCGCACGCTCGCGCGGAACATCTGCTCGTCCTCCGAGTAGGAGGTCAGGGGCCCCGCCCCGTAAGCTTCGGTCGCTGCTTTACTCATGGCCAAATATCTCTCTGGATGAAGTTTGATTTTGTAACGACACAGCATCGCTCAACCCCGCGCCTCCGGTCAAATGGCGGGGGATTGATTCATTTGCCCATTTGCTCACTGATTCATTCGCCCATTTGTTCGCCGGCCCGATTTAACAAATGAACAAATGAGCAAATGAGCAAATGAATCAATCCCTCACTCGCCGCCGAGGACGCCGGAGGCGCGCAGCTCGTCGTGGCCGGGGATGTCGGCCGGCTCGATGGTCGAGAGGATTTCGCGGTCTACTTTGGGGAGCGAGACGAGGCGGTTGGCCTGTTTGCTGAGCGTCGCCTCGAAGAGGTTGCGCGCGGCGCGCGCGTTGCCGAACGTCTCGTCGCGCGAGGCGCAGAGCACGCCGAAGACGGACGAAAGCTCGCCCTCCGCCCCCTCGGCCAGCTCGAACTCGGCCTTCCGGCAGAAGCTCTTGAAAATCTGCACGAGCTGCTCGACGCCGTAGTCGTCGAAGTGGACGTGCTTGTTGAAGCGCGAGCGCAGGCCGGGGTTCGAGCCGAGGAAGTCCTGCATCTTGCCCGTGTAGCCGGCGACGATGACGACCAGCTCGTCGCGGTGGTCTTCCATCATCTTGAGGAGCGTCTCGACGGCCTCCTGCCCGAAGTCGTTCGCGCCGCCGGTGGCGAGCGTGTACGCCTCGTCGATGAAGAGGACGCCGCCGAGCGCCTTCGTCACCGCGTCGCGCACCTTCATCGCGGTCTGGCCGACGTAGCCGGCGACGAGGCCGGCGCGGTCGGTCTCGACGAGGTGGCCGCGCCGCAGCACGCCGAGCGTGCGGTAGATTTGCGAGACGAGCCGCGCGACCGTCGTCTTGCCCGTGCCGGGGTTGCCGTAGAAGACGAGGTGGCGCGAGGCCGGAAGGGCTTTGAGCCCCTGCTCCTCGCGCAGCTTCTGGACTTTCAGGAAGTTGATGAGCTGGCGCACGTCCGCCTTCACGCGGTCGAGCCCGACGAGCGCGTCCAGCTCGGCCAGAAGCTCTTCGAGCGGGCGCGGCGGCGGCAGCTCCTCTTCGGGCGGCGCGGGCCCGGCCGCGTCGGCGCCCGCCCGCCTCTTCGCGTCGGCGTCGGCGCCCGCGCGCCCCGCCGCATCCAGCGGGGCGTTGGGGTAGAGCGTCCGCTTGTACTCCGCGAGCGAGGCGGCCTCGGCGGGCGTCACCGTGCCGTCGCTCTTGATGACGAGGTTGGCGAAGTGGAAGAGCGCGCCGCGGGCGCGGTCGGCGAAGTTCGTGCCGTGGCGCGAGTCGTACGTCTCCAAGTAGGAGACGCTGACGGGCGTGCGGTCGAGCCGCTTGAGGAGGTGCGGCGGCAGGTCTGAAGAGGAGCGCAGCGGGAAGGTGTCGGGCGCGGGCGCGAGGCCGAAGAGTCCGCACACGCTCTCGTAGTAAGCCTGCTTCGCCTCTTCCGGCGACTCGCGCAGGTCTATGAAGCGCTGCGCGACGAGCAGCAGTTGGTTGTCGAGGACGGAGCGCGCGTCCGGCGCGCCGCCCCCGCGCCAGACCATCCCGATGCTCTCGCCGAGCGGCGCCACCAGCGCGTCGAGCGTCCGCCGCACGCCGGCCGCCAGCCTCCTGTTCTCCTCGTCCAGCAGCACTAGGCTTAAGTCTCCTCGGGAACCACTGCGCCTGACAGGCGCGCGATTATAGCACCGGGGGTTGCGCGCAACACCTGCACGTCCTGACGAAAGCAGTGCTGTAGAAAATGAAAAAGCCGCCAGAAATGCTGACGGCCTTCGTTTCCTTAACTCGGTTAGCTCAACCGCTTATAGCGCATACGGGACTCGAACCCGTGGTCTCCGCCTTGAGAGGGCGGCGTGTTAACCAACTACACCAATGCGCCAAAAACGAGGCGATTATAAAGGCGTTGCGGCGGGAATGGCAAGCGCGCGGCGGGCGGGGTCGGGCGGCGCGTGTGGCGCGCGTCACGGGGGGCGGGCGGCGTGTTGGGGCAGGATGTGTTGTGCGGGGCGCGTGTCTTTCGGGGCGCGGCGGGGGCGGTGATATACTCCGGTCGGCGGGCCTCTCCCAAGTGCCGCGCGCCCTTGAGAACCGCTCACGTCCGAAAGTCTCCAGAGAGTCGGAACACTTCTTAAATGGTACGTAATCTCTTCGTCGAACCGGGGGACGCCGCGCGCGAAACCGCAAACGACAGACAGCCGGCGGCGGACTTCCCCCTCGGGGTCGAAGGCTTCACCTACGGCGACCTCCACCGCCCCGAGCGCCTGCGCGCGCTGGCCGAGGCGTTCTACGCGGAGGTCGGGCGGGCGGACGCGGCGCTGCACGCCTCGCTCTCCGGGTACGTCGCCTCGCGCGGCGAGAACCTGAAGGGGACGCGCGCCGAGTCAGACCTGCTCGTCGCGGCCGCGCCGCACCTCTCGCGCTTCGTCGCGCGGCTCTTCCGCGTCGAGGAGGAGCGCGAACGGCTGGCCGAGGGCATCCGGGCGCAGGACCCGGTCTTCCAGTTCAAGCACTTCGTGCAGCGGCGCGCGACGAAGAGCTTCCCCGCGGAGAGGGCGGCGGCCGTAGACCCGGAGGCGGCCGACGCGGCGCTCGAAGCGGTGCGGCACGCGGCGTTCGCCGACACGCTCGCCGACGACCGCGAGCTGGGCGTGGCGCGGATGGCGGCGCGGCTGTTGGAGTGGGAGAAGAACTACCCGAAGGAGGGCGCGCGGCAGGAGGCGGCCTGGTCGGACGAGCGCGCGCGCGAGGCGGAGGCCGCCGCGTCGAAGGTCGCGGGGGCGGAGGCCGGCTCGGCGCTCGCGGCGTGGGGCGCGGCCGAAGACGAGGGCGGCGCCGACAGGGGTCGCGCCTTCGTGCGCGCGGCGCTGCGGCTCCTGGAAGCCTGGTCGGCGGCGCACGCGCTCAGGCCGGACGCGCGCGAGCGGGTGAGAGGCTGGGTCTCTTTCCGCTTCCCGCACCCGCTCAACTACGAGCACCTCGTGCAGCTCGAACGCCCGGAGTCAGACCTGCCCGAGTTGATGCGTGGGCTCGACAAGAACCTGCGCCGCCGCGACGGGTTCAAGCTGACGGACAGGCGCTACACGCCGCGCGAGGTGCTCGAAGAGGTTCACTACTGCCTCTACTGCCACGAGCGCGACAAGGACTCCTGCTCGAAGGGGCTGAAGGAGCGCGACGGGTCTCTGAAGAAGAACCCGCTCGGCATCAAGCTCGGCGGCTGCCCGCTCGACGAGAAGATTTCCGAGATGCACGTCCTCCAGCGCGACGGCGACTCCATCGGCGCGCTCGCACTCGTCGTTATAGACAACCCGATGTGCCCGGGCACGGGGCACCGCATCTGCAACGACTGCATGAAGTCGTGCATCTTCCAGAAGCAGGAGCCGGTCAACATCCCGCAGGCCGAGACGGGCGTGCTGACGAACGTGCTGGGCCTGCCCTTCGGCGTCGAAATCTACGGCCTGCTCACGCGCTGGAACCCGCTCAACGCGAAGCGCCCCTACGCGCTCCCCTACAACGGCAAGAACGTGCTCGTCGTGGGCTTGGGGCCCGCCGGCTACACGCTCGCGCACTTCCTGCTGAACGAGGGCTTCGGCGTCGTCGGCATCGACGGGCTGAAGATCGAGCCGCTCGACGACGCGCTGACGGGCGCGGGCGGCCGCCGCGTGCCGCGCGCCGTGCGCGACGCGGGCGAGATAGGGGCGGAGCTGGACGAGCGCGTGCTCGCCGGCTTCGGCGGCGTCTCGGAGTACGGTATCACCGTGCGCTGGGACAAGAACTTCCTCACGCTCATGCACCTGACGCTCGCGCGGCGCGAGCGCTTCCGCTTCTACGGCGGCGTGCGCTTCGGCGGGACGCTCTCTATCGAAGACGCGTGGGAGCTGGGCTTCGACCACGTCGCGGTGGCGACGGGCGCGGGCAAGCCGACGCTCGTCTCGATGAAGAACAACCTCATCCGCGGCATACGCAAGGCGTCGGACTTCCTGATGGCCTTGCAGCTCACGGGCGCGGCCAAGCGCGACTCGATGGCGAACCTTCAGGCGCGCCTGCCGGCGGTCGTCATCGGCGGCGGCCTGACCGCCATCGACACGGCGACCGAGCTTTTCGCCTACTACCCCGTGCAGGTCGAGAAGACGCTGGAGCGCTTCGAGGCGCTCGCGGCGGAGTTCGGCGAGGAGGAGGTCCGGAAGCGCTTCGACCCGGAGGAGCGCGACGCGCTCGCGGAGTTCGTCGCGCACGGGCGCGAGGTGCGGCGCGAGAGAGAGCGCGCCGCGGCCGCGGGCGAGGAGCCGGACTTCGTGCCGCTCGTGCGCGCGTGGGGCGGCGTCAGCATCGTGTACCGCAAGCGGCTGATCGACTCGCCCGCGTACAGGCTCAACCACGAGGAGGTCTCGAAGGCGCTCGAAGAGGGCATCTATTTCATCGAGAACATGTCGCCGGCCGAGGCCGTGCCGGACGAGCACGGCGCCGTCTCGGCGGTCGTCTTCGAGCGCGTGACGCGCGACCCGGCGACGGGCAAATGGCACGTCAACTGTGAAGACACTCTGCGCGTCCCGGCGCGTACGGTCTGCGTCGCGGCGGGCACGAGCCCGAACACCATCTACGAGCGCGAGCGGCCGGGCACCTTCGCCCTCGACGAGTGGAAAGAGTTCTTCGCCCCGCACAGGGCCGAGCGGAACGGCGACGGCAGTTTTCACCTCGTCCCCGCGGCGAAGGGCGAGCGCGGCTTCTTCACCTCCTACGACGGGGGCGGGCGGTTCGTCTCCTACTACGGCGACAACCACCCCGTCTACGCCGGCAACGTCGTGAAGGCGATGGCTTCGGCGAAGGACGGCTTCCCCGAGGTCGTCGCGCTCTTCGAGGACGAGCTGAAGTCGCTGCGCGCGGAAGACCAGCCCGCGCGCGACGCGGCCTTCGCGCGCCTGGTCGAGACGCTCGACGAGAACCTGGTCGCGCGCGTCGAGCGCGTGGAGCGTCTGACCGACACCATCGTGGACGTGGTCGTGCGCGCGCCGATGCAGGCGCGCAAGTTCCACCCCGGCCAGTTCTACCGCTTGCAGAACTACGAGACGGACGCGCCGACGGTCGGAGGCACGCGGCTCACGATGGAGGGCCTGGCGCTCACGGGCGCGTGGGTGGACAAGGGTGCCGGGCTGCTGAGCCTCATCGTGCTTGAGATGGGCGCGTCTTCGCGGCAGTGCGCGCTGCTGCGGCCGGGGCAGCAGGTCGTCGTGATGGGGCCGACGGGCACGCCGACCGAGATTCCGGAGGGCGAGACGGTGCTGCTCGCGGGCGGCGGCCTCGGCAACGCCGTCCTCTTCTCCATCGCGAAGGCTTTGAAGGCCGCGGGCAACCGCGTCCTCTACTTCGCCGGCTACAAGGACGGCAAAGACCTCTTCAAGCGCGAGGAGATAGAGGAGGCGACCGACGTGGTCGTCTGGTCAACAGACACCGGGCGCGAGGTCGAGCCGCGCCGCCCGCAGGACAGCCACTTCCGCGGCAACATCGTGCAGGCCATGCTCGCCTACGCCGAGGGCAGGTTCGGCGAGCCGCCCTTCGCCCTCAAAGAAGTTGACCGCGTCATCGCCATCGGCTCCGACCGCATGATGGCCGCGGTCAAGGCCGCGCGCCACGGCGTGCTCGCGCCGCACCTCAAGCCGGGGCACGTCGGCGTCGGCTCCATCAACAGCCCGATGCAGTGCATGATGAAGGAGGTCTGCGCCCAGTGCCTCTGCCGGCACGAGGACCCCGAGACGGGCGAGGAGTCGTTCGTTTTCTCCTGCTTCAACCAGGACCAGCCGCTCGACCTCGTGGACTTCCGGCACCTCAACGCGCGGCTGCGCGCCAACACCGTGCAGGAGAAGCTGGCGAACATGTGGCTCGACAGGCTGCTCGGCCCCGCGGCCTGAGCGCGGCGGCCGCGCGGACGCCCCGCGGCCGGAAGAACTTTCAAGCAGGCGGAAAAAACTTTTCGGGAGACAGTCATGAGTACTTCGGGCTTGTTGTGTGCGGCGGCGTTGGCGTGCGCGCTGTGGGCGTCGCCGTCGGCGGCGCAGGAGCAGAAGGAAGGGAGTAAGGCGGAGCCGGCGGCCGAGACTAAAGGCGGCGAGGATAAGCGCGGGAAGCTCAAGATCGAGCCCGACCAGCGTTACCTGCTGCTGGCCACGATAAAGACCTCGACCATGCAGAGGGAGTTGGACGAGGCCGCGGCGCAGGGCTTCCGGTCGTGACGGGCTCGCCGACGAGCGCGAGCGAGTGGGCCGTGCTCCTGGAGCGCACGGCTACGCCCACGGCGCCCTACAGCTACAGGCTGCTGGCGACGACGAAGATCGCCACCATGCGCAAGGAGCTGAACGAGGCGGCCGCGGAGGGCTACCGCCTGCTGCCGCGGACGATGACCTCGAAGGAAGGCTTCCTGAGTCTGGAGGTCTTGATGCTCGTCGAGAAGGCGCCGAACTCGGACAGGCGCTACGAGTACCGGCTCTACGCGACGACCAGCGAGAAGAAGATGCGCGCCGAGATAGAGAAGGCCGAGGCGGAAGGCTTCACGCTCGCCGGCATGGTCAGCCGCGGCCAGCACATGGTCATCATGGAGCGCGAGTACGGCAGCGGGCAGAAGCCCTCCGAGATTCCTTAGGCGGTCGCGGCCGGGCGCTACTCTTCCTCACGCTTCATCATCGAACGCTCCGAGGCGAGGCGGCGGTAAGCCTCGTCGCGCGTGAGGCCGAGTTCGCGCGCGGCGCGCTTGAGGGCGGCGCGCTGGTCGAGACCTTCCGCCTCGAACGCGGCGACGAGTTCGGCGACGCCCGCGCCCGCCCGCGCCGCCCCAGCCCCCTCCTCCTCGATCACGTCGCGGTCGATGACGAGCACCATCTCGCCGCGCGCCGCGCCCTCGGCCGAGAAGCGCGCGGCCAGCTCCGAGAGGCGTCCGCGCGCTATCTCCTCGTGCAGTTTGGTCAGCTCGCGCGCGACCGCGGCCTCGCGTTCGCCCAGGACTTCGCGCGCGTCGGCGAGCGACTGCGCGACGCGGTGCGGCGCCTCGTAGAAGACGAGCGTCGCGCGGAGAGTCTTGACCGAGGCCAGCTTCTCGCGGCGCGCGTGCGTACGCGGGGGCAGGAAGCCGCCGAAGTAGAACTCGTCGGTCGGGAGCCCCGAGGCCGTCAGCGCCGCGACGAGCGCCGTCGCGCCGGGGACGGGCACGACCCGCAGGCCGCGCTCGGCGCAGGCGCGCACCAGCCGGTAGCCGGGGTCGTTGACGCCGGGCGTGCCCGCGTCCGAGACGAGCGCGACCGACCGGCCCTCCTCTATCATCCGCGCCAGTTCCCCGGCGCGCTCGCGCTCGTTGTGTTCGTGGTAGCTGACGGTGCGCGCGCGTATCCCGAAGTGTTCGAGCAGAGAGCGCGTCCGCCGCGTGTCCTCGCACGCGACGAGGTCGGCCTCCGCCAGCACGCGCAGCGCGCGCCGCGTCACGTCCTCAAGGTTCCCGATGGGCGTGGCGACGAGGTAGAGCGTCCCCGTGGTCTGCGACATGAGGATAAAATACAGTAGACAGTAGACAGTAGACAGTAGACAGTAGATAAAAAGACACAGGTGCTAAAAAGTCGGCGGCCGCGGGTTGATAAGTCCTCGCGGCCGCCGACGTTTTTCTACTGTCTACTGTCTACTGACTACTGACTACTGTCTACTTTCCCGCCGCCTCACTCGTACCGGCGGTTGCGGCGCCAGTCGCCGTCGTTGTAGACGCCGTAGCCGCGGTCGTCGTTGAAGCGGAGGTTGTAGATGTTGGCGACGGCGCGCAGGTCGGAGCGAACCTGGTTCCAGTCGCTCGCCGTGCGCGAGTCGAGGCGCATGCGGCTCAGCATGCGGCTGACGCGCGAGCCCTCCTGGAGCATGCGGGCCGCCTCGTCGCGGCTGCGCGAGAGCTGGTCGCTGTCGCCGGCCACGCCGCGGAAGCGCGAGGCGGCGTTGCGCAGGTCGCGCGCCTCGTCGTTGATGCGGTCTTCGCGCCGCGAGCCGTCGTAGCGGCTGTTGTCGAGCAGGCGGTCAACGTCGCGCTGGAGGTCGCGGCTGCGGTCGTCGAGGCGGCGCGCGAGGTCGCGCAGTTGGCGGCGCTCGTAGTCGCTGATGCGGTCGCCGCGGCGGCCCCAGCGGCCGTCGTCGTCGCGGCGGTCGCGGCGCCAGTCGGGGTCGCGGTCGTCGCGGTTGCGCTCCTGCTCGGCGCGGTCGCGGACGCGGTCCCAGATGGTCTGGGCGCCGGCGGACGCGGGGGCCAGGAAGGTCGCGAGCGCGACGGCGGCGAAGGTCAAAACGGTGAAACGTCGGTTCGTCATCTTGCTTCTCCTTACGGTCTCGGGGCTACTGCCGCGGGGCGACGGCGGGAGGGTCGTGCTCGGTTCGGCTTCGCCTCAAATTTTTTCTGCCGCTCGGGACCCGGGAAACTGTGGCTCGCGGCAGTCATCCCGCCGCACGTTTCGGCAAGCCCCGTGCCGCGTGGGAGAGTTTGGGGCCGACTGTTGGAGAGTGCTTGAAAACGATGCCCTAACGTCAGAGTGACGCGACGCAACCGGCGCGAGGGCCGACACGCGTGCGTCTGAAGCGCCGCCGCAAAACGTGCAGGCCGCGCCGCAAATGGTAAGGAGGGAGAGTAGGCGGGAGGAAGTAGACAGTAGACAGTAGACAGTAGAAAAACAGAAGCGGCGCGTCTCAGCCATCGGCCCGGACGCGCCGCACGTTTCTTAACTA
Source organism: Pyrinomonadaceae bacterium (assembly GCA_036389815.1). Taxonomy (GTDB): domain Bacteria; phylum Acidobacteriota; class Blastocatellia; order Pyrinomonadales; family Pyrinomonadaceae; genus QHXN01. The sequence continues at coordinate 19,509 of DASVWB010000057.1, read as the reverse complement.
CTGACTACTGACTACTGACTACTGTCTACTGTCTACTCCTCATCCGAGCAGTCGCGCGACGTGGCGGCGGAGGCGTTCGGGGTGGAGTTCGGTGCGGGCGCCGGTCTTCTCTATGACGAACCAGCGCGGGTCTGCGCCTGCGACGGCGGGGAGGAGGAGCAGCTCTTCGCCGGCGCGCGCGTCGCCGAAGTGGCCGACCGCGGCGGAGGCCAGGCCCCCGCCGCGCACGATGCCGTCGTGCGGGGCGCGCGGCCAGCCGGCCTCGACCGTGAGCTGGCGCACGCCGTGCCGCAGGACGAGGCGCGCGCCGACCATCGTCGAGTTACCGAGCCGGAAGCGGTGCGCGTCCGTGCGCGAGAGCGTGAGCCCCGCGCCCGCGCGGTTCAGCTCGCCCGCGGCGGCCGCGAAGGATTCGAGCAGCCACTCGACGCCGCGCGCGCGCGCCGCGTCGTTGGCGGCCCTGAGGTCGAGGTAGTCGAGCACGTCGGAGCGTCCGCCGCCGCGAGCGCGCTCGCGCGCCTCGGCCATCCTGCGCTCGTACTCTTCGTCGAAGCCGCCCAAAACTCACACCGCCCCGGGTTGGATTTCCGCGCCGGCCGCGTGTGCGCCGCGGCCGGGCGCGATGTTATCATGCCCGCACACAAGACGTTCAACAGCCCCGACCGAACGCGCCCGTATCCGAAGACCCTGACGCGAGGTTTCCGCTTTCCCAGACAGCCGGACATGAGACCGACCCTGACCTTCCGCAGACAGGCGGCCGCGCTGCTGCTACTTCTGCCGGTGCTCGCGCTGCCGCACGCCCCGACGCCCGCCGACGCGCAGCGCCGGCGCGAGGACCCGACGCGCCCCGCGCCGGAGGCCGGACGCGCGGCGGCTGTCGCGGTGCGCCCCCGCCTCGTGCTGCTCATCGCCGTAGACCAGTTCCGCTACGACTACCTCGAACGCTTCGGCGACCTCTTCGGCGAGGGCGGCATCAGGCGGCTGCTGCGTGCCGGCGCGTCCTGGGCCGAGTGCAACTACGACCACGTGCCGACCGAGACGGCGCCCGGCCACGCGACGATGCTGACGGGCGCGTGGCCCTCCGAGACGGGCATCGTCGCCAACCTCTGGTACGACCGCGCCGAAGGCAAGACCGTCGGCAACGTTGACGACCCCTCGGTGCGCCCGCTCGGCGGCGGCGAGAAGGAGACCCCTTCGAGCCCGCGCAACCTGCTGGCCTCGACGCTCGGCGACGAGCTGAAGGCCGCCAGCGTCGGACGCTCCCGCGTCGTCGGCGTCTCGTCGAAGAACCGCGCGGCCATCCTGCCCGCCGGCCGCACGGCCGACGCCGCCTACTGGTACAGCACGCAGACCGGCCAGTTCGTCTCCTCCACATACTACTTCGACCGCCTGCCCGACTGGGTCGCGCGCTTCAACGCCGCGCGCCCGGCCGACAAGTTCTTCGGCGCGCGGTGGGAGCGGCTGCTGCCCGCGCCTGAGTACGAGCGCCGCGCGGGGCCCGACGACGCGCCGTGGGAGAAGGGGGCGGACGACCGCCCGTCCGTCTTCCCGCACGTCGTGGACGGGGGCCTGAAGGAGCCGGGCCCGGCCTTCTACGGCGCGCTCGACTACTCGCCCTACTCGAACGACCTCGTGCTCTCGTTCGCGGAGGCGGCGCTCGCGAACGAGCGTTTAGGCGAGGACGCGGACACGGACGTGCTCACCGTCAGCTTCTCGGCCAACGACATCGTCGGCCACCGCTACGGCCCCTACAGCCAGGAGGTGATGGACATCACGCTGCGCGTTGACCGGCAGATCGCGCGCCTGCTCGACGCGGTTGACGCGCGCGTCGGGCTCTCGAACGCGGTCGTCGTCTTCACGGCCGACCACGGCGTCGCGCCGTCGCCCGAGCACGCGTTGGCGATGCGGCTGCCGGGCGGGCGCGTGCGCGTCTCGGACGTGGTCGCGGCCGTGAAGTCGCGCCTGCGCGCGAGGTACGGCAAGCCGGGCGAGCGCGACACGACGGCCGACTACGTGCAGACCTTCTCGAACGGGCAGGTCTACTTCAACCGCGCGGCGCTGGAGCGCGACGGCGTGGGCGCGGAGGAGGCCGAGCGCGTGGCGGGCGAGGCGGCGCTCTCCGTGCCCGGCGTCGCGCGCTACTTCACGCGGACGCAGCTCGTCGCGGGCGCGGTCTCGCCGGCGGACGCGCTCGCGCGGCGCGTGCTGCACGGCTACAACCCGCGCCGCAGCGGCGACGTGGTCGTGATACAGGAGTCGTACAAGTACCTCGCCGACTACGCGGCCATCGCGACGCACGGCTCGCCCTACTCGTACGACACGCACGTCCCGCTCGTCATCATGGGCGGCGGCGTCGCGCCCGGCCGCTACCTGCAAGCCGCGACGCCCGCCGACATCGCGCCGACGCTCGCGCGCCTGCTGAACGTGCAGGCGCCGGGCAACTCGGTCGGCCGCGTGCTGGCCGAGGCGTTGAAATAGTCCGAACAGCTTTTACGGCGGAAGTGAAGAAACATGAAACGAGTCTTAACGAGCCTCTTACTCCTGCTCACCCTCACGCCCCTCGCGGCGGCGCAGCGCAAGCCCGCGCCGCAGTCGGGGAAGGGGAAGCCGGCGGCCGCCAGGCCCAGGCCGGCCGCGCCGCCCGCGGGCGAGGACGCGCTCAAGGCCGAGCTTGACGAGATTCTGAAGCTCGACGCGGCCGCGCGCGTCGAGCGCCTGACGGCCTTCGTCAAGGCGAACCCCGACACGCCGCAGACCCTGCGCGCGCAGGAGCTGCTGACGAGCGCGCGCGCCGCGCTCGGCGACGAGCGTCTGCGCGCGGGCGACCGCGCCGCCGGGGTAGAGCTGTTCCGCGCCGCCGTCGCGGAGGCCCCCGACGGGATGTCGAACAAGCTCTTCGCGGAGGTCGTCGCGCAACTGCCCGGCAATCTCTACCTGCTCGGCGAGCGCGAGGCGGGGCTGGAGCTTGCGCGCGCGGTCGAGGCGCGCGCCGCCGGGAGCGCCGCGCGCCTGCTGGCGGTCGCCGCCTTCTACCTCGGCATCGAGCAGCCCGAGGAGGCGGCGCGCGTCGCGCAGGCCGCCGTCACCCTTGAGCCCGACAACCCCGCGGCGCACCAGGCGCTCGGCATGGCGCACCGCTACTCGCTCCGCCTGGACGACGCGGCGGCCGAGTTCGCGCGCGCCGCCGAACTCGACCCGAAGAACGCGGCCGCGCGGCGCATCCTCGCCGAGCTGCGCCGCGCCACGGGCAAGGCCGACGAGGCCGTCACGCTCTACAGGGAGCAGCTCGCCGCCGACCCCGCTGACGCGAACGCGCGCGGCGGGCTCGTGCTCGCGCTCTTCGACGCGGGCCGGCGCGAGGAGGCCGAGCGCGAGTTGCAGTCGGCGCTGACGGGCGACGCCAAGGACTTGCCGCTGCTCGTCGGCGCCTCCTACTGGTACGCGGCGCACGGGCAGGGCGCGCGCGCTCTCGAACTCGCGGAGAAGGCCGTCGCCTTCGAGCAGCGCTTCGGCTGGGCCTGGGCGCGCGTCGCGCAGGGTCGCGCGCTGCTCGCCCTGGGGCGCCCGCTCGAAGCCGAGAAGGCGCTGAGGCTCGCGCGCCGCTTCGGCAACTTCCCGACGCTCGACTACGAGCTGGCCGCGGCGCTCGCCGCCGCCGGCCTCTACGAGGAGGCGGCCGACCAGCTCGCGCGCTCCTTCACGGTCCGCGACGGGAAGGTGTCCGCGCGCCTCGCGGGGCGCGTCGAGTCGTCGGCGGGCGATTTCAACGAGCTGCTCGCGCCCGAGCGGCGCGCGAGCCTCGCGCAGTTCGCGGGGGCCTCGACGCCCGACGAGGCGCGGCAGCTCAAGGCGCTGCTCGTGCTGCGCACGCTGACGGACGGCGAGGGCGGGGACGCGCGCGCGGCGGCCGAGGCGGCGCGCGAGTTCGGCGCCGGACAGGACGAGATGCGCGCCTTCCGCAACCTCTACGCGGCGAGCCGGCTGGAGCTGCGCGGCTCGGCGCCCGCCGAGGCGCTGGCGCGCGCCGAGGCGGCCATCGGCGGCGTGGACGCGGCGCTCAAGTTGGCGCACGCGCCCGTGGCGCTCTTCGCCGACACGGACGAGATGAGGGAGATGCGCCGGCAGGTGGTCGAGCAGGACGCGCCGCTCAACATGCTCGGCGTAGACCGCGACACGCTCTCAAGAGTCCTGCGCGGGCGAATCGAGTCGCTGGCCGGCTGGGCGCTCTACAGCCAAGGGCAGACGGCCGAGGCGGCGGTGCGCCTGCGGCGCGCGGTGAGCGTGCTGCCCGAGCGCTCGCTGTGGTGGCGCACGGCCGAGTGGCGGCTGGGCGCGGCGCTCGAAGCGAGCGGGAGCGCGCGCGACGCGCTGGCCGCCTACGTCGCTAGCTACCGCGTGCAGCCCGACCCGAAGTTCCTCCCCGCCATCGAGGCGCTCTACAAGAAGCTCAACAACGGCTCGACCGGCGGGCTCGAACAACTCCTCGGCACGCCCGCGGTGGCTTCGGCCGCGCCCGCCGCCGCGCAGGCCCCTGCGCCCGACCCGGCAACGCAGGCGGCGACGCCCGCCGCCTCGAACGCGACGACGGCGCCCGCGCCGGAGCCTTCGCCCGAGCCTGCGACGACCCCGACGCCGGCCGCGACGCCCGCTCCCACGCCCGCGGCGGAGCCGACGCCTTCCGCCACGCCCGCGCCTCCCGCGGCGACGCCTTCGCCCTCGCCCGAAGCGGCGACGACCCCGACGCCGGAGCCGTCTAAGGAAGAACCTTCCGCGACGCCCACGCCCGAAGCTGCGCCGACGCCCGCGGCGACGCCCGCCGCTCCGACGACCCCGCCCGAGCCGGAGCCTTCGCCGGCTCCCGCGCGGGCGAGAGAGCGCGCCGGCGCGGCACCGGGCGGCCCGTGCGTGCTGACGGCCGCCGAGCCCGCGCTCACGCTCAAGAGCAACGGCGGCTCGGCCACGGTCGCGCTGAGCGTCGAGAACTACGCCGGCAAGACGCCGCCGCGCATCAACCCCTCGACCGACAACTGGGCCGACATCATCATCCTCGCCGAGCCGCACAAGCCCGAGGACGGCAACGGCGCGCGCTTCACCGTCACCTCCGTCAGCGCCAAGACCGGCGCCTTCCTCGTCACCTTCGCCTCCCCCTGCGGCAAGCGTCAGGTGACCGTCAACGTTCAATGACGCGAACCGTAAACAGTAAACCGTGACGAAAGAAAGCTGGTCTTCTCTCGTCACGGTTTACTGTTTACGTCACTTCACAGGTGCGCCGAGAGGCGTGCGGCGAGGACGTGCTTGGGCTGCGCGCCGACGATGCGCTCGACGGGCTGGCCGTTCCGGTAGATGAGGAGCGTCGGGATCGACTGGATGCGCAGGGCGGCGGCCGTCTGCGGGTTGGCGTCCACGTCGAGCTTGGCGACGCGGTAGAGGCCGGCCGACTCCGCGGCCAGCTCGTCGAGCACGGGCGCGACCATGCGGCACGGGCCGCACCACGCCGCCCAGCAGTCGAGCAGGACGGGGCGCGAGCCGGAAGCCTCGACCACGTCGCGCGCGAACGTCACGTCCGTGACGGCGACGGGCTTCGACCCGTCCGCGCCCGCCGCGCCCCCGCCGCCCGCGCGCCCCGCCCCGCCGTACGGCGCTGACTCCGCGCCGCCCCCTTGCAGGCTCGCGCCGCAGCGGCCGCACACGGGCTGCTTGCCGACGACCTTCACGCGCTCGTCCACGCGGTTCTTCGCGCCGCACTTCGCACACGCCACAATCGTCACGACCCTGCCCCCTCTTCCGGCCCGGACGGTCTGTAGTTTTGCCCGAGAGTTTGACACAAACGTGCGCGGCGGCGGAAGCGCCGCGTGCGCCTGCGCCGCGTTTCGTTGTAAGATTCACCCCGACTTATCTCCCGCACAACCCGTCGAGGAAGAGGAAGTGTTGAGCGCCATGCCGCACACTCGCGTGAAGTCGTCCGCCGTCGCGGCGGTTCTGTTCCTGCTCCTGTCGGCCGGCGCGCGGGCGCAAGTCCCCGACCAGCGCTCGCGCGCCGTCCCGGCGAACGCGCCCGACATCAGTTACGCGGTCTCGATGCCGCGGCCGCACACGCACCTCTTCGAGGTCGAGGCGCGGCTGCGCTACTCGGGCGCGGCGCCGGCCGCCGTCGACTTCGTGATGCCGGTCTGGACGCCCGGCTCCTACCTCGTGCGCGAGTTCGAGCGCCACGTGCAGGACTTCGCGGCCGAGGACGGCTCGGGCCGCCAGCTACAGTGGGCGAAGGAGAACAAGAACACCTGGCGCGTCTCGGCCTCGGGCGCGCGCGAGGTGCGCGTGCGCTACGCGGTCTACGCCAACGAGCTGACGGTGCGCACGAGCGAACTCAACGACCGCCACGCCTTCTGGAACAACGCGAACCTTCTGATGTACCCGGACGGGCTCCTCGGCGCGGCGGCGACGCTGCGCGTCCAGCCGTTCGGGGGCTGGAAGATAGCCACGGGGCTGCCCGCCGCCGGGGGCGCGCGCGACACCTTCCGCGCCGAGAACTTCGACGTGCTCTACGACTCGCCCTTCCTGCTCGGCGACTTCCGCGTGCTCTCGTTCGAGGTGCGGGGCGTGCCGCACCGCGTCGTCGTTGACGGCGCGGGCGACTACGACGCGGAGCGCCTGCGGCGCGACGCGCAGAAGGTGGTCGAGGCCGAAGTCTCGATGATGGGCGACCCGCCCTACCGCGACTACACCTTCCTGCTCATGCTCGGCGAGCGCGGCGGCGGCGGGCTCGAACACCTCAACTCGACCGCGCTCACGTGGCGGCGCTTCGGCTTCTCGTCGGAGGACGACTGGCGGAGCCTCTACACGCTCTTCGCGCACGAGTTCTTCCACCTCTGGAACGTCAAGCGCATCCGCCCCGACGCGCTCGGCCCCTTCGACTACACGCAGGAGAACTACACGCGCCTGCTCTGGGTGGCCGAAGGGATCACGAGCTACTACGAGAACCTCTTCGTCCGCCGCGCCGGGCTCATGACCGACCGGCAGTACCTCGACCAGATAGCGCGCGACATACAGCAGATGCGGCAGACGCCGGGCCGCCTCAGGATGAGCGCCGAGGAGTCGAGCTTCGACGCGTGGATAGAGCAGTACAGGCCGGACGAGAACACGGTCAACACGGCCGTCTCCTACTACGACAAGGGCGCGCTGCTCGGCCTCCTGCTCGACCTCGAAATCCGCCGCCGCACCGACGGCGCCCGCTCGCTCGACGACGTGATGCGCGCCCTCTACGAAGACTACTTCAAGCGCGGGCGCAACTACACGCCCGACGACTTCCGGCGCGAGGCCGAGCGCGCCGCGGGCGGGAGCCTCGAAGAGTTCTTCCGCCGCTACGTGCGCGGGCGCGAGGAGTTGGACTACGACGCGGCGCTCGCGTGGGCGGGGCTCAGGCTCGACACGACGAGCAACCGCGAGGGGCGGCCGGCCGCGCAGGAGGCGTACCTCGGCGCGACCTTCGCCGCGGACGGCGAGCAGGTGGTCGGCCGCACGGTCGCGCCCGGCGCGCTCGTCGTCAGGACGGTGCCCGCGGGGACGCCCGCCTACGAGCAGGGGTTGAGCGCGGGCGACGAGGTCATCGCCGTGGACGGCTTCCGCGTCACGCGCGACTTCCTCTCGACGACCTCCGCGGGCAGGCGCACGACGACCGACTTCCTCACCGCCCGCGTCGCCGACAAGCGCCCCGGCGACCAGCTCACGCTCACCGTCTTCCGCGGCGACGAGCTGCGGACTTTCCAGATCAAGCTCGGCGCGCGCGCCGCCGTCGGCTACCGCATCGTCCCCGCCGTCGGCGTCACCGAAGAGCAGAAGCGCAACTACCAGTCCTGGCTCGGCGCGCCGTTCCCGAAGTGACGAATGACGAGCGATGAATAACGAGTGACGAGTGATGGGTGATGAATGAAAGGCACGCTGTCCTCCGTTCGTCACCCGTCACTCGTCACCCGTCACTTAGCTTTTATGACGCTTGAGTTCGAGGGCAGGGTCGCGCTGGTGACGGGGGCGGCGGGCGGCATCGGGCGCGCGTGCGCGTGGGAGCTGGCGCGTGCGGGGTGCGACCTCGCGCTGCTGGACGCGGCCGCCGAGGCGCTGCTCCTCCAGGCCGAGAATTCTTTGAAGGCCGCGGGCGGGCGCGTGTTATCTTTCCGCGCGGACGTGCGCGAGCACGCGCGCGCCGCCGAGGTCGTCGAGGAGGCGGCCGCGCGGCTCGGCCGCCTCGACATCCTCGTCAACGCCGCCGGCACGATGGCCGACGCCCCGCTCTGGGAGATGTCGGAGGAGCAGTGGCAGACGGTGCTCGACACGAACCTCAAGGGCGCGTTCAGCTACACGCAGGCGGCCGCGCGGCTGTTCCGACTGAGGCGCGAAGGCGGCCGCGTCGTCAACGTCGCCTCCATCGAGGCGGCGCGCGGCCGCTTCGGGCTGGCGAACTACGCCGCGTCGAAGGCGGGGCTGGTCGCGCTCACGCGCTCGGCCGCCGCGGAGCTGGGGCGCTACGGCGTCACGGTCAACGCGGTCGCGCCCGGCTTCATACGCACGCCGCTCGTCGAGCGCCTGCCGGAGAAGGTGCGCGCGCAGGCCGTCGCCGAGTCGCCGCTCGGCCGCATGGGCGAGCCCGAGGACGTGGCGCACGCCGTCGCCTTCCTCTGCTCCGCGCGCGCACGCCACGTCACGGGCGCGGTGCTCGCGGTGGACGGCGGCCAGTCGCTCTGAAAGACGGCCTTAAGAATTTCAAATTTCAAATGTGAGATTTCAAATCGGTTTTAGCCGTGTCCCCGCGCCCCGGTGGTTGACCCCGCCACGCACCCCGCGCGACTTTAGCGCAGAGAGATGTTGTGTCGATGACGAGCGCGAAAGACCTGGACGCCCCGGGGCCTGAGGGGCGCGGGCGGCTGCTGCGCGTGCTGGGCGTGGTCTTCGGGCTGGCGGTGACGGTCGGCATCACCATCGGGATGGGCATCCTGCGCACGCCGGGCGAGGTCGCGCGGCAGTTGCCGAACAGGTGGCTCTTCCTGGGCGCGTGGGCGCTCGGCGGCGTCTACGCGCTCTTCGGCGCGGTGTCGGTGGCGGAGCTGGGCACGATGGTGCCGCGCTCGGGCGGCTTCTACGTCTTCGCGCGGCGCGCTCTGGGCGAGTACCCGGGCTTCGTCGTCGGCTGGAGCGACTGGCTCTCGACGTGCGGCACGGTGGCGGCCGTCGCGCTCGTGCTGGGCGAGTACGCGGGGCTCCTGTGGCCGGCGCTCGCGGGCCGGGCCGCGGCGGTCGCGGCCGCCGTGACGCTCGCCTTCGCGCTCTTGCAGTGGCGCGGCGTGCGCTGGGGCGGGCGCTCGCAGGAGTTGACGAGCCTGCTGAAGACGCTCGCCTTCGCCGCGCTCGTCGCGGCCTGCTTCGCCTCGGGCGGCCGGGGCGAGTCGGCGGCCGCCGCGCCGCCCGCGCACGGACTCGGCGGCGGGGCCGGCGCGCTGACGGCCGCGGTGCTCGCGCTGCAGGGCATCATCTACACTTACGACGGCTGGTACAGCACGGTCTACTTCGGCGAGGAGGTCGAGGACACGGCGCGCAACGTGCCGCGCGCGATGGTCGGGAGCGTCGTGCTCGTCACGCTCGTCTACCTGCTCTTCAACGCGGCGCTGCTCTACGTGCTGCCCGTCGAACGCCTCGCGGGTGAGAAGCTCGCGGCGGGCGCGGCCGCCGAGGCCGTCTTCGGCCCGCGCGGGGCGACGGTCATCGGCGCGGTGGCGGTCGTCTCGCTGCTCGCGGCCGTCAACGGGAACACGCTGACGGCGCCGCGCGTCATCTACGCGATGAGCCGCGACCGCCTCTTCTGGCGCGCGGCGTCGCGCGTCAACCGCGGCGGGACGCCGACCGTCTCGCTCGCGCTGAGCACGGCCGCCGCGCTCTTCCTGATCGTCTTTAGCGGCACCTTCGAGAGGGTCTTGGCGGCGCTCGCCTTCTTCTTCGTGACGGACCTCGCGCTCGCCTTCCTCTCGGTCTTCGTGCTGCGGCGGCGCGAGCCCCGCACCCCGCGCCCGTTCCGCGCGTGGGGGTATCCGGCGACGACGGCGCTCGCGCTCGCCGGCTCCGTCGCCTTCCTCTGCGGCGCGGTCTGGAGCGACACGTGGAACAGCCTCTACGCGCTCGGCCTGCTGGCCCTGAGCCTGCCCGTCTTCCTCCTGCTGCGGCGCCTGCGGGGGGCAGGGGAGGGAGTGATGAGTGATGAGTGATGGGTGATGAACGAAAGGCACGCTGTCCTCCGTTCGTCACTCATCACTTCCTGAGAACGCTTATGAACGAACCCTACCAGCACATACGTTTCCGGGTGGAGGAGCGCGTGGCGCGCGTGACGTTCGCGCGGCCGCCGCTGAACATCTTCACCATCGCGATGATGAGGGAGGTGGACGCGGCGCTCACCGAGTGCATGGGGATGCGCGACGTGGTGGCCGTCGTCTTCGACGCGGTCGCGGGCTCGCGCGCCTTCAGCGCCGGCGTCTCGGTCGAGGAGCACCAGCCCGAGACCGTCTACCAGATGCTCGAATCCTTCCACGGCGTCTTCCGCACGCTGGAGCAGATGTCGAAGCCGGCGCTGGCGGTCGTCTCGGGCGCGGCGCTCGGCGGCGGCTGCGAGCTGGTCGCCGCCTGCGACGTGGTCGTCTCGGAGGCGGGGGCGAAGTACGGCCAGCCCGAGATCAAGCTCGGCGTCTTCCCGCCGGTGGCGGCCGTACTCCTCCCGCGCGTCATGGGCGAGCGGCGCGCGCGCGAGCTGATCCTGACGGGCGAAATCTTCGACGCGCAGGAGGCGCAGCGGGCCGGGCTCGTCAGCTACGTCGTCGAGGCCGGGCAGTTGGAGGCGAAGCTACAGGAGGTGTTGGGGCGGCTGCGCGCGCTCTCCGCCCCGGCGCTTGAGATGACGCGGCGGGCGTTGGACGCGGCGCGCGGCCGCCACTTCCTCGAAGCGCTGGAGCGCACGGAGGACGTCTACCTCAACGAGTTGATGAAGACCGAGGACGCGCACGAGGGGGTGCGCGCCTTCATCGAGAAGCGCCGGCCCGAGTGGCGGAATAAATGAAGGAGAGTCTGGCGGATAAGCACGCGCCCGCGCCGCGATAATTTCTTGACCTTCAAAGACGACGGGCGTACGCTCGGCCCGTCGCCTGTTCGTCCCCGCGCTCTCACCTGTTCGACTTTCACGGGCTTCACCAAGCTCGCAGCCTCTCGAAAGGAGAGACGCCATGAACGCTCACCGCCTCCGCACACTCTTCGGACGCCGCAACGTCTTCGCCCTCGCCCTCGCCCTCTCGTCTTCGCTCGTCTTTATGTGCGGGCTCTCCTTCAGTGCGGCGCAGGGGCCTGAGAAGGAGGAGCGGGAGGTGGACGACGGCCGCGAGCTGTTCGGCAACTTCACGCCGCAGCCCCCGCCGCCCGCCGGCCGGGAGCGCAACGGGTTCCTCGCCCTCGCCCTCTACGACGCGCCCGCCCGGGGCGGCGACGGCGACGGCGTGATAGACGAGCGCGACCGAGTCTTCGCCTCGCTGCGGCTGTGGCGGGACGCGAACCACAACGGCCTCTCCGAGCCCGGAGGGCTGCACACGCTACCCGCGCTCGGCTTGTCGCGGCTGCACCTCGACTACAAAGAGTCGAAGCGGGCGGACGCCTACGGCAACCTCTTCCGCTACCGCGCGAAGGCGGACGACGCGCGGGGCGCGAAGGCGGGGCGCTGGGCGTGGGACGTCTTCCTCGTCGGAGAGCAGTAGGCCGGGGCGCGCGCCGCGTTCGAAAGGGGGTTGGCCGCGCGAGCCTTCGACGCCCGCGCGGCCGCCCCCTTCCTTTCGCCTCGTTGACACCGCAGCCGGCGCGTTTCTATCATCGGCGGCGAGGATGAATCGCGCGGGAGAAGGGACGGGCGGGCGTCGAATGTTTAATGGGGGGCGTGCGCGTGCGCTCGCGGCGCTGCTGGCGGCGGCCTTGCTCGCCGCGTCGGCCGGGTGCCGGAGCGTGAAGGAGTCTGTCGGCCTGAGCGTCGTGCCGAAGAGTCTGCGTGACGTGCCGGCTGAGCGCCTCGCCTTCCGCTTCGAGCCGGACGCGGCCGAGGAGTCGCTCCCCGAACGCCTGCGCAAAGACGAGCCGGACGAGCTGCTCCCGGCCGTCCGCGCCGCCTTCGAGTCGCAGCGCCCCGACGACGCGCTCATCCGCACCGTCCCCGACCCGCTCGGCCAGCGCGCCCTCGCCCTCTACGGGACGAGCGCGACCGACAACGACTTCCGCATCGACCTCTACTCCGCCGACGGCGCCTTCATCCGCAACGTCCTGCCCCCCGACCTGACGGGCGTCTTCCCGGCCGAGGTCGCATGGTCGCCCGACGGCGGGCGCATCCTCTTCAGCGGCGTGCGCACGCCCGCCGCCCAGCCGAGCCCCACGCCCGGCGCGGAGGCCCCCCCGCCGCCGGACATCTCGCAGCCGCCCGGCGCGGAAGGCACGCCGGCCGCGCCGGCGCCGGCCGCGCCCATCATCCCCACGACCCAGACCTTCCGCACCGAGCAGAGCTACGTCGGCAACCGCGACGGCTTCGACCTGCGCCCGCTGACCTCCCGCGAGGGGCTCATCTACTTCAAGCTCGCGTGGTCGCCCGACGGGCAGGCCGTGGCGGCGCTCGCCTGCAAGGAGGACGAGTGGGAGGGGCAGCGGCGCGCGGGAGACCCGCACGCGGGGCGCCCGCGCCTCGTCACGCTCGAAGGGCAGGAGCGGCTGCTCGACGACCGCGCCACCCCGGTCAAGCCCGTCTGGTCGCCCGACGGCTCGAAGCTGGCGACGGCCTTCGAGTACGACGTGGCGGTCTACGACGCCGCGGGCGCGAGCCCGACCGGCGCGGGGCTCTCCCTGCGCGAGGCGCTGCGCGCCGCATCCGTCGGGTACGACGAGCGCGTATTCAAGAAGTCGGAGCCGGGGCAGGCGCCCCCGCAGAGGCCGCAGGCGCAGCCGAGCGAGGCGGTGCTCATCTCGATGAACCCTTTCGTCCGCCTGGAGTGGGTCGAGCCCGAGACCGTCTACGCGCAGACGGCCTTCGTGCACATCTACCACGACGAGCCGGTCTTCAAGTACCCGCGCTGGCACGTGCTACGCCTGTCGCCACAGGCGGCCGTGCTCGGCCTCTTACGGCGCCCACCGGGCGCGAGGAACAACCCCCCTTTATGGACTTCAACAGCGTCTCGGAAATCTTCGACGACCTCGACCGCACGCGCGGCCGGCTCCTCCGCTCGGTCGAGGGGCTGAGCGAGGGGCAGCAGCAGTTCCGCCCCGCGCCCGACCGCTGGTCCGTGGCGCAGCTCTGCGAGCACCTCTCGATGGTGGAGGGGAGCGTCGCGGCGTTCATCAACAAGGCGCTCGCCAAGGCCGAAGCCGAGGGCGCGGCGCGCGACGCGGCCGCGCCCTTCCCGCCCGTCTCCATCGAGGAGTTCGTCGAGCGCACGCGCGGCGTCAAGATAGAGGCGCCCCCGGCCGTCCGCCCCGCGGGCGAGCGCACGCTCGCCGCCGCGCTCGCCGCGCTCGCCGACACGCGCGCCGCGCTCACCGCCCTGCGCCCGCGCCTTGAGCGCGCGGACGGCCACGCCCTCCGCCTCCCGCACCCGGCCTGGGGCCCGCTCAACCTCTACCAGTGGCTCCTCTTCGTCGGCGCCCACGAGTCCCGCCACCTCGCCCAGATCGAGGCGCTGAAAGAAAGCATGAACGTCGAACGATGAACTGAAATTCAAGATGATGTATTTCGGCGTATCGTCCGGCGTTCGTCGCTCCCCGGGGCGCTTGCGACGCTTCTGGGCGAACCTTATAATCCCTTCAACGTCCTGTTCGGCTCATGCCCTCGTAGCTCAATTGGTTAGAGCAGCGGACTCAGTTCTTTGACAGGTCTAAGTGGAAAATTCGGAATTATGAAGCTCGGCGTGGCAGTTTAGACAGAGGAGCTGGCACTTGCCCGCTTCGGCCAGAAGCGCGTCCCATGAGGTGTTGGAACAACGCCTGAGGTCGAGCGGGAAGGACTTGCTTGCCGGGTCGAGATGATGAAAGGCCAACGCCGCCTCATTGCGGCGATAGCCGCATCGCCCGCACCGGCCGCCTTTTTCCTGAATCAGGCGCCGCCTCCGCTGGCGGCCACGCTGCTGCTGAGAGACATAATTCTGATGCCTGTTATTTGTTGAAGAGTTCTTGCATCGGCGGGAGCAGAAAACCGTCTGCCTGCCGGTAAGGGGCGCTTCGCAGGTGACGCAAACCTTTTCCATACGACTTCCAGAGTAGGGTTGCGAGCGTATCACATTCGAGTCCCGGCACGAACGGGTTCGTCTCAGGTGCGCGCGTAGAATCTGCCAAATTCGGGGAAGCCTAAGCCGCGAAAGCGGGACGGTAATCCCGAGCCAAGCCCCGCCCGGTGCGGCGCGGAAGGTGTAGAGACTTGATGGCAGACGCGTAAAGCGAAGGGAAAGTCCAGACTACAAACTCCGGTGGCATGTCTTCCGGGGGCGGCGAAAGCCGTGGTGGTAAGCATAATCCGTTGGTTCCCCGTTCAAGTCGGGGCGAGGGCATTTACAACTAACAGAAGGGCGGGCGGCGCGGAGGCCGTCCGCCCTTCTGCGTCAGCAAAGCCCTGAAACTCTAGCCGCGCGGCGCGCGTAATCTCAGGCGCACGCGAAATCGGGGGCCGGCCCTTTTCCCGGGGCGGCCCGCTCACTACTCCGTCGGTCAAAACTTCTCGCACGTGAAGAGTCTCCAATGAAGAGAATACTGCTCGCCCTGTCGCTCGCCCTCTGCGCGTCGTTCGCCGCGCGCGCGCAACAACTGCCCGAACGCCCCCTGCTCCTGCAGCGCCCCGCGCTCGGGCGCACGCAGATCGTCTTCTCCTACGCCGGCGACCTCTGGTCTGTGCCGCGCGAGGGCGGCGACGCCGTGCGCCTGACGACGGGGACGGGCGTCGAGACCGACCCCGCGTTCTCGCCCGACGGCCAGTGGGTCGCCTTCACCGGCGAGTACGACGGCAACGTCGACGCCTACGTCATCCCGGCCGGGGGCGGCGTGCCGCGCCGCCTGACCTACCACCCGGGCGCGGACGTGGTGGCGGGCTGGACGCCGGACGGGCGCTCGGTGCTCTTCGCCTCGACGCGCAACAGCTACTCGAACTTCACGCGCCTCTTCACCGTGCCGGTCGAGGGCGGCGGGCTGGAGACGGAGCTGCCGCTGCCGATGGCCTTCCGCGGGTCGCTCTCGCCCGACGGGCAGTCGATAGCCTACGAGCCGCTCGCGCGCTGGCAGCCCGACTGGAAGCGCTACCGCGGCGGGCAGACGCAGCCCGTCTGGGTCGCGCGCCTCTCCGACTCCTCCATCGAAAAGCTCCCGCGCGAGAACTCGAACGACACTAACCCGATGTGGGTCGGAGACCGTATCTACTTCCTCTCCGACCGCGGCGGCGCCGTGACGCTCTACTCCTACGACACGCGCACGAAGGCGGTCGCCCGCGCCGTCGAGAACGCGGGGCTCGACCTCAAGTCGGCCTCGGCCGGCCCCGGCGCCATCGTCTACGAGCAGTTCGGCTCGCTCCACCTCTACGACCTCAAGTCGGGCCGGACGAGCCGCGTGCCCGTCCGCGTCGCCGGCGACGTGGTGACGGTGAGGCCGCGCTTCGAGCGCGTCGGCACGCGCATCTCGACCTCGCGGCTGTCGCCCACGGGCGCGCGCGCCGTCTTCGAGGCGCGCGGCGAAATCCTGACCGTCCCCGTCGAGAAGGGCGACGCGCGCAACCTGACGAACACGACCGGCGCCATGGAGCGCGACCCCGCCTGGTCGCCCGACGGCCGCTGGATCGCCTACTTCTCCGACGAGTCGGGCGAGTACGCGCTGCACCTGCGCGAACAGAGCGGCATGGGCGAGGTGAGGAAGATTTCCCTGGGCACGCCGCCCTCCTTCTACTACTCGCCGACGTGGTCGCCCGACTCGAAGCGGATCGCCTACACGGACAAGCGCCTGAACCTCTGGTACGTGGACGCGGCGGGCGGCGCGCCCGTTAAAGTGGACAAGAACCCCGACGGGCTGCGCGGCGACGTGATGGACCCCGTCTGGTCGCCCGACTCGCGCTGGCTCGCCTACACGAAGCAGCTCGACAACCACCTGCGCGCCGTCTTCCTCTACTCGCTCGCCTCGGCGAAGATCAGCCAGATCACCGACGGCATGAGCGACGCGCGCTACCCGGCCTTCGACAAGTCGGGCAAGTACCTCTTCTTCACCGCCAGCACCAACCTCGGCCCGGCCTTCAGCTTCGCCGAGATGTCCACCTTCCCGCACCAGTCCTCGCGCAGCGTCTACGCCGTCGTGCTGCCGAACAACGTGCCCTCGCCCGTCAGCCCCGAGTCGGACGAGGAGAAGGCCGCGGCCGAAGACCGCGGCGAGGCGCCGCCGAAGCCCCCCGAGGGCGCGCCGGCCGCCACGCCCGCCGAGGGCGCTGCCGCCGCCGCGGCGACGCCCGCGCAGACCCCGCCCGCCGCCGCGAAGCCCCCCGCGAAGAAGGAGACGCCGCCCACGCGCATCGACCTCGAAGGCATAGACCAGCGCGACGTGGCGCTCCCGATGATTCCGGCGCGCGACTACGTGGCGCTCGTCGCCGGCAAGGCCGGCACCTTCTTCCTGCTGGAGCGCACGCCCGCGGGCGCGTCCGGCCCCGCCGGCCCGCCGGGACTCGTCCTGCACAAGTTCGACCTCGACAAGCGCAAGCTCGACAAGGTGACCGAGGGCGTCACCGACTTCGAGGTCTCGGCCAACGGCGAGAAGATGCTGCTGCGGACGGGCCCGCCGACCGGCTCGACGTGGACGGTCGCCTCGACCTCGCAGCCCATGAGGCCCGGCGAGGGCGTGCTGCGCGTCTCCGAGATGGAGGTGCGTGTCGACCCGAAGGCCGAGTGGCGGCAGATGTTCAACGAGGTCTGGCGCGGCGAGCGCGACTTCTTCTACGACCCGAACCTCCACGGCGTAGACGTCGCTAAGATGAAGCAGACCTACGAGCCCTACCTCGACTCGGTCGCGCACCGGAGTGATCTGACCTACCTCTTCCGCGAGATGCTCAACCAGATCACGGTCGGGCACATGTTCATCGGCGGCGGAGACGTGCCCCGCCCGAGCTTCGTCCCCGGCGGCCTGCTCGGCGCCGACTACCGCGTCGAGAACGGGCGCTACCGCTTCGCCAAGATTTACAACGGCGAGAGCTGGAACCCCTCCTTGCGCGCGCCGCTCACGCAGCCCGGCGTCAACGTCAAGGCGGGCGAATACCTGCTCGCCGTCGGCGGCCGCGAGGTGAAGGCGGCCGACAACGTCTACTCCTTCTTCGAGGGCACTGCGAACAAGCAGGTCGTCATCAAAGTGGGCCCGAACCCGGACGGGACGGGCGCGCGCGAGGTGACGGTCGTGCCCCTCGGGAGCGAGACGGCGCTGCGCAACCGCGACTGGATAGAGGGGAACCGCCGCAAGGTCGAACAGGCGAGCGGCGGGCGCCTCGCCTACGTCTACGTGCCCGACACGTCGGGGCCCGGCTACGAGAGCTTCAACCGCTACTTCTTCGCGCAGACCCAGAAGCAGGGCGCGGTCATCGACGAGCGCTTCAACGGCGGCGGCGCGCTGGCCGACTACATCGTCGAGTACCTGTCGCGCCCGCTCCTCAACTTCATACACTTCCGCGAGGGGCGCGACATCCCGACGCCGCTCGGCGCCATCTACGGCCCGAAGGCGATGATCATCAACGAGCTGGCCGGCTCGGGCGGCGACGCCCTGCCGTGGTACTTCCGCAAGATGAAGATCGGGCCGCTCGTCGGCAAGCGCACGTGGGGCGGCCTCGTCGCGGCCTTCCGCATGCCGGAGCTGATGGACGGCGGCTTCGTCACCGCGCCCGACGCGGCCATCTACGGCCTCGAAGGGGAGTGGGAGGTCGAGAACCGCGGCGTCGCGCCCGACGTCGAGGTCGAGATGGACCCGGCCGCGTGGCGGCAGGGGCGCGACCCGCAGCTTGAGAAGGCGGTCGAATGGCTCCTCGCCGAGCTTGAGAAGAACCCCGCGCCGAAGTACAAGCGCCCCGAGTCGCCCAACTACCAGAAGGGCGTCGTCGGCGGCGGCGGGAAGTGAAGACGCCCGGCGCGCTTGCCGTTCTCACCTGAGCGTGAGTCGGGAGCCTTTGAGCCACAGAGACACAGCCTTAAGAATTTCAAATTTCAAATTTGAAATCGTCTTAGCTGTGTCTCTGTGTCTCTGCGGTTAACTTTCACTGGACGAGGAGGGTTGCGCGTGGCGCGAAGCGACGAGGTCGGCGTCGGCATCATCGGGACGGGGTTCGCGCGGACGACGCAGCTCCCGGCGTTCGCGGCGTGCGAAGGCGCGCGCCTCGTGGCGGTGGCGAGCGCGCGCAGGGAGAACGCCGAGACGGCGGCGCGCGAGTTCGGCATCCCCTTCGTCGCGTCGGACTGGCGCGAGGTGGTCGGGCGCGACGACGTTGACCTCGTCAGCATCGTGACGCCGCCCGGCACGCACGCCGAGATGGCCGCGGGCGCGCTCGCGGCCGGCAAGGCCGTCCTCTGCGAGAAGCCGATGGCGATGAACGCCGGGGAGGCCGCGCGCATGTGCGAGGCGGCGCGCGCGGCGGGCCGCCTCGCGCTCATCGACCACGAGCTGCGCTTCCTGCCCGCGCGCCGGCTGATGCGCGAGATGATTCTGGGCGGCGAGCTGGGGCGCGTGCGCCACGCGAAGCTCCTCTTCCGCTCCGACTCGCGCGCCGGCGGGCGCTGGCCCTGGAGCTGGTGGTCGGACGAGCGCGCGGGCGGCGGCGCGCTCGGCGCCATCGGCTCGCACGCCGTGGACGCGCTCCACTGGCTGCTCGGCACGCGCGTCTCGCACGTCTCGGCCGCGCTCGCCACGAACGTCGCCGAGCGCCACTCCGAGGCCGACGGCGCCCCACGGCGCGTGACGAGCGACGACGAGGCGACGCTGCTCGTCAACTTCCTCGAAGGCGGCGCGGCCGAGCGCGCGACCGGCGTCGTCGCCATCTCGATGGCGGAGGCCGGCGCGCCCGAGCACACGGTCGAGGTCTTCGGCACCGAGGGCGCGCTGAGAATCTCGGGCGCGGGCGACCTCCGGCGCGCGCGGGTCGGCGACGGCGCGTGGCAGAGGGTCGAGACCGAAACCGCGCCGCTCGCCCCGGGGCTGCACGACAACGAGTGGTCGCGCGGCTTCACCGTCTTCGCCCGCGAGATAGTCGCGGCGCTGCGCGCGGGCCGCGCCGAGGTGGAGGGCGCGGCCACCTTCGACGACGGCCTCCACACCCAGCTCGTCCTCGACGCGGCGCGCGCCGCGCACGCCTCCGGCTGCCGGGTGGCGGTGGGAGGGTAGCCGGCGGGCGGCGGGCTCCGCTTCGGAGGGGTTGAGGATGGCGGGCGCGCGGTTCGGGCGACGAATCTACTTCTACTGACTACT
>DASVWB010000056.1:0-5380 GCA_036389815.1 Pyrinomonadaceae bacterium | reverse complement strand
CCCACAAGAGCGTTTCCCGTGGACCCAGACGCGGCCTAACGCCCGGCATCACGCGCCCGCCCGAGCGATTAATGATGAAGGCCCCGCCGTTGCGGGTCGGGTGCATGCCGTTGTTAGGCGCGGGCCGGTTCTCAACTCTTCATTCCCTCTACTACTTCTCCGCGCCCGCGACGCTTCACCCTGTATTATAAGCCTCACCCGACTTCACCCGATCCGCCACAAGCAGGGCACGCCCCCGTCCCGCCGCACCTCTCGCAGTCGCCTTCATGCCCGGCCAGCACCGCCACTCCTACATCAACCCCAGTCCCGCTACACGCATTACATTCGCCATCGCCTCCGCACTCTGTACAAGGTTTTGATGGGGTCGTCATCACGCACCTCACTTCGACGTTGAAGCCTGAACTGTCAGCCGGGCGGCTGACCTGCCCATTTACCGCATGCCTTGCGCCTCTACCATCCTGATTTCATGCGCCTAACGCTAATTAGACGTACTACAAGCCGCCGGCAAAATAGTGATGCGCGCATTATAGACCGGACTTTACGTAATGATGGAAGCCGGGCGGGAAAGAGCCTGTAGTTTTACATAATTGCCGTTCTCAGGCACGAAAGCGCGTTCCTTTTCAGGAGTGCTCTTTCATTTATGGCGACGTTCAGCGGGACGCTGTACCCGTCTTGTCACATTCATCAGTATGGCATGCCCCGAAATATCAGGATTACCACGGGGCAGTAGACACAATAATTCAACTATAATGTCTCGCTCGTTTTTATCCCGGAGGCGGATTTTGAGTGATTCAGATTTTGATCGGCCTGACGGCGCCACGCTCTACAGCGAGCGTCTGCTCGGACTGCGGGGCGAATGCCCCGTCTGTAGCAAGGTGGAGAATAGTACCGGGTGGCTGCTGAAGCGTGAAGGGGGCGACCCCCGCTGGCATGTTGACTTACAATGCGAGGGCTGCGGGAGCCGCGGGGGGACGTGGAACCGCGAGTGGGTGCCCCTGATCGAAGAGGTGCTGGAGGCCGCGGGAAGAGACCCGAGCTGACCGACGCCTTAACTGCCCTGCGTGGCGCGGGCCTTTTTGCGGTCGGAGAGCGGCCGGCGTGTTCAGCCCCTCATGAGCCAACGCCACAGCCAGCCTCTCTTCCTTTTCTCACCCGGCGTCTCCGCCCGCCCCCGCCCCGCGCCCGCGACGTGATGGTGATACAGGTCGGTCTGGATACCTGCCGGGAGACCTTTGGACGTCGGCAGCGGGGTGCGGCCGCCGAGGAGCAGGTTGTCAATCAGGTAGGTCAACAGCCTCTCGTCATAAGCGTCGTTGGTTCCCCCGTACTGGCCTGCATCACGGTTGACGAGGGCGTCGCTCACCGCATACTTCTCGCCCTCCCTCTTGAGGGCGAGCTGGAAGATGCAGTGCCCCGTCCAACTCCGATGAAAGTAGAGCGTATCCGCTTCCAAAAAGATGAACCACTTGTCTTCCATCTGCTCCGGGACCAGGCCGTAGCGGATAGACTCGTACTCACCCTCCGTAAACTCCCGCCGCAGGGCCAGGCGGGAGCGCTTTTCAGGCAGGGGCGCGTTTGTCCACGATTGACGTGTGGCGGGTGTCGCGTCTCGGCCGAATCTCATCGCATTTCACCTCGAAGCCGTACCAGGTCCTATGTCAGTCGGGCGCGGTTACGTGCGACGCGACGCCCCGTAGCGGCCGCGGCGTCGCGTCAACCACGTCCGCCGCGTCGCACATCAAATCTATCATGCGCGCGAAACGCTCCGCCTGCTCGGCCGTCTTCAAACGGCCGGTCTCTATGTAAAGCAGGGCGTCCCCCACGAGCGTGAGCCTCTCGAACGGATGAAGCCATCGTGCCGTCACCGTGTTCAGCAACTCGCGGCGGAGCGCTTCGGTTAAGACCATGCCGCCCAAGACCTCTCCGCCGTCGCTGAATTTAACCCGGAAGTGTCGGTCGAACTCCGTCCCGCCTTTCGGCCCCGACTTGTCGAAGGCGACGTAGAAGGCGAGCCGGGAGGGGTTGGCGCACTTGACCCCGACGTAGGTGAACTCGCCCTGCCGCACCTCGCGCAGCCTAGGGCCCGAGGCCCCGCTCAAACCCCTGAACAGGCGGTCGTACTCGCCCAGCCTCGGGTCGAACTCCGCCCCGCCCCTGACGCTCACTTCCCTGTCGCGGTAGACGCCGCCGAGTTCGGGCCAGGTGTTGAAGCCCGCCGCGTTTTTAGGCGTTGACGCCGCCAGCCCGAACCGGGCGGCCAGCGACCCGTACAGGTTCACTTGCTCCCTTCTCCGCCCCGACACGCGCCTGAAGTAGATCACGAGAAACGCGGCGAGTGCGGCCAGTGCGGCCGCGGGCAGAAGTTCGCTCATAGTCATGCTCCTCGTGGTTAATGGCGGTCGGCTCCGTACCAGCCTCAGGCGGCCTTCACGTCCCCCAAGTCGGGCGTGTACAGACATGTGTACGCCGTTAACCGGACGTACCCTAACAGATCGTTGACACCCAGCCGCCGCGGTAATATCGTTCCCCGTGCTTCGCTGCCTCACACCGACTAAAAGACTAACGGAGTCTGAGGGGCGCCTGGGGCCGGGGTTTATGCGCAAAAACCACCCTTAACGGAGGACGAATGATGTCAAGCAAAGCGACGACCGAGTTCGAGATCGCGACCTGGTATGACACATGGAACCAGACCGGGCTGAACAACCTCGTGAACAAGACGGTCCCCCTCAACTACGCGACCCGGTACAACCTCGCCTTCGGGCAGCTCTCGGTCGCCGCTGAAGGCGGCTTCACCGTAGAGATGACTGGGCAGTTCGCCGACGCGGTGAAGGGGCAGATCCTCTCACAAGCGCCGGGCGTGGTGATCTACGCGGGGCTCGGCGACACGGGAATCGCCGACGCCGTTAGTGACAACAATGAGAACGAGAACCGCTCGACCAAAAACATCGTCGCCTGGCTCCAGGCCAACGGCTACGGCGGGATTTCGATAGACGCCGAGGGCGGCGGCATGAGTTCCGTGACCGAGTTCGTAACCCAGCTCGGCCCGAGCTTCAAGGCGGCGGGGTTGGGGATCGCGGTTTCCGCGCCGTGGCCCGGAATGGGACCCATTGGGCTGTACGGGGATAACGCCGTCCAGGCGTTCAACGACAACGTCGACGCCGTGGAACTCCAAGACTACTCATCTTCGGGCACCCCGAGCGACACGCCGGTGTGGACTGACGCCGGGGTCAAGGCAGGCATCCTGATGGGCGGGGTCTGCACCGAGAATAGCGGCGTGCAGACCTCGCTCGAGGATACGCAGAACTGGACGCGATACGCCTTGCAGAACGGACTCGGGGGCATGTTCAGCTGGCGCCTGGACAACGACCACGGCACGCACGGCGAGGACGAGGACGTTGACCCGACCTTCACCGGGGCGAAGACCATCTACGACACGGTCACAAGCAACAACGCCGAGTAGAGGGACGTAGAATGTCAAGTCTAGGCCCTTGACGAGAGATAAGACTGCCTGACCGCCGCCTCTGTTTAGAGGCAAGATTTAACACGCCCACAAACGGAGGCGGCGGCATTTTAATGAGAGGTTGATTCGACAATACGCTTGCCGTTGACACCCCGCCCCTCCCCTAATACCCTTCCCCGCGCTCTCCCGGCTCTCACATCAACCAAACACGCCCGCGCGTGAGGCCGTGCCCGCGCGGCCCTAACGTTCGAATCCGCCCCCGCCGCCTCGGTCCGGGCCGCCGCGGTCGCGGTCCTCGGCCCGGCCCTGCGAGCCCGCCAGGGGTCCCCCGGGTGCGAGCGGACCAGCTCCCGCGTCCGCTCCCGCTCCTCGTTCCGGCGCCCGAAGAACTCCAGCGCCGACTGCTCGCGGTTGGCGAGGTAGGTGCCGTGGGCGCTCTTCTCGCCGAATTCGTCCTGGAGCCAAGATAGGCGAGGGCCGGTGGGTGTGCAAAAAATGAGTCAGAGAAAACAGGGGAGAGCGTGGCGGGGAGGGAGACGAAAATTGTGAGGGCCGTGGTGACGAACCGCGCACCGCGCGGGCGGGTCGGGAAGCGCGCCGGGGAGTCCCGGAACCGGTAAGCCGGCACGCTCAGGGCGGTGTCCCTATTTTGGGGACACTGCGCCCGGCGCCGCGCCCCGAAACCTGTACGGGCCGGCACCGCAGCGGGCGGCTACGGCAGGTCGTAGATGACGTCCGTGTACTCCTCGGCCTCGCTCGCGGCCCACAGCAGGTGCAGCAACTCGGCGGCGCGCCCCACCGGCAGCCTCTGCGACACGATGATGAGCCCCGGCGACCGTTGCGAGGCGACGAACTCTCTGAAGTGGGTGGGCAGCGTCCGCCGGTCGTGCGAGACGAGTATGCGCCCCTCGCGGGCGGCCAGCGCCAGCACCTCCGGGTCGGAGAGGTGGTGAAGCCCCAAGGCCGCCGCGGTCTGGAAGTCGACGGCCGGGTCGAGCCGCCTGGTGGCGACCACGATGCGCTGGTCCAGATCGTTGTCGGCCTGTAATCGGGGCCTCGTCACCGTGCGGCCCCGGCGGACTGGAGTAGGGCGTCGAGGCGGCGGTGCGCCTCCGGGTGCTCGTCGCGCAGGCGCCGGCGGAAGGCCTCGAACTCTTCGTCCGCCCGGCGGAGGTACTCGTCAACCTCGGCGCGGTTGGCCAGGTAGTAGGTGATGGCGCCATAGACCTGCTCGAGCGTGAGCGTCGGGAAGCAGTCGGCCTGGATGCTCTCGGGCGAGAGCCCCTCGAGGAAGCGGTAGACTACGGAGTCCAGGGAGACGCGCGTGCCGCGCACCCTGTAGCCGCCGTCCTGCCGCTCAACGTAATTGAGTTCCGTCACGATCCGCCTCCCCGGTCTCCGCAGATTATAGCCCACTTACTCCGCGTTGTAGTCGAGGAAGTTGACGGCGTTCTGCTCCATGTTCTCCCGCCCGTGGTCGTAGCGCATGACGGTCTTCGGGTCCCTGTGCCCCGACATCATTTGCACTTGGCGGTAGGAGAGACCCTGGTCGAGCGCCCGCGTGATGGCCGTCCTCCGAAGGTCGTGCGGCGAGATGCGCCCGAGCCGCCCGTAGTCGGCCCACCGCTGGACTATGTTCCACGCCGTCCTCGTCGAGAGCGGCTTAGAGAACTCCAGCGTGCGGTAATTGACCGCCGGCTGGAAGATGTAGGCGTCGGGGCCTCCCGAATGGAGCGCTTCCCTCCTCGCCCTGTCTAGGCGCAGGTACTCCTCGATCGCGGCCCTGACCTCCTGCGGCAAGGGCAGGGTCCGCTCCCTGCCGCCCTTCACCTTCAGCCGCAGCGTCCAGCGGCCGTGACTCCAGTTGATCGACGACGCCCGGAGTGAACAGGCTTCCGAGACCCGCAGCCCCAGACGGAG
>DASVWB010000055.1:0-9468 GCA_036389815.1 Pyrinomonadaceae bacterium | reverse complement strand
GGGCGAGACCTCGACCGCCGGCTGCGCGCCCTCGATGGCCTCCTCCAGCCCGGCGCTGCGGACGAGGTCGGCGCGGCCGTACTTCATCAGCAGCAGCGCCATGTCCTTGTAGCGCTTCAGGTGTTCGGGCCTCAGTGAAATGGCCATAAGTCAGTAGGCAGCGGGCAGTCGGCAGCGGGCAGTTCCAGGGCACCCCGCAGCGGCCGGGCGCCGGCGATCATCTTCGCAAATGCCTGTTACGATTTTTCCGCGCGGGACTACTTTACTACTGCCTGCCGCCATCTGCCTACCGCCTACTTCTCCTTCTGGTACGGGATGCCGAGGGCGCGCGGGGCGCGCGAGGTGCCGATGAAGCCGGCGAGGACGACGATGGTCAGCACGTAGGGGATGATCTGGACGAACTGCGTCGGTATCTCCTCGCCGCCGAAGTGGACGCCCTGGAGCTGGATGGCGACGGCCTCGGTGAAGCCGAAGAGCAGGCAGGCGAGCATCGTCTGGACGGGGCGCCACTTGCCGAAGATGAGGGCGGCGAGCGCGATGAAGCCGCGGCCGGCGCTCATGTTGCGCGTGAAGAGCGACGACTGGCCGACGGAGAGGTACGCGCCGCCGATGCCGGCCAGCGCGCCCGAGAGCAGGACGGCCGTGTAGCGCATCGCGCGGACGCTCACGCCCGCCGCGTCGGCCGCCTCCGGGTTCTCGCCCACGGCGCGCAGGCGCAGCCCGAACGGCGTGTAGTAGAGGACGTAGTAGGTCACGGGCACCAGCAGGAAGGCGATGACGATGGGCGTCCAGGGGATCAAGTCCTCCTTCGGTATCTGCGGCGTCGAGCCCGAGGAGAGGAAGAACGCGCCGCTCAGCAGCGCCGGCACGCCCGTCAGGAGGATGTTGATGGCCGTGCCCGAGACGACCTGGTCGGCGCGGTAGCGTATGCACGCGACGGCGTGGACGCCCGCGATGGCCGCCCCGGCGAGGACGGCCGCCAGCAGCCCCGCCCACGGGCTCCCCGCGTACCACGTCACCGAGGCCGCCGTGAACGCGCCCGCCAGCAGCAGACCTTCGAGCGCGATGTTGATGACGCCCGCGCGCTCCGAGAACATCCCGCCGAGCGCCGCCAGAAGCAGCGGCGTCGCCAGCCGCAGCGCCGACAGGAGCAGGCCGAGGTTGAATATGTCGCTCATAAGTAGACAGTAGACAGTAGTCAGTAGTCAGTAGAAAACCTTTCGGAGTTGAAGTGTCCTCGCGTCAGCGTCAGTGGCCGCAGCGCGGAGCGCTACTGACTACTGACTACTGTCTACTGTCTACTCTTCCTCACTCCTTAAACTTTCGACCTCTTCAGCAGGCCGAACCGGCCGAACGGGCCGCGGAAGAGCGCTTCGGCGGCGACGAAGAGGATGACGATGGCCTGAAGGACTTCGACGAGGTCTTTCGTGACGTGCTCGGAGAAGGCGTCCACGAAGATGCCGCCGCGGATGAGCATGCCGAAGAGGAGCGCCGCCAGGAAGACGCCGACGGGGTGGTTGCGCCCGAGCAGCGCCACGGCGATGCCCGTGAAGCCGTAGTTGGCCGAGAAGCCGTCGTAGTAGCGGTAGCGGTAGCCCAGCACCTCGCTGACGGCGACCATCCCGGCCAGGCCCCCCGAGACGGCCATCGCCAGCACGATCTGCTTGCGCACGTTGATGCCGCCGTACTCCGCGGCCGATGGGTTCGCGCCCGTGGCGCGAATCTCGTAGCCCCACTTCGTCCGCCACAGAAAGACGTAGACCAGCGCGCAGGCGAGTATCGCCAGCAGGAAGGCGACGTTTAAGGGCAGCCGCGCGGGCAGTCCCGGCACGAAGTCGCCGAGGCGCGGGATGTGCGCCGCCGCGCCGATGGGCACGCTCTGCATGATGGGGTCGCCCGGCGCCTTGTAGTAGTACTGCGTGAAGTAGCTGACGAGCGCGACGGCGATGAAGTTCAGCATGATGGTCGTGATGACCTCGTGCGCCCCGAACCGCGCCTTGAGCCAGCCCGGTATCGCGCCCCACGCCGCGCCGACCGCGACGGCCGTCAGCACCGCCAGGGGGACGAGCACCACGGCCGGCAGGGTCGCCCACCCGTAGCCTATCGGCGCGCCGGAAAAGTCCTTGATGACCGTCCCGCCCAGCTTGATGGAGACCCACGCGGTCGCGAAGGCGGCGACGTAGAGCTGCCCCTCGGCGCCGATGTTCAGCAGCCCGCAGCGGAAGGCGACGGCCACGGCGAGCCCCGTGAAGATGAGCGGCGTCGCGTAGAAGAGCGTGTACCCGATGCCGTCCGGCCACGTCAGGGCGCTCCCCAGGAGCAGCCCGTAGACCTCGAACGGGTTGTCGCCGATGACCCACACGACCACGCCGCCGACGACGAACGCCACCAGC
Organism: Pyrinomonadaceae bacterium; assembly: GCA_036389815.1. GTDB lineage: Bacteria > Acidobacteriota > Blastocatellia > Pyrinomonadales > Pyrinomonadaceae > QHXN01. The sequence continues at coordinate 7,075 of DASVWB010000055.1, read as the reverse complement.
ACGGCGATGACGGGGAAAAGGAGTTCGCGGAGAAGTTTCATTGGTTTTGAGTAGACAGTATTCAGTAGTCAGTAGTCAGTAGAAGAACCTCAGAAACGAAATGTCCGGGTGCCAGGGTCAGCGGCCGCAGCGCGGAGCGCCACTGACTACTGTCTACTGTCTACTGCTCTTGCTTCCCGCCCCCCGTCATCAGGAGGCCGATCTCTTCCTGGGTCGCCCGGCCGGGGTCTACCTCGCCGACGATGCGGCCGTGGTAGATGACGAGCAGGCGGTCGGCGAGCGAGGTGACCTCCTCCAGCTCGGCGGAGACGAGGAGGATGGCGCAGCCCTCGTCGCGCAGCTCGACCAGCTTGCGGTGTATGAACTCGATGGCGCCGATGTCCACGCCGCGCGTCGGCTGCGAGACGAGCAGGAGCTTGGGGCGCAGGCCGAACTCGCGCCCGATGATGAGCTTCTGCTGGTTGCCGCCCGAGAGCGCCCGCGCCGGCAGGTCGGGGTTCGCGGGGCGCACGTCGAAGTCGCTGATGAGCCGCGCGGCGCGCTCGCGTATGCCCGAGAGGTCAAGGAGCGGCCCGGCGGAGACGGCGGGCGGGCGGTGGTGGAGCCCGAGGATGGAGTTCTCCGAGAGGTCGAAGTCGAGCAGCAGCCCGCGCCGGTGCCGGTCTTCGGGGATGTGGGCGATGCCCATCTCAAGGCGCTCGCGCGCGCCCGCCCGCGTGATGTCGCGCCCGGCGAAGGAGACCTCGCCGCCGACCCGCGCGGCGGGGACGAGGCCGGCCAGCGCCTCTATCAGCTCGGTCTGCCCGTTGCCTTCGACGCCGGCGACGCCGACGATCTCGCCCGCGCGCACGTCGAAGGAGAGGTCGCGCACGCCGCGCTCGCCGCCCGCCACCGTGACGGTGAGCCGCCGCACGCTCAGCACCGTCTCGCCCGGCCTCGGCTCCGGCTTCTCGACGCGCAGCAGCACGTCGCGCCCGACCATCATGCGCGCGAGTTCGGCCGCGCCCGTCTCGGCCGTCTTCACGCGGCCGACCACCCGGCCGTCGCGCATCACCGTCACGTCGTCCGAGACGGCGAGGACTTCCGAGAGCTTGTGCGTGATGATGATGACGGTCTTGCCCTGCTCGCGCATGCGCCGGAGGATGGAGAAGAACTCCTCGACCTCCTGCGGGGTGAGCACCGCCGTCGGCTCGTCGAGGATGAGCAGGCGCGCGCGGCGGTAGAGCGCCTTCAGAAGCTCGACGCGCTGCTGCTGCCCCACGGACAGGTCGTGGACGAGCGCCCCGGGGTTTACCGAGAGCCGGAACTCGTCGGAGAGCGCGCGTATCTCCTGCGCGGCCTTCTTCAAATCAATCGCGGCGGCCGAGCCCGGCTCCGCCCCGAGCACGATGTTCTCGGCGACGGTCATCGTGTCCACCAGCATGAAGTGCTGGTGCACCATGCCGACGCCGAGCCGTATGGCGTCGTGCGGCGTCTCTATCCGCCGCGGCTCGCCGTCCACCAGAATCTCGCCCGAGTCCGCGGTGTAGAAGCCGTAGGCGATGCGCATCGCCGTGGACTTCCCCGCCCCGTTCTCGCCCACGATGGCGTGAATCGTCCCCGGCTCGACGCGGATGTCGATGTGGTCGTTGGCGAGCACTTCGCCGAACCGCTTCGTGATGGCCCTGAGTTCAAGCATGTCGGTTTTCGGTTTTCGGTTTTCGGTTTTCAGTGGGCAGCCGGGGCTGAAAGCCGAAAACCGAAAACTATTTCTGCATCGCGTCCGTGACTTTAATCTCGCCGGCGATGATCTTCCGCTTCGCCTCCTCGGCCTGCTGGATGACCTCGGGCCGGATGAGCTGCTGGTTGAACCCGTCCATCGCGTAGGCGACGCCGTCGGCCTCCAGCCCGTAGACGTGGAAGCCGCCCTTGAACTTCTTGTTCACCACGTCGGAGACGATCTGGTAGACGGCGTTGTCCACGCGCTTGACCATGCTCGTCAGGACGAAGCCGGGCTTGACGCCGTTCTGGTTCGAGTCCACGCCGATGACGTAGCGCGTGGCGCGCCCCGAGGCGTCGCGCCCCGCCTGCTCGACGGCGTCGAAGGCGCCGAGCCCGGAGTTGCCGGCGGCGGTGAAGATCACGTCCGCGCCCTTGCCTATCTGCGCCAGCGCCAGCTCCTTGCCCTTGCCCGGGTTGTTCCACGCGCCGTCGGTCACGCCGACGTAGTTGACGATGACGCGCGCGTCCGGGCGCGCCGCCTTCGCGCCCTCCTCGTAGCCGACGGCGAAGCGGTGGATGAGCCCGATGTCCATCCCGCCGATGAAGCCGAGCACGCCCGTCTTCGACTCCCGCGCCGCGATCATGCCGACGAGGTACGAGCCCTCGTGCTCCTTGAAGACGAGCGAGGCGACGTTCGGCAGCTCCGACGCGCCGTCCACGATGGCGAAGTTGATGCCGGGGTAGTCCTTCGCCACGATCTCCATGATGGGCGCCTGCGCGAAGCCGACGCCGATGATGAGGTCGTAGCCGCGCTCGGCGAACGCGCGCATCGCCGGCTCGATGGAGGTCGGGTTGCCCGGCTCCACGTCGCGCAGCATGATCCCTAAGCTCGGCTTGTCGCAGGGGGTGCCGTCCGGGTGTCTGCCCGTCTCGGCGCACTTCACGCCGTCGAAGGCCGCGGCGTTAAAGGAGCGGTCGTCCTTGCCGCCGATGTCGAAGACGATGCCGACGCGGACTTTGCCCCGCTCGTCTGCGCGCAGCTCCTGCCGGCAGGCGGTGCCGGCCAGCAGGGGCGCGCAGGCGAGCGCGCAGGCGAGTAGCAGTCTCAACTTCATTGCGCGATCACTTCCTTGACGAGTTCGGGAATTTGGTTCGGCGGCGCGTCGCCGACCGTGTAGGCCGCGCGGATGCGCGCGGCGGCGGCCTCGCCCTCCGCGCCGGGGCGGCAGTAGAGCAGGCCCAGCGGCTCGCCCGCGCTCACCTGTTGGCCGACGCGCGCGCGCGCGGCGTAGCCGACCGCGGGGTCTATCTCGTCCTCGACGCGCGCGCGGCCGCCGCCGATGGAGGCCACCGCGCGGCCGACCTCCGCGGCGTCGACCGCGACGACGTAGCCCGCGTGCACGGATTCTACCCTGACTTCGCGCACCGTCAAGTCCGAGAGCCTGAGCGGGTCGTCGCACACGCGCGGGTCTCCGCCCTGCGCCTCGACGTTGAGGCGGAAGCGTTCGAGCGCCGCGCCCGAGCCCAACGCGCGCGCGACTTTAGCGCGCGCCTCTTCGAGCGACGGGGCGACGCCGGAGAGCGCGACCATCCGCGCCGCGAGTTCGAGGGAGAGGTCGCGCACGTCGCGCGCCTCGTCGCCCGCCTCGCCGCGCATGATGTAGATGCACTCCTGCACCTCGTTGGCGTTGCCGACCGCCGAGCCGAGCGGCTGGCTCATGTCGGTGAGCAGCGCCTCGGTCTGGACGCCGCAGGAGTGGCCCGTGCGGACTAGGGCGCGGGCGAGGGCCCGTGCGCGCCCCTCGTCGCGCATGAAGGCGCCGCTGCCCGTCTTCACGTCGAGCACGAGGGCACCGAGGCCGGCCGCGAGCTTCTTCGACATGATGGAGGCGACGATGAGCGGGATGGACTCGACCGTCTCGGTCGCGTCGCGCAGCGCGTAGAGCTTCTTGTCGGCCGGCGCGATCTCGGCCGTCTGCCCCATCATCGCGTAGCCCACGCGGTCGAGTATGCGGCGGAACTCCGCGAGTTCGAGGTGGACGCGGTAGCCGGGGATGGCTTCGAGCTTGTCGAGCGTGCCGCCGGTGTGCCCGAGGCCCCGCCCCGAAATCATCGGCACGGCCGCGCCGCAGGCGGCGGCGAGCGGCGCGATGACGAGCGAGGTCTTGTCGCCGACGCCGCCCGTCGAGTGCTTGTCGGCCTTAGGCGACGGCACGTCCGAGAAGTCGAGCACCTCGCCCGAGCGGAGCATGGCCTGGGTGAGCGCCTCCATCTCGCCGGTCGTCATCCCCGCGAGGTAGACGGCCATCAGGAGCGCCGACGACTGGTAGTCGGCCCACGACCCGTCCACGACGCCCCGCACGAACGACGCGACCTCCTCGCGCGACAACTCGCCGCCGTCGCGCTTCTTCCGGATGATGTCCTGCGGGCGCATGAATGAAGTAGACAGTAGACAGTAGACAGTAGACAGTAGAAAACCCCTGAAAGCCGGGCCGTCAGTATCTCAGTATCAGCGTGGGCGGCGCGGAGCGCTACTGTCTACTGTCTACTGTCTACTGTCTACTGCTTTTCCAACAGCACGACGGCCTGCGCCGTGACGGCGCGCCACTCGCCGACGGCGTCGAGCCCCTCGCCCGACTTGGCCTTGACGCTGACGCAGTCGGGCGCGACGCCGAGCACTTCGGCCAGCCGCTGGCGCATCTCCTGCACGTAGGGCCTCAGCCGCGGCCTCTCTATCATGACGGTGGCGTCGGCGTTGACGACGCGGTAGCCGCGCTCGCTCGCCAGCCACATCACGCGCGCGAGCAGTTGGAGGCTGTCGGCGCCCTTCCAGCGCGGGTCGCGGTCCGGGAAGTGCAGGCCGATGTCGCCCTCGCACATCGCGCCGAGCACCGCGTCCGTCAGCGCGTGCGCCAGGGCGTCGGCGTCCGAGTGCCCCTCGGCCCCGCGCTCCGACTCGACCCGCACGCCCCCGAGGACGAGCGGCCGCCCCTCCTCCAGCCGGTGCGTGTCGTGGCCGATGCCGATTCTGAACATGTTTCCGGGTTCAAGGCCGGCCGCCCGCCCCCTCAGCCGAGCCCCCTGAGCTTGAACCTTTGGGCCAGGACTTCGGCCAGCGCGAAGTCGCGCGGGGTCGTGATCTTGATGTTGTCGGGGCCGCCCTCGATGACGCGGACGGGCGCGCCGAGGCGCTCGACCAGCGCGCCGCAGTCCGTCACTTCCGGAGAGAGCGCGCCGGGCTGCCCGAAGGCGCGGCGCAACAGCTCTACGCGGAAGCACTGCGGCGTCTGCGCGTGCCAGAGCCGCGCGCGTTCGAGCGTGCGCACGACGCGCCCGCCCTCGACCTCCTTGACCGTGTCCACGACGGGCGCGGCCAGCACGGCGGCGCCGTGCTCCTCGGCCTCGCGCACGGTGCGGTCAATCTCGTCGGGCGTGACGAAGGGGCGCACGCCGTCGTGGACGGCGACCACGCCGGCCGCGCCGGCGTCGAGCGTTTGCAGGCCGAGCCAGACGGACTCGGCGCGCGTCGCGCCGCCCGCGACCGCGTGCGAGGCTTTCCGCAGGCCGTGCGCCGCGGCCAGCGCCTCGAACTCCGCGCGCGCGTCGGCGGGCAGGACGACGACCGTCTCGCGGACGGTCTCGCACAGCTCGAAGCGCGCGAGCGTGTGGATGATGATTGGGATGCCGGAGATTTCCCGGAACTGCTTGGCCCGCGCGCCGCCCGCCCGGCTCCCCCGCCCGGCGGCGACGATGATAGCAACATTCATAGGTGATAAGTGACGGGTCATAAGTGATAAGAGGAAGAAAGGGGCCTTAGCCTTTTCCTATCACTTATCACCCACCACTCGTCACTCAAGACTGTTCCGGCTCCGCGCTGCGGACGGGGGCGTGCTGCTGCTGCGGGCGCGGCTCGCGCTGCTGGAAGGGGCGGCGCTGGCCGCCGCCGGCGGGCGCGTGGGCGGGGCCGCCGTTCTCGGCGTCCTCCCAGAGCCGGCCGAAGATCATCTTGCCGGCGGTCGTCTGGAGCACGCTCGTCACGGCGATGTCGGCGTTCTTGCCGATCATGCGGCGCGCGTTGTCCACCACGACCATCGTCCCGTCGTCGAGGTAGGCGACGCCCTGGTTGTACTCCTTCCCCTCCTTGAGGATGAAGACGCGCATCGCCTCGCCCGGCAGCACGACGGGCTTGAGGGAGTTCGCCAGCTCGTTGATGTTCAGCACCTGTATGCCGTGGAGCTGCGCCACCTTGTTGAGGTTGAAGTCGTTGGTGACGACCACGCCGTCGAGGCTCTTCGAGAGTTCGAGGAGCTTGAGGTCCACCTCCTTCACCGCGGGGAAGTCCGTGTCCACGACCTGTATGTCGAGCGTCGGGTTGCCCTGGAGGCGGTTGAGCATGTCGAGGCCGCGCCGGCCGCGCTGGCGCTTCGAGGAGTCGGGCGAGTCGGCCACCTGCTGAAGCTCGCGCAGGATGAACTGCGGGATGACGATGGTGCCCGAGAGGAAGCCGGTCTCGGCCACGTCGGCGATGCGGCCGTCGATGATGACGGAGGTGTCGAGAATCTTCACGTCGCGGCGCGTGGCCTTGTCGCTGAAGATGCCGCCGAGCGCCGAGAGGTCGAGGTAGTCGCCCTTCGCCGCGCCGACCATCAGCCCGATGTAGGCCATGATGAAGGCGAGCGCGAGGGTGAGAAAGACCTTCGTCGAGGGGTGGACGGCGTTCGCCTCCTGGTAGCTGATGAGGAACCCGATCAGCACGCCGCCGACGATGCCCATCATCGAGCCGATGCCGGCGCCGATGAGCGTCTTCAGGGACGCCTGCTGGATGCGCATCTCGAAGATGATGATGACGGAGGCGATGACGAGGGCGAGGACGGCGGAGACGCAGGCGGTCGGGATGCCGAGCATCGTCGGACGGCCGGGCGTGGCGTGCCCGATCGGGTCTAGCAGGTAACCCGCCCCGATGAGGATTCCGATGAAGACAAGCCGTATGAGAACCGTGTTCGTCCGCATGACGCCGGAGATATTACCACTTTCCGCGGCGTCTGTCTCTGCCGAAAATCCCGCGCCCCCGCGCCCGCCCTACTCCCCGGAAGCCGCCGCCGCGCCGGCCATTTCGACCGCCGCCCGGCGGTTCTGGTACCTGTTCCGCTTCGACCACGAGAGGCACGCGGGGCACACGTCCGCCTCCGCCTCCGGCGCGACTATCTCGTGCGCCTCGCGGAATTCATAACCGCACACGGCCGCGGCCGGCGCGTAAGGACTGACCGCAGAATCCTGACCCACATCGTGAATGAAATGAACCGCCATCGCCCTCACCACCTCGTTCTTAAAAGTAGTTCAAAACGTCTCTAAAACAGCTCGCCCAGCGCCTCCT
>DASVWB010000054.1:0-25884 GCA_036389815.1 Pyrinomonadaceae bacterium | reverse complement strand
GCCGAAGCGGCCCCGGCCGTCCCAGTATTCATCTCTCGTCCCTCCCGCCTGAAACTTCGAACGTCAGGCCGCGGCGAACTCCTCGGCGCGGCAGCCGACGGCCTCGTCGAGCGTGCGGAAGCCGTGGCGTTCGAGCAGCGCCGCCAGCCCCTCGTTGATGCGCCGCGCGACGCCGAAGCCCTCGTAGACGAAGCCCGTGTAGAGCTGCACGAGCCCCGCGCCCGCGCAGATTTTTTCCCACGCGTCCTCGGCGCTGAAGACGCCGCCGACGCCGACGATCTCCAAGGCGCCCTTCGTCAAAAGCCTGAGCGCGGCGACGACGCGCGTCGAGCGCGGGCGCAGGGGCGCGCCGCTCAGGCCGCCCTCGCCGCAGGCGGCGACCGTTCGCGGGTCGGTGCGGAGCCCTTCGCGCGAGGTCGTCGTGTTGGTGGCGATGATGCCCGCCACCCCCGCCGCGCGCGCCGACTCGACTATCAGCTCAAGCTCGCCCGCGCCGAGGTCGGGCGCGACCTTGACGAGCAGCGGGAGCGGCGCGCGACCTTCGGCCGCGGCCAGCTCGCGGTTGCGGCCTTGCAGCGCCGAGAGGAGCGCCGAGAGCAGGTCCGCGCGCTGAAGCTCGCGCAGCCCCGGCGTGTTCGGCGAGCTGACGTTGACGGCCACGTAGTCCGCGTGGCGGCGGACGGCCTCGAAGCTCGCGAGGTAGTCGGCCGCCGCCTCCTCCAGAGGGGCGGCGCGGCTCTTGCCGATGTTGACGCCGAGCACGCAGTCGGGCCGCGCGCGCGCGAGTCGGCGCGCGAGCGCGTCGGCGCCCTCGTTGTTGAAGCCCAGCCGGTTGACGAGCGCGCGGTCAAAAGGCAGCCGGAAGAGCCGCGGGCGCGGGTTGCCGGGCTGCGGCAGCCGCGTCACAGTCCCGACCTCGACGAAGCCGAAGCCGAGCGCGGCGAGCTGCGGCGCGACCACGCCGTTCTTGTCGAAGCCGGCGGCGATGCCCACGGGGTTTCTGAAGCTCAGGCCGAAGCGCCGCAGCCCGCCGGACGCCTGCCGGCCCGCGCCGCGCGACGCGGCGCGACGCAGCGCCTCCGCGCCCAGGCCGAGCGAGAGCGCGTGAAGCGCGAACTCGTGGGCCGTCTCCGGCGGCAACTTGAAGAGCAGGGGTCGCAGCAGCGAGCGATAGAGCATCGGTAGAGGCGCTGTAACGGGGGAAGTGCAAAAGAACGATTCGAGCGTAGCAGAGCCGCAGAAAGGGTGTCAAAAGAAAGCAGTAGACAGTAGACAGTAGACAGTAGACAGTAGGGCTCCGCCTTGCAGACACTGATGCCCAAGCCGGGACGATGAGTTGGGGCGGGTTTTCTACCGTCTACCGTCTACTGTCTACTGTCTACTGCCTACTACAGTTCTTTCACCCTCCGCTCAAGGTCGGCGGTTATCTTCGCGGGGTCTTCGTCGGGGGCGTAGGCGACGGGGGCGCCGATGCGGACGGTGACGCGGTGCGGGGCGGCGAAGCCGCGGCGGCCGGAGAGCTTCAGTTCGAGCAGGCCGTCGATGCGCAGGGGCACGACGGGGATGTTGAGCCGGGAGGCGAGGACGCCGACGCCCTCCTTGAAGGGGTTCATGCCGGGCGCGTCCGCGCGGATGCCCTCGGGGAAGACGAGGACGCTGTAGCCGCGGTCAACGGACTCGCCCGCGTAGGCGAAGCTGCGGCGGAAGCCGCTCGCCTTCGGGAGCGAGAAGGTGTTGAAGATGGTCACGACCAGGAAATATTGCGCGCGCCAGCGCAGCCGCCGCAGCAGAGGCGCGTCGGCGGACGGGCGGCGCCACCAGCGCAGCCGCTCGCCCTCCTGCGCGATGGCGAGCCGCCTGCGGTGCCGCCCTTGCAGGGCGGAAAGTATCAGCGCGTGGTCGAAGTAGGTGATGTGGTTCGAGACGAAGAGCGCCGGGCCGCGCACGCCTTCCAAATGCTCCCGCCCGACGACGCGCGCCCAGCAGAGGAGCGACGTGATGGGGAGCACGACCGCGTAGTAGAAGGCGACGCGGAGCCAGCGGACGGGCCCGGCCTGCGCCCACGCGGGGTAGGGGTAGCGCGCGGCCTCCTCGGCGAGCGCGCCGCCGGAGCTGACGATGCGCTCGACCTCGCCGACGGTCGTCGCGGCCGTGAAGGCGGCCTCGTCGATCTCTATCTGGTAGCGGTCTTCGAGCGCGCTCAGAAGCGCGACGCGGCCGAGCGAGTCGAGCTTGAGGTCGGCCGAGAGGCTGGCCGAAGCGTCGAGACGCGCGGGCGCCTCGCCGCCGGCGCGCGCGGCGAGCGAGGCGACGAGCGACGCGGGCGAAGCGCCGGCCGCCTCGCCCTTCGCGGCGGGCGCGGGCGGCGCGGGCTTCGAGCCGTTGGCCTTCGACCCGTTCGCCGCCGACCCGTTGCCGCCGTTCTCTCCGTTCCGCACACCGCCGAGGCGTTCGAGGATGTCGCGCTTGCGAATCTTCTGCGTCGGGGTGCGCGGGAAGTCCGACTCGGGCCAGACCGCCCAGCGGCGCACGTGCTGGTGGCGCGCGAGCGTCTGGTTCGCAGACTCGACCGCGAGCGCCGGGTCGGCCGTCTCGTCGCGCATGATGAGCACGGCCAGCGGCTCCGGCCCGCGCGCGCCTTCGACGCCGACGACGGCGCACTGCCTCACCTCGGGCCGGCGTTCGAGCGCGGCCTCGATGTCCTCGGGGTAGACGTTGAGGCCGGCGGCCGTCACGATCACGTCCTTCTTGCGGCCGCGGAAGTAGATGTTGCCCGCCTCGTCCGCCGCGCCGAGGTCGCCCGTGCGCAGCCAGCCGCCGTCGGCGAGCGGCTCGCGCCCCCCCGCGCGCCAGTAGCCCGGCGAGACGTTCGCGCCGCGCACGAGAATCTCGCCCGTCTCCTCGTCCAGCTTCAGCTCCTGCCCGGGCAGCGCCTTGCCGACCGAGCCGCGCCCGGTCTTGAAAGGGTGGTTGACGGTGACGAGCGAGGCCGTCTCGGTCATCCCGTACCCCTGCACGACGGCGAAGCCGAGGCGGCGCCAGAAGGTCTCGGTCTCCGCGCCGAGCGTCGCGCCCCCCGTCACGAACGCCCAGCACTTCCAGCCTAAGTAGCGGTGGACGCGGCGGAACGTCCAGAGCTTTTTGAGCGGGTGCGCGCCCTCGGCGCTTTCGATCTTCTTCCTCAACTCGGCCGACTCGCCGCGCGCGCCCTCGCGCCGCTCGACGTGCTCGCGCAGCGAGTCGAGCAGCCGCGGCACGGTGGCGACGACCGAGACGCGGCGGCTCTTGACGGTGTGGGCGACCTCGGAGGGGTTGAGCGAGTCCTGGAAGATGACCTCGCCGCCGAGGAGCTGCGGGACGAGCACCCCCATGAACTGCCCGAAGACGTGGCTCAGGGGGAGCAGGCAGAGGAAGCGGAGCGGCCGGACGAGCCGCACCCAGCGCAGGTACTTCCCGATCTCCTTTTCGAGCGGCGCGAGGTTGGCGAGCAGGTTGCCGTGCGTGAGCAGGACGCCGCGCGGCTCGGCCGTCGTCCCCGAGGTGAAGATGATCTCCACGAGGTCTTCCGGCCCGACGCCTTCGGGCCGGAAGGGCTCGGGCGGGTGGCGCGCGAGCGCTTCCTCCAGCTCTTCGAGCGCGAGCGTGGGCAGGCCGAGCCCGGCGGCGCGCTCGCGCGTCTCGCGGCTGACGAGCAGGAGGCGCGGCGCGGTCTGCGCCTGCACGCGCGAGACGAAGTCGGGCGCGCTCTCCACGTCGAGCGGGACGAGCACCGCGCCCCGCAGCGCGCAGCCGTAGAAGGCCGCGACCCACTCCGGCCCGTTCGCCGCCCACACGAGCACGCGCTCGCCCTTGCCGATGCCGCGCCCCTCAAGCTCGCGCGCGAAGCGGAACGCCGCCTCGGCCACCCGCCTGTACGACCAACTCACGAGCCGCAGGCCGCGCCGGTGCGCGAACGCGGTCTCGCCGCCGCGCCTCAGATAATCTTCGAGATAGCTGGCAATCGTCGAACGCATAAACCCCTTGCCCTTGAGGGCCGCGCCGTGTGAACGCGCGGCCCGCGCATAAATTTTCCGGCCCGCGCGTCTCATTGTCGAGGCGGCGCGGGCCGGCGGCGGGGCGGCTTGTGACACTTTCTCATCTGGCCGGTGGCGCGGGGCGGAGCGAGCCCTGCTCGACCAGGAGCGTCACGGAGGAGTTGAGTGTGCGCGAGCGGTAGACGCGCTGCGTGGCCTTGCGGAAGTCGGAGGCCGTCGCCTTCGGAATCTCCATAAACTTCTGCGGGTTCCTGTCCACGAGGGGGAACCAGGAGCTTTGCACCTGCACCATCACGCGGTGGCCGCGCCGGAAGGCGTGGTAAACGTCCGGCATCGTGAACTCGATGCGCGCGGGCCTGCCCGGCGCGAGCGGCACGGGGCGCTCGAAGCCCTCGCGGAACTTGGCGCGGAAGGGCTCGCCGCGGACGAGCTGCTGGTAGCCGCCCATGCGCACGTAGTTCGGCGGCCGCGCCTGCCCCTCGGGAAGAGCCGGCTGCGGGTAGTCGCCGGGGTACACGTCCACGAGCTTGACGACGAAGTCCGAGTCCGTCCCCGTCGAGGAGACGTTGAGCGCCACCTTCAGTGGGCCCGCGACGACGAGGTCTTCGTCGAGCGGCTCGGTCTCGTAGGCCAGCACGTCCGGGCGCGCGGAGGCGAAGCGCTGGTCTTCGGTGATGTAGTCGTTCGTCATCCCGCCGACGACGTAGCCGAGGAAGGGGACGGGCCGGTTCGGGTCGCTCGGGTACTCGTCGAAGCCGTCGGCCTCGCCTTCGGCGGGCGCGTCCTCCGAGAGCCGCCCCGCGGCGCCGAGGTAGAGCGTGAGGGGGCGCACGCCCTTCGGCGGCCACTCGGGTTTCGCGCGCCACTCGTTGATGCCCGTCAGGAACATGTAAGCCTCGGGCAGCTCCGCGGGGCGGTCTTTGAGGTAGCGCATGAAGAAGGGGAACTGTATGCGCTCGCGGAAGAACTCGCCCGAGCGGACGGCGAAGTTGACGTTGCCGAGGCGGTCGCCCTCGTCGCGCGCCCAGCCGCCGTGCCGCCACGGGCCCATCACGAGCAGGTTCGTCGCGCCGGGGTTGTTCCGCTCGACCGCGTTGTAGATGTGGAAGGGGCCGGCCGGGTCTTCCGCGTCGAACCACCCGCCGACGTTCAGGACGGCGCAGCGCACGTTGTTCATGAACCGCCAGAGCGAGCGCCGCTTCCAGAAGTCGTCGTAGGTCGTGTGGTCTACGATCTCCTGCCAGTAGCGCGCCTGGCCGCCGAGCAGCCGCTCGTTGGCCGTCGAGAGCGGCCCCATGTTGAGGTAGAACTCGTAGGCGTCGGGCGTGCCGTAATCGAAGGGCACGCGCTGGCGCGGCGGCTCCGGCCCGCCGCGGCGCGGGACGAAGGAGGAGTAGAAGCCGAAGTTGGCGGCGAGCATGAAGGCGCCGTTGTGGTACACGTCGTCGCCGAGGTAGTAGTCGGCCGTCGGCGCCTGCGGCGAGGCGGCCTTGAGGGCCGGGTGCGAGTCGATGATGCTCGCGGCGACGTGGAAGCCCGGCTGCGAGATGCCGACCATCCCGACCCGCCCGTTGTTGTTCGGCACGTTCTTCAAAAGCCACTCGACGGTGTCGTAGGTGTCGGTGGACTCGTCCACGTCCTGCGGCCCGCGCTTGTCCGGCCGGTACGGGCGCACCTGTAGGAACTCGCCCTCCGACATGTAGCGCCCCCGCGCGTCCTGATAGACGAAGATGAAGCCCTCGCGCTCGAAACTCTCCGAAGGCCCGAGCGAGCGCGGGTAGCTGTCCACCCCGTACGGCGCGACGCTGTACGGCGTCCGCGTCAGCAGGAACGGGTAACGCTGCGACGCGTCCTTCGGCACGTAGACGGCCGTGAACAGCCTCACCCCGTCCCGCATCGGCACCCTGTATTCGTACTTCGTGTAACGCGCCCTCACCGCCTCCGCGCCCTGCGGCGGCGGCGCCGCCTGCGCGCAGGTCGCGGCCGCCAGGAGCGGCAGCAGGAGCGCGGCCGCGAGGGGCCGGAAACGTCTGTGTGTGGTGCGCAAGCCTTCGTCCTCCGCGTCGAACGTTGGGGCAGGTTCTGCACGCGGCGCCGCCCCCTCGCCCTCCGGTAACGGCGGGCGGAAAGGGGCGGGCCGCGCGCCGCTATGATATGACCCGCGCGCCGCTCAGGCAAAAGACCGGCCCGCGGCGAGGCCCCGCGCGGGGCGCGGGGTCGGGGCGCCGCAGAAAACTGTTGACACCCGTGGGGGGGCGGCATATAAACCCTGCCGCCGCGCCCGTCACATGCCGCGCGACGCGCCCGCCGCACTTACGCGCGTCGCCGGGGACGCGAAATAAAAATGTCGGCCCCGACATTTCAGTCAGAGGGGGCGAACGCCCCGGAAGCCTACCGAGGTGCCAGACGATGAAGAGAACAGACGGTTACGAGGAGCCGCCGCTCCACCGCCCCCTGAAGGTTTACGCCTTCGACCCGTCCCACGGGCGGAGCCTCGGGAACTACATGACGGTGAGCGTCCGCAACGAGGAGCTGGAGCCGGGGCCCGTCGGCGAGTACCTTGAGGTCATCGACTACCACGCGAGCAACGGCTGCTACTACCTCCCCGTGGACCTCAACGCCGAGGCGGTCACGCTCGGCGGCGGGCTGGAGCCGAGCGAGTCTGACCCGCGCTTCCACCAGCAGATGGTCTACGCCGTCGCCAGCGAGACCATCCGCCGCTTCGAGTTCGCCCTCGGGCGCAAGACCAAGTGGCAGTTCCGCGCCGGCGAGGACGGCAGCCGGCGGCTGCGCATCTTCCCGCACGCGATGCAGGAGGCCAACGCCTACTACGACCGCGACCTGCGGGCGCTCGTCTTCGGCTACTTCCCGGCCTCGAAGCTCGACGCCGGCTCCAGCCTGCCCGGGCAGACCGTCTTCACCTGCCTCTCGCACGACATCATCGTCCACGAGACGACGCACGCCCTCGTTGACGGGCAGCGGAAGTACTTCCTCGAATCCACCGGCCCCGACTCGCTGGCCTTCCACGAGGGGTTCGCCGACATCGTCGCGCTCTTCCAGCACTTCAGCTTCAAGGAGGCGCTGCTGGAGATGATCCGGCGCACCGGCGGCCTCATCTACCGGATGGACGTGGCCCCGGAGGTGAGCCCCGAGCGCGGCCGCCCGCAGGCGCAGTTCGAGCTGACGACGAGCAACCCCCTCGTCCAGTTGGCGAAGCAGTTCGGCGAGGCGCTGGGCACGCGCGCCGCCCTCAGGCAGGCGCTCGGCACGCCGCCCAACTCCAAGGACCTCGACAGGCTCTACGAGCCCCACGACCGCGGCGCCATCCTCGTGGCGGCCGTCTTCGACGCCTTCTTCAGCGTCTACGTCCGGCGCACGCGCGACCTGATGCGTATCGCGCGCGCCGGCGGGGCGCTGACGGCGCCCGGCGACCTGCACCCCGACCTCGCCAACCGGCTGGCCGGCGAGGCCGCCAAGACGGCCGAGCACTTCTCGAACATCTGCATCCGCGCGCTCGACTTCTGCCCGCCGGTCGATATCCAGTTCGGCGACTTCCTGCGCGCGCTCATCACGGCCGACTCGGACCTCGTGCCCGACGACCCGCTGGAGTACCGCGCGGCGCTCCGCACAGCCTTCCTGCTGCGCGGCATCGTCCCCGAGGATGTCACCTCGAACTCGGACGAGTCGCTCCGCTGGTCGCCGCCCGAGGCGGCGGGCGGCCGGAAGATGCCGCGCTGCACGGGGCTCGCCTTCGACCTGCTCAAGCCGACGGCGCCGGCGGAGTTGACGAACAACGCGCGCATCCTGAGCAACTTCGGCAAAAATAACGCGGCGCTGCTGGGGCTGACGCCCGGCGTGGACGTGGCCGCACACTCCTTCCACACCGTCCACCGCGTCGCGCCCGACGGCCGCCTGAGGGCCGAGGTCGTCGCCGAGCTGGTGCAGCAGCGCCCCGAGAAGTTCGACCCCGGCGACAGGCACAGCCCGAACTTTATCTTCCGCGGGGGGACGACGCTCGTCATAGACCTGGCCCACGGCCGGGAGGGCGAACTCCGCTACGCCATCCGGAAGCCGCTCGGCGCGGAGGGCGAGGAGAACCCGCGCCTCAGGCGGCAGCGCGAGTTCCACAGGCACCTCCAGGCGGGGCTGGCCTACACCACCTTCCTCGACAAGCACCCGGCCGAGGAGCTGAAGAAGTCCAAGCGCTCCCGCGCGCTGACCTTCGACCTGATCCACAGGGGGTACTGAGATGTCCACCACGAAGAAGGCCGCGAAGAAGCCGGCCTCCAAGAAAGCCTCGAAGAAGGGCGCGGGCGGCGGCGGCGGCGCGCTCGACGCGCGCACCATCAGGGTGAGGATGTACCGCATCGGGTTCGGCGACTGCTTCCTGCTCTCGCTGCCCATCGCCAAGGGGAGCGAGACGGCCAAGGGGCACCGCCACGTCCTCATCGACTGCGGCGTCCACGGCCAGGGCGACATCAACACGATGGAGGCGGCCATAGACGACATCGCCGCGGTGACGAACCGGACGCTCGCCGCCGTCATCGCCACCCACTCGCACCAGGACCACATCTCCGGCTTCTCGCGCTACGGCGAGAAGTTCAGCGGCTTCGACATTGACGAGGTCTGGCTCCCCTGGTGCGAGAACACGCAGGACGGCCTCGCGCTCAAGATGCAGCGCAAACACGTCGCCCTCGCCGACCAACTGGAGGAGCACTTCGCGGCGCAGGCGGCCGCGGCGAGCCCGCAGGGGAGAACGCCCGAGCGCGCCGCCGCGGCGAGCGCCGTCGCCAACCTCGTCGGGAACCAGAAGGCCATGCAACTGCTCCGCTCGGGCTTCGGCGTCAACGCGCGGGTGCGCTACCTGGAGGCGGGCGAGACGCTGACGAACCCCGCGAACATCCCCGGCCTCTCCGTGCGCGTGCTCGGGCCCCCGCGCGACGAGAAGTTCCTGGCGAAGATGAACCCGCCCGAGGACCAGCGCTACCTGCGGCTCGGCGCGGGCGGGGCGGCGGAGGTCGCCAACGGGCTGCGCCCCTTCTCGCCCCGCTGGGAGGCCCCGCGCGCGGACCCGCGCCTCTCGCACCTCGCGCTCAGGCCCGCCGAGGAGAGAGACCTCCGCGACGAGATAGCGGACGGCTCGCTCGACGGCCTCGCCTTCGCGCTCGACCAGGCGAAGAACAACACAAGCCTCGTGACGCTCTTCGTCTTCCGCGGCCAGTACCTGCTCTTCCCCGGCGACGCGCAGTACGGCAACTGGAAGTGGTGGCTCGACCAGACCGAGGCCGAGGACATCCTGCCGCGCATCAGCTTCCTCAAGGTGGCGCACCACGGCAGCCACAACGCGACGCCGAAGGACGCACTTGAGAGGATGGCCCAGGGCGGCTTCGCCGCGATGATCTCGACGCAGAACGCGCCCTGGGGCTCCATCCCGCGCATCCCGCTCGTGGAGCGGCTGAGCGAGAAGACGGCCAAACGCGTCGTCCGCAGCGACTGGATCAAGGTCGCGGGCGCGCCGACCCTGAAGAACACCCCGCCGCCCGTCCCCGCCAAGCTGCCGAAGGGGTTCAGGCAGGGGAAGTTCTGGTTCGACTACCTGATCAAGGTCTGAAGCGCATGCGCCCGCGCGCGAACCTTCCCTCCGTCCGGCGGGCTGTGTTAGTATGCGCGCCGATGGAACTCGTGGAGAAGGCGCGGATCATGGACGGCATGCGCATCAACCGTGCGCTGGCCCGACTCGCCTCGGAGATCGTGGAGGAGAACCACGGCGCGGGGCACCTCTACCTCATCGGCATCCAGCGCCGCGGCGTCCCGCTCGCGCACAGGCTGGCCGACAAGGTCGCCGACATCGAGGGCGAACGCCCGCCGGTCGGCGTCGTGGACATCACGCTCTACCGCGACGACCTCTCGACCGTCGGCGCCAACCCCATCGTCAACCGCACCGACCTGCCGATTGACGTCGAGGGGCGCAACGTCCTGCTCATCGACGACGTGCTCTACACGGGGCGCACCATCCGCGCCGCGCTCGACCAGCTGATAGACTTCGGCCGGCCCCGCCGCGTGCAGCTCGCCGTCCTCATCGACCGCGGGAAGGAGCACAGGGAGCTTCCCATCCAGGCCGACTTCGTCGGGAAGTTCGTGCCGACGAAGAAGAGCGAGATCATCAAGGTCATGCTCGAAGAGTTCGACGGCGAGGAGGCGGTCGTCATCGTCGAGCGACCCGCGGCGGAGGAGGAGAGTTAAACGGGGCGGCCGCCGAGGCCGCCCCTTTCTTTACCCGCGAGTCGTCCCGGAACCCACGCGACGCCCGATGAAGGCACAGCTCTCGCACAGACACCTGCTCGGCATCCGCGGCCTCGCCGCCGAAGAGATCACGCACTTCCTCGACACGGCCGAGACCTTCCGCGAGATCAACGAGCGCGAAATCAAAAAAGTCCCGACGCTCCGCGGCCGCACCGTCATCAACCTCTTCTTCGAGCCCTCCACCCGGACGCGCACCTCCTTCGAGATTGCCGGCAAGCGCCTCTCGGCCGACGTCATCAACATCAGCGCTTCCACGTCCTCCGTCACGAAGGGCGAGACGCTCCTCGACACGGCGCGGAACTTGGAGGCGATGTCGCCCGACCTCATCGTCATCCGCCACCCCTCGGCCGGCGCGCCGCACCAGCTCGCGCGCGTCTGCCGCGCGGCCGTCGTCAACGCGGGCGACGGCGCGCACGAGCACCCGACGCAGGCGCTGCTCGACGCGCTCACGATACGCCAGCGGAAGGGCGGCTTCGCGGGGCTGCGCGTCGCCATCCTCGGCGACCTGCTCCACTCGCGCGTCGCGCGCTCGAACGCGCACCTTTTGACGACGCTCGGCGCGGAGGTCGCGGCCGCGGGCCCGGGCACGCTCGCGCCGCCCGAGTTCGCGTCGGTCGCGGGCGGGGGGAGGCTGACGGTCTTCGGGCGCGTCGAGGAGGCCGTCGAGGGCGCGGACGTGGTGATGGTGCTGCGCATACAGCGCGAGCGGCAGGACAAGGCTTTCCTGCCTTCCCTGCGCGAGTACGCCGTCCACTACGGGCTCAACCTCAAGCGCCTCCGGCTCGCCAAGCCCGACGCCATCGTCATGCACCCGGGCCCGATGAACCGCGGCATCGAGATAGCTTCGGACGTGGCCGACGGCGCTCGCTCGCTCATCCTCGACCAGGTCGCCAACGGGCTCGCCCTGCGCATGGCCGTGCTCTACCTGCTCGGCGGCGGCGCGGGCGTGACGGCCGCCGGCCCCGCCCCCGCGCAGCAGGCGAGGCCCGAGACCGAGCCGCAGCCCGAACCGCTGAGGGCCGCGGTGACGGCCGCGGGCGGCGCCTCTTCGGAGGGCGCGGACTCTTAGACTTCGCACGGACGACCGAACACGGATGAGACTGCTAATAGCCAACGGCTACGTCGTAGACCCGACGCAGGGCGTCAACGGCGGGCGCGACATTCTGATCGAGGACGGGCGCGTGGCCGCCGTGCTGAGGTGCGGCGAGGCGAGGCCCGAGGGCGCGGAGGTCTTCGACGCGACGGGGCTCGTCGTCGCCCCCGGCTTCATAGACCTGCACACGCACCTGCGCGAGCCCGGGCAGGAGTACAAGGAGACCATCGCCTCGGGCGCGGCCGCGGCGGTCGCGGGCGGCTTCGCGTCCGTCTGCGCGATGCCCAACACCGACCCCGTCAACGACAACCCGGCCGTCACGAGTTTTATCGTCGAGCAGGCGGCGGCCGCGGCGCTGGCCAACGTCTTCCCCGTCGGCGCCATCACCAAGGGCTCGAAGGGCGAGGAGCTGGCCGAGATGGGCGAGATGAGGCGCGCCGGCATCGTCGCCGTCACGGACGACGGCCGCCCCGTGCCCTCGCCCGGGCTGATGCGCCGCGCGATGGAGTACGCGCGCGGGTTCGACCTGACCGTGATGGATCACTGCGACGACCCGACGCTCGCAGCCGGCGGCGTGATGCACGAGGGCGAGTGGTCTCTGCGGCTGGGGCTGCGCGGCAGGCCCGCGCTCGCCGAGGAGTCCGACGCGATGCGCGACTGCGCGCTCGCGGAGTTGACCGGCGCGCGCGTGCACCTCGCGCACGTCTCGACGCGCGGCGCGGTCGAGGCCGTCCGGCGAGCGAAGGGGCGCGGCGTCGGGGTGACGTGCGAGGTCACGCCGCACCACTTCACGCTCACCGACTCGGCCTGCGAGGGCTTCGACACCAACACGAAGATGAACCCGCCGCTCCGCTCGGCCGATCACCTCGAAGCCGTCCTCGAAGCCCTCGCCGACGGCACGGTCGACGCCGTCGCCACCGACCACGCGCCGCACCACGCCGACGAGAAGGAGGTCGAGTTCGACCAGGCCGCCTTCGGCGTCACGGGGCTGGAGACGGCGGTCGGCCTCGCGCTCGAGCGCCTCGTGCACGGCGGGCGCGTCACGCTCGAACGCCTCGTCGAACTCTTCTCCACGAACCCGGCGCGCATCTTCCGCCTCGAAGGCCGCGGCACGCTCCGCCCCGGCGCGCACGGCGACGTGACCGTCCTCGACCCCGACCTGCGCTGGACGTTCGACGCCTCGCGCTCCGAGTCGAAGAGCCGCAACACGCCCTTCCACGGCCGGACGTTCCACGGCGGCGCGGTCGCCACCATCGTCGCCGGCCGCGTCGTCTACAGAAGGGAAGAGCCGCTTTCGGCGAAAGGCTGACGGCCAAAAGTTAACGCCAACAAAAAGAAGAGGCCCGCTGCGCTCTCCCCTTCGCAGCGGGCCTCTCCTCGTGCGGTCGCTCACTTACGTCTTGACAGGGGCGACCGAACCCTTGGACGGCCTTTCAGGATGGCCGTTGAAATCGGTAGGAAGCCCGCCCGCGCTCTCCCCTTCGCTTGCGGGCTTCCACCCTACCGGCGGCCGCGAGGGCCGCCGATATCTCGAAAACTTACTGCGCCCTGTACTCGGGGAGCGAGACCGCGCGGTTGAGGATGACGCCGAACTCGGTGCCCGACTTCACGTCCGCCTCCTGCTCCTTCTCGTAGACCCTCGCGCCGGTGCCGAGCCCGCCGCCGAGGATGGCGCCGATGGCCGCGCCCTTGCCGCCGCCCGCAATCGCCCCGATGAGCGCGCCCGTCGCCGCGCCGCCGCCGACGAAGACCGCGTCGCGCTTGCGGTTACCCTTGCCCGTGACCGTGCCCTCGTTGTCCGAGTTCACGTTGTCGGTCTGGAGGCTCGTCAGCGAGCCGTTGACGGCGTGGCGCGCGCCGTTGGGCAGCTCGACCTGGTTGAAGCTGACGGAGATGTTGCCCGGCTTGCGCCTCTGTGCGCGGGTCACGGTCGTGACGCGGCCCCAGATTTTGCTCCCCACCGGGATCACGTCCGCGCCGCTGCCGCCGCCGTAGACCGGCTCGGTCACGGTCGTCGAGAAGCGGTCGCCGACTCGCGCCGTCTGCGAGTTCAGCTCGGTGTCCATGCGGACGCGGACGACCGTGTCGGCAGGCACCGTGAAGTAGCGCAGGGGCGGAGTCGCGGGCGCGTTCGCGCGCGCCGTCGCCGTCCTGCGCACGGCGCGCCGCGTGCGGCGGCGCTGCGCCGAGGCGGCCGGCACCATCGTGCCGAGCACCAGCGCGAACAGGGCGAAAAGAACCGTCGCCCTCCGTGCAAAACCTTTGGCGTTTCTCATCTGCTCAAACCCTCCTCAATCGGCGTGCCGCCTCGCATCACAAGGGCGCGACGACCACCGCTTTTATGAAAAGCAACGTGTGTGCCACGGGGCGCGCGAGGACGTTTTTTGTAAGCAACACAGTATTTAGCGGATTTCGCGCGGGAAAACCAGCCGCCGCGCCGCGCCCCGCGCAGACGCCTTGAGGTAAAGGCCGCGCCACCTGCACTAAATGGTGTGCGCCCGCGCGGCGTGTAAAAGCCCGCGGGTGATTCAACTCGCCGCGGCAGTTTTCATCAGCCCCCGGCGGTTGAATTGCGGCGGATTTGGTGTAAGCTTGCGCCAAGCAAATTCTCGCAAGAGGAGTCCGACGCGGGCCGCCCCCGGGCCGCCCGCGAACCATTTCCGGCAGGGAGCCGAAATCGCACTTTTCACACACCCCTTCAGATGAGGAATCAGCCATGAGCACAGCAGCTACGCAGGAGACTTCGCAGAGTCTGCCCCGCATCAACGACCCGGCCCCGGAATTCGAGGCCAAGTCCACGCAAGGCCCCCTGAAGCTCTCGGACTACAAGGGCAAGTGGGTCGTGCTCTTCTCGCACCCGGCCGACTTCACGCCCGTCTGCACGACGGAGTTCGTGGAGTTCGCCCGCCGCTCCGAGGAGTTCAAGGGGCGCGGCGCGCAGCTCGTCGGCCTCTCCGTTGACTCCGTCCCGGCGCACATCGCGTGGATTCGTAACATCGAGGGGCACTTCGGCGTCAAGATAGACTTCCCCGTCGTCGCCGACCTCGACACGAAGGTCGCGCAGAAGTACGGCCTCATCCACCCGGGCGCGTCCGAGACGGCGACCGTCCGCGCCGTCTTCATCATCGACCCCGAGCAGAAGGTGCGCGCGCTCATCTACTACCCGATGTCGCTCGGGCGCAACATCGACGAGGTCTTGCGCGCCCTCGACGGCTTGCAGACCGCCGACCAGAACGCCTGCGCCACGCCCGCCAACTGGCAGAAGGGCGACAAGGTGGTCGTCCCGCCGCCGCAGACCGTCGACGACGCGTCGAAGCGGATGGAGGACGACTTCCGCTCGAAGAACGAGGTCACGGACTGGTACCTGTCGAAGCGCGACCTGGGCAAGTGAGCGCGGCGTCTGAACATTGCGCCGGCGCGGGGGCGAGTTTGAGGAAGGAACCGACCGGGCTGCTGGAGAACGTCGGCGGGACGCCGTTGCTGCGCCTCGGGCGGGTCGCGCGGGGACTCCCGCCGGGCGTCGAGGTCTACGCCAAGGCGGAGCACCTGAACCCGGGCGGCTCGGTCAAAGACCGCGCGGCGCTGGCGATGATTCTCGACGGCGAGCGCTCGGGCGCGCTCGACGCCGGCAAGGTCATCCTCGACGCGACGAGCGGTAACACCGGCATCGCCTACGCGATGATCGGCGCCGCGCGCGGCTACCGCGTGCGCCTGTGCCTGCCCGCGAACGCGAGCCCCGAGCGCAAGCGGATACTGCGCGCGCACGGCGCGGAGCTTCTGGAGACAGACCCGCGCGAGGGCTTCGACGCGCCGCAGCGGCTGGCCCAGCGCCTCGCCGCGGAGGAGCCCGAGACGTACTTCTACCCGAACCAGTACGACAACCCCGCGAACTGGCGCGCGCACTACGAGGGCACCGCGCCGGAAATCTGGGAACAGACGGCGGGTCGCGTCACGCACTTCCTGTCGGGCGTCGGCACGTCGGGCACGTTCACGGGCACGGTGCGGCGGCTGCGCGAGCTGAAGCCCGCTTTGAGGGCGGTGCTGTTGCAGCCCGACTCGCCCTTCCACGGGCTCGAAGGCACGCGGCACCTCGGGGCCTCACTCGTGCCGGGCATCTACGACCCGGCGCTGGCGGACGAGCGCGTCGAGGTCTCGACCGAGGAGGCGCAGGCGATGACGCGCCGCCTCGCGCTTGAAGAGGGGCTCTTCGTCGGCGTCAGCTCGGGCGCGAACGTCGCGGCGGCGCTCCGCCGCGCGCGGGGTTTGGACGCCGGCTCGGTCGTCGTCACGGTGCTCTGCGACGGCGGCGCGCGCTACCTGAGCGAGGCGTTCTGGGAGGAGGGCGTTTGATCCGGCTGGGCGCATCCTTGCGCGAGGAGATAGGGCGGCAGGCGGAGCGCGAGTACCCGCGCGAGTGCTGCGGCCTGCTCGTCGGGCGCATCGAGGACGGCGGCCGCACGCGCGTCGTGCGCGCGCTCTTCCCCGTCGAGAACGCCTTCGCAGAGGAGGGCGAGCGCCACCACCGCATGGCGATTGAGCCGCTCGACTACGCGCGCGCCGAGCGGCTCCACGCCGCCGAGGGGCTGGGCGTCGTGGGCAACTACCACTCGCACCCGGACCACCCGGCCGTGCCCTCGCAGTTCGACCTCGAACACCTCGCGCCGTGGCCGACGATGTCCTACGTCGTCGTCTCCGTGCGGGAGGGCAAGGCCGTCGACCTGCGCTCGTGGGAACTGCGGCCCGACCGCTCGCGCTTCGACGAGGAGGAGGTCGCGTACGCGGAAGGGCAAGGGACTTAAGGGCGTCAGAGCACGCCGGAAGAGAAGGGGAGTTATAAGACGATGGCGGTAACAGTTTTCATACCGACGGCGCTGAGGCAGTTCGCGGGCGACCGCGCGGAGGTCTCGGTCGAGGCCGCGACCGTGGGCGAGGCGCTCGACCGCGTGACGGGCGAGCACGCAGAGTTGCGCCGGCACCTCTACGGCGAGCAGGGCGCGCTGCGCAACTTCGTCAACGTCTACGTCAACGACGAGGACATACGCCACGCCCAGAGGCTGGAGACGCCTTTGAAGGACGGCGACACCGTCTCCATCATCCCGGCCATCGCGGGCGGCGCGGCGGCGCAGGAGGCGCCGGGCGAAACCGCCGCGGGCGCGGCGCGCGACCTGCCGTCGCTCTCGAACGAGGAGGTCGCGCGCTACAGCCGCCACCTCATCATGCCCGAGGTCGGCGTCGAGGGGCAGCGCAAGTTGAAGGCGGCGCGCGTGCTGATGATAGGGACGGGGGGCTTGGGCGCGCCGACGGGGATGTACCTCGCCGCGGCCGGCGTCGGCACGCTCGGCGTCGTGGACTTCGACGTGGTGGACGCCTCGAACCTCCAGCGCCAGATCGTGCACGGCACGAAGGACGTGGGCCGGCCCAAGATCGAGTCGGCGCGCGACCGCCTGAACGACATCAACCCGCACGTCAAGATCGAAGCCTACGAGACGCGGCTGACGAGCGAGAACGCCCTCGGGCTGTTCCGCGAGTACGACCTCGTCGTGGACGGCACCGACAACTTCCCGACGCGCTACCTCGTCAACGACGCGTGCGTGCTCGCGGGCAAGCCGAACGTCTACGGCTCCATCTTCCGCTTCGAGGGGCAGGCGAGCGTCTTCTGGGCCGCGCGCGGCGCGTGCTACCGCTGCCTCTACCCCGAGCCGCCGCCGCCCGGCCTCGTGCCCTCCTGCGCGGAGGGCGGCGTGCTCGGCGTGCTGCCCGGCATCGTCGGGGCGATTCAGGCCAACGAGGCGATCAAGCTCATCCTCGGCGGTGGCGAGCCGCTCATCAACCGCCTGCTCCTCTTCGACGCGTGGAAGCTGCGCTTCCGCGAGCTGAAGCTGAGGAAGGACCCCGAGTGTCCCGTGTGCGGCGAGAACCCGACCGTCAAGGAGCTGATAGACTACGAGGAGTTCTGCGGACTGAGACCGCAGCCGGCACAGGCTCGGGCGGCCGGCGCGACCGAAGGAGGACGGATGGAAGAGATTACGGCGAGTGAGCTGAAGCAGCGCATAGACCGAGGCGACGACCTGCAAATCATCGACGTGCGCGAGCCGAACGAGTACGAGATCGCGCGGATACCCGGGACGAAGCTCATCCCGCTCGGCCAGGTCACGCAGCGCATGGGCGAGATCGACGAGGGGCGCGAGACGGTCGTCCACTGCAAGGGCGGCGCCCGCAGCGCGCGCGCCATCGAGGCGCTCGCGGGCGCGGGCTTCAAGGGCAAGCTCGTCAACCTCAAGGGCGGCATCACCGCCTGGTCGAACGACGTAGACCCGAGCGTGCCGAAGTACTGAGTCGGCGGGGAGGGGAAAAGTGGCGGACGAGGACGAGTCGGAACTGTCGCGGCAGGGTCGCGGGGACGCGCACGGCCGCGTGGAGGAGCGCGGCGACGCGGCCGAGCCGGACGCGCCAACGGAGGCGGAGCCGAACGAGGCGCTGGGCACTATCCTGAGCGCCGGCCCGCCGCTCGGCGTCCAGAAGGACGAGGGCGACGAGTAGGCTCTCGCGTACGGCAAAAACGGGCGGGGCCGCGTGTGTGTTGACGCGGCCCCGCCCGTTTTTGACTGCGGCGAAAGTTTTACGACTGGCCGCCGCCGCCGCCGCCCGCCGCTCCGCGCCCCTGCTGCGAGCCGAGGTGCGCCGTGAGGAGCTGCTTCGCGCGGTCGCCGCGCCGCTGGTACTCCTGCTTGGCCTCCGTGAAGAAGGCGACCAGCTCCTGGTTGCCCTCCTGCTCGGCGTCCGCGATGTACATCGCGGTCGTCTCCGCCCCCTGGAGCGCGTGGTAGATGACGCTCACGAGGTCGTACGTGATGTCGCGAGTTCCCGTGTCGCCCTGGCTGTTGTCACTTCGTTGTGCAGACATAGTTCACCCCTTAAAATCGGAATCATGCAAAGCGGGGGGCCGCGGGGGATTTCGTGTGTGCTGATTGTAGGGAGGGCTGCGACCGAGGTCAAGGAAGCTCCGCCCCGGCCGCCCCGAACGCGATTGACAGCCGGGCGGGTTGAGGGAATACTTACGACCGGAATTCGATTCCGGTCACGGGTCAGGAAACTCCGATGAGGGCAGTCGCCACGCGCGAGGACATACGCGACCTGATACTGGACGCCACCGACCGGCTGCTGGCGCGCTACGGCTACAGGAAGATGACGATGGACGACCTCGCGCAGGAGGTCGGCATCGGCAAGGGGACGATCTACCTCCACTTCCCGAGCAAGGAGGAGGTCGTCCTCTCGCACGTAGACCGCATCGTCGAGCGGCTCACGGGCGAGCTGGCCGGGCTGGCGCGCGGGGGCGGCCGGCCGGCCGCGCGCCTGCGCCGGATGCTGGTCACGCGCGTGATGTTCCGCTTCGACAGCGTGCAGCACTACACGGAGAGCCTGAGCGACCTGCTGGCGGCGCTGCGGCCGGGTCTGCTCGCGCGCCGCCGGAGGCACTTCGAGGAGGAGGCCGAACTCCTCGCGGGGGTGCTGCGCGAGGGGCGCCGCGCGGGCGACTTCCAGTTCCGCGACGCGCGCGCGGCCGCGCGGACGCTCCTGACCGCGACCAACGCGCTGCTCCCCTACAGCCTCAGCGCGCGGGAGTTGGGCTCGCGCCCCGAGCTGGAGGCCGAGGCGGCGGCCGTGGTGGACATGCTGCTGACGGGCCTGCTCGCGCGCGCGGACTGAAGGAGAGGAGAGGGCGAGAATGGCGTTGACGAAAATCTCCGCGGCGTGCGTCGCCGCGCTCCTGCTCGCGTGCGCCTTCCCGTGCGCCGGCCCTTCGGCGCAGACGGGGCGCGCGCCGACGCAACTGCCGCCGCTGCCCCTGAAGGAGAAAGGCTTCCCGCGCGCCCTCGCGCCCGTGGTCGAGGCCGAGCACGCCTTCGCGCAGCACTCCATCGACCACGGGATGAAGCCGGCGTTCCTCGCGTACGCGGCGCCCGACGGCGTCATCTTCAGGCGCACGGGGCCGGTCAACGCGATAGAGACCTGGGCGCAGCGGAACCCTGCGCCCGCGGGGCTGCTGACGTGGTGGCCGACCTACGCGGACGTGTCGCGGGCGGGCGACCTCGGCTGGACGACCGGCCCGTACGAGCTGCGCGAGAAGCCGACGGACGCCGGGCCCGCCGGCACGGGCCACTTCTTCACCGTCTGGCGCAGGCAGCCCGACGGCTCCTGGAAGTTCGTCCTCGACCTCGGCATCGAGCACCCAGCGCCCGCCATCACAGAGACCGCCCTCAGCTACCCCGCGCCGTCGAAGGGTCGCGCGCCCGCCGTGGCCGTCGAGGCGTCGCGCGACTCTCTGCTCGACGCCGAGCGCGCCCTCTCCGAAGCCTCTTCGTCGGGCGGGTTCAGGTCGGCGCTCGTCGCGCGCGCGGACGAGTCGTTGCGCGTCTACCGGCAGGGCTCGTTCCCCGTCGTCGGCCGGCGCGCGTACGCGGGTGTGATAGGCGAGGCGGGCGACTACGCCACCTGGAAGCCCTCGAAGGCGGACGTGGCCGCCTCGGGCGAC
The DNA here is from genome assembly GCA_036389815.1 of Pyrinomonadaceae bacterium. GTDB lineage: Bacteria > Acidobacteriota > Blastocatellia > Pyrinomonadales > Pyrinomonadaceae > QHXN01. The sequence continues at coordinate 5,921 of DASVWB010000054.1, read as the reverse complement.
CTCGGGTACGCCTACGGGACTTACGAGCTGCGTTCCAAGCCCGCCGACGAGAAGCCGGCCGAGCGCGGCAACTACGCGCGCGTGTGGAAGCGCCGGCCGGGCGGCCCGTGGCGCGTCGTCTTCAACGTCGCCAACCCGGCGCCCTGACGTTCACCTCCCCGGCCGACGCCGCGGAGAATGAAAGGCGGCGCAGATACATGGTCTGCGCCGCCTTTCATTCTCCGGATACCGGGGGCGGGACTCGAACCCGCACGGCCTTACGGCCAACGGATTTTCTTACCACCACGGCTTTCGCCGCCTGTCACAAACCGACAGTTCGTGGTCTGGACTATACCTTCACCTTTTATTACGCTCGAAGCGTAACAGTCAGGCGGGGGCCGTCTAGTCTCTACACTTTCCTAGAGGACGTATGAAACTCCGTAAGTATGATCAAGCTCAACTCGGAGAAGCTGTCAAGAACTCAACTTCACTGAGACAAGTTTTGAACGCTCTCGGTGTCGCTCCATACGGGGAAATTACGAGGTGTTGCGGCGTGCGATACGCCACTACAGTCTCGATACCTCCCACTTCACCGGACAGTGTTGGAACAAGGGAAAAACAGTCGGGCCGAAACAACCTTTGCAGAGGTTCCTTAACAACGAAATAAGGATAGCCTCTTTCAAACTGAAGAAGCGGCTCTTGGCTGAAGGGATTCTGCCCCCTCTGTGTTCTAGCTGTGGACTGGCCGAATGGCTCAACCGACCAATCCCTTTAGAACTAGACCACATTAACGGGAATCACTCAGACAACCGGCTCCCCAATCTGCGTTTGCTATGCCCAAACTGCCACGCCCTGACGCCAACCTATCGCGGCAAAAACATCACCGCCAGGCTTAGCTCGGTGTTGCCATGCTAAAGGGTTCACCGAATTTGACCCCATTCACGTTGGAGATTTCGCTCCAAGTGCTCAAACATCCAAGTCCGTTGCGTCTACCGGTTTCGCCACCCCGGCGTGTCGGGCGAGAAGATAACACGTGGCGGGCGGGGCTCAAAATTCGTGGGTTCGGGCCGGGGCGCGCTCGTGTTAAGATGGCCGCAAAGAGGGCGGGCGGCGGCGGCGCACTATGACTGAAGAGAAAGAGATTTTCCACCGGCACATCCAGCGCGCCGGCCTCAAGCGGACGGCGCAGCGCGACACCATCCTCGACGTGTTCCTGCGCACCGAGAAGCACCTTTCGAGCGAAGACCTCTACCAGCTCGTCAAGGAGGAAGAGCCGAACGTCGGCCACACGACCGTCTACCGCACGCTCAAGCTTCTGGTGGAGGCCGGGCTCGCGCGCGAGGTGCGCTTCGGCGACGGCCGCACGCGCTACGAGCACAACTACAACCACCCGCACCACGACCACATGATCTGCACCGAGTGCGGCAAGACCATCGAGTTCTACTCGGCCGAGCTGGAGGCCATCCAGGACGCCATCGTCGCCAAGCACAAGTTCCGCCCCACGCAGCACTCCCTGCGCATCTTCGGCGTCTGCGCGCAGTGCCGGCGCAAGTCCGACGTCAACACGGACGAGTCCGCCGCCGAGCCCCGCATCCGCTTCGCCTCGGCCCCGAATACACAGTAGACAGCAGACAGTAGACAGTAGCGCTCCGCTCGGCGGGGGTTTGAAGTTGATACCCTGGCGATTCGACCGCCGATGCTTTTCTACTGACTGCTGACTACTGTCTACTGTCTACTTCCTTTTGCCTTTCCCCCGCGCGTGTTGTAAGTTTCACCTGTCTCCCTGAACACATTCGAGTCGGGCCGGTTTGCGAGGAGTCGTATGGCTGTCAACGTCGAGTGGAGGGCCGATGGCGGCGTGCACACGGGGCTGGTCGCGGAGGGGACGTACCTTCTGGACGCGGCGCGGCGGATGGGCGTCCGCCTGCCGTTGGAGTGCGGCGGGCGCGGCGAGTGCGACACGTGCGCCGTCGCCGTCGAGGAGGGCGCGCAGTTCCTCTCCGACCTGACCGACGGCGAGCGCAGGCATCTGGGCGAAGCGCGTCTCGCGGCGGGCGAGCGGCTCGCCTGCCAGGCGCGCGCCGCGCGCGGGGGCACCCTCGTGCTCCGCCCCGTCCCCGTCGTCAAGCGCGCCGAGACGACCGAGGAGACGGCGAAAGACTTCCGCGAGGAGTTCCGCCGGCTCCCGCTGCGCAAGAAGCTCGCGACCCTCGCCGGGCTCGAAGCCGAGATGGCCTACACGACCCTGCGCCGCGCCGCCGACATCCCCTTCGACCTCTTCGGCAAGGGGCTCGACCTGTTCGGCGGCCGCGGCCGCAAGCTCTCGCAGGAGGAGAGCGCGCGCAGGAGCGACACCCAGCGGGCGCCGCAACACACGCCCGCGGGCGAAGACCCCGGCGCCGAAGGGCCGGCCTCCTGAGCTGCGGCACACGTCCGCGACCCGCGAACCAGCGCACGCCGAGATGAGTTTCAAAGCAGCCCCGCTCGCGTCCGTCCTCCTCCTGACAATGCTCGTGTCTCCGCCGACGAGCGCCCGGCCGGGGCGCGCGGGGAAGGGCCCCGCCTCCGCGGGGCGGCCGGGCGCCGCCACGCCTTTCAGCGGGCAGCGCGCCTACGAGCACGTCAGGCGGCTCGTCGAGTTCGGGCCGCGCCCGTCCGGCTCGCAGTCGCTCGAACGTGCGCGCCGCTACATCCTCGAACAGGTCGGCGGGACGCTCGAAGCGTGGGTGGCCGACACGCCCGCCGGCAAGGTGAAGATGGCGAACATCGTCGTCGAGTACCCCGGCCGGACGGCCGACACCATCGTCATCGCCAGCCACTACGACACGAAGCGCTTCAAGGAGTTCGCCTTCGTCGGCGCCAACGACGGCGGCTCCTCCACGGGCGCGCTCATCGAGTTGGCGCGCGCTCTGCGCGCCTCCGAGGGGAAGAGGCGCTTCACCTACCGCCTCGTCTTCTTCGACGGCGAGGAGGCCGTCTGCCGCGCGTGGGACGAGTGCGGCAAGCCCGGCGCGCCCGACAACACGTACGGCAGCCGCCACCACGTCGAGCGCCTGAAGAGTTCCGACCGGCTCAAGGACGTGCGCGCGCTCATCCTGCTCGACATGATGGGCTACGAGAGGCTGGAGTTGGGGCGCGACGACATGAGCACGCCCTGGCTCCTCGACGTCATCTGGCGGACGGCGCGCGAGCTGGGCTACAGGCAGTTCGTCGAGCGCGCGGAGGGCGTCGGCGGCGACGACCACGAGCCCTTCCTGCGCGCGGGCGTGCCCTCGGCCGACCTGATTCAGCTCGGCTCCTACCCCTACTGGCACACCGCCGAAGACACGCTCGACAAGATAGCCCCCGCCAGCCTCAAGGCCGTCGGCGACACCGTGCTCGCGAGCCTGCCGCGCATCGAGGAGAAGATTCGCGCGGAGGGCGGAAGGGTTAAAGCGGGAGGGGCGAAGAGGTGACGCGCCCCCGCCCTTCACCCCTCCGCCCCCGCCGCGCTTAGTCCGGAGGTTCGTATGCTGCAAGCCCCTGACATCCTGGTCCCCGTGGACTTCTCGCAGACTTCCATCAACGCCGTGCGCGTGGCGCTCGGCATCGCCTCGCCGGGCGGAGACCTGACGCTGCTGCACGTCATCGACAAGGACTTCGTCGAGGACGCCGTCGCCGCCGGCATGGGCTCGACCGACGACATCACGGCGAAGATGCGCGGGCAGGCCGAGCTGAACTTCGCGGGCGCGCTCGAAGGGCTCGAAGCCGGCGGCGTGGACATCGAGAAGATGATCGTCGTCGGCAGCCCCTTCGTCGAGATACTCAAGATAGCGCGCGACCTCGACCTGCCGATGATCGTGATGGGCGTGCGCGGCCGCTCGACCGGGCCGGAGGAACTCCTCTTCGGCTCGACGGCCGAGAAGGTCCTGCGCGGCGCGCGCGTGCCCGTGCTGTGCGTGCCGTTCTGAAAAGGGTGCCCGAAGGACAGATGACGAGAGACGTGAAGAGGGTCGCGGTCGTGCCGGGCGACGGCATCGGGCCGGAGGTGACGCGGGAGGCCGTCCGCCTGCTCGAAGCCCTGGGCGAGACGCACGGCGTCAGACTTGAGCTGCGGCACTTCGACTGGGGCGCGGACAAGTTTCTGAGCGAGGGCGTGGGCCTGCCCGAGGGCGCGCTCGACATGCTCGCGCGCGAGTTCGACGCGATACTCTCGGGCGCCTTCGGCGACCCGCGCGTGCCGTCGAACCAGCACGCCGAGGACATCCTGCTCGGCATGCGGCGCGGCCTCGACCTCTACATCAACCTGCGCCCCGTCCGCCTGCTCCACGAAAGGCTCACGCCCCTGCGCGGCCGCGCGGCCGGGGAGATAGACTTCGTCGTCTTCCGCGAGAACACGGAGGGCGCGTACACGGGCGCGGGCGGCTTCCTCAAAAAGGGCACGCCCGACGAGATAGCGACGCAGGAGGAGTACAACACGCGCAAGGGCGTCGAGCGCATCATCAGGGCCGCCTTCGAGTACGCGCGCGCGCGCGGCCGCCGGCGGGTGACGATGTGCGACAAGTCGAACGTGCAGCGCTTCGGCGGCGACCTCTGGCAGCGCGTCTTCAGGGAGGTCTCCGCCGGCTTCCCCGACGTCGAGGCGAACCACCAGTACGCCGACGCGACGGCGATGTTCATGGTCCTGAACCCGGCGCAGTACGACGTGGTGGTGACGAACAACCTCTTCGGCGACATCCTGACCGACCTCGGCGCGGCCTTGCAGGGGGGCCTGGGCCTGGCCGCCTCGGGCAACATCCACCCGGGGCGCGTCTCGCTCTTCGAGCCCGTCCACGGCAGCGCGCCGCCGCTCGCGGGGCGGAACGAGGCCAACCCGGCAGGGGCTATCCTCAGTGCGGCGCTGATGCTAGAATACCTCGGGCACACGGAAGCGGCGTCGGCGGTCGAGGGGGCGGTGCGCGGGTGCGTCGCCGCCGGCGAGACGACGCGCGACCTCGGCGGCGCGCTCACCACGGCGGAGGCGGGCGAGAGGATTATCAGGAGGGTGATGAGTGGTGAATGACGAGTGATGAATGAGAGGCACGCGGTCTTTCATTCATCACTCGTCGTTCACCACTCATCACTTCGGCTTTATGACTAAGGGGCAGGAAACGGCGCAGAGGTTGATTGCCGTCGTCGTCATCATGGCGATGCTGGGCGTGGTCGGCATCCCGCTGACGGTGATCCTGTTCTTCGCGACGGTCGTCTACTTCGTCTGGCGCGCCGTCCAGCGCTCCGAGCAGCAGGACGTGAAGAACGTCTTCGACTTCTACGTCTCGGCCAACGAAATCCTGCGCGACGACGAGAAGCGCTGGTTCGGCTTCGAGGTCAACCACGTCATCGACGAGGGCGAGCGCGTGCTGCGGATGATGGCCGACCCGCCCCCGCTCGTCCACTTCACGCTCGGCGCGCTCTACCAGCGCGCCGGCGACCACGACGCCGCGGCCGAGCACCTCGGGCACGTCCTCGAAGACGAGGGCGGCGACGAGCGCTCGCGCGTACACCCCTCGGCCGAGCTGCGCCGCTACGTCGAAGTCCTGCGCCGCATCGAGCGCGAGCCGGCCGAGGCGCCGCAGACGACCGCCGCCATCCGCGGCCTGGAGCGCGCCCGGCGCGCGCGCGCCGCCGCCATGCTCGAAGAGAGCCGCGCGCGGCTCGCCGCGGCGCAGCAGCCGGGCGCCATCCCGGCCGCCGCCGCAGCCGGCCCGCACAGGCATGAGGAGCCGGGGCCGCGCGCGCTCGCGGGCAGGCGCCCCGCCCAGGCGCACACGCCGACGCCGGTCGTGCCCCCGCCCATCGCCGAAGTGCTGCGCGACCTCTACGAGGAAGAGAAGAAGACCGCCTGAGCGAACGGGCGGCTCCCCGAAGCGCGGCGACCTCACGGCGGGGTCGCCGCGCTTCGGCGGTTATATTTTCCCCCGGCC
>DASVWB010000053.1:0-6369 GCA_036389815.1 Pyrinomonadaceae bacterium | reverse complement strand
CCACGGGCACATCTGGGAGGAGGAGCCCTACACGAACAACTCCTCGGCCCTCGGCTCGAACCCGTTCTCGGAGTGGAAGGGCGCGCAGTACGGCGTCGGCGCGGGCAGCCACTTCGACCTCCTGCTCAGGAACGGCGCCGGCGGCTACTTCCGGGTGGCCGGCGACTACCTATACCGCACGCAGTCTTCCACGCAGTTCGACGGGGGGCTGTGGGGCATCTTCCGCGTGCAGTGAGAATGCGCGGCGGTTTTGAACCGCCGCGCATCGCTGTGAAGGGAAGTGAAGGCCGCGGAGGCGGCCACGCCCGCGGCCGACGGGGCGAGCGTGCGCGTAAGTCAGACCTTGCGGATTACCAGCGTGACCACGTAGTCCGCGGCCTTCGCCCCGCCGCCCCTGGCGGGCTGCGGGCTGAGCCCGACGAGGGCGACGACGTATCGCCCGTGCCTCGCCTCCTTCGGGTAGGCGTCGCCGCCGTGCGTGTTCAATTTCAAGACCGCAGTGGCGCCGCCGGCCTCCGCCTCGACCCGCACCTCGGCGTTGCCCGCCCACACGCAGGTCACGGCGGGCGGGCACCGCGAGTCGTTCGCGACCGATGCGAACCTGACCCCGAAACGCCCCCCCTTCACCGCCGCACGTTGACCGACACGGAGTCTGAACTCCTGGCCCGGTCGCACGCGCGCCGGCCCCTCTCCCCGCGGGCGCCCCGCCGCGGTGCCGGAGCAGCCGAGGAGCAGGGCGACGGCCAGGGGTATCAGGGGTGAGCGCGTCATCAGTCGCGGCACGTCTGTCGTCATCTCTATCCTCCGTTGATTCGCCGCCGCGGACGTTCAGTGCGCCCGACGCCTCGGCCTGCTACGCTTGCGCGGCGTGCTCTTCCTCGCGGGGGCTTTCTTCCTCACGGCCGGGGCCGGCGCGGGAGGCACGGGGGCGGCGGCCGGCGTGTTGCGCGGCGCCGTCTCCTTGGGCGCTAAGGCCGCGGCCTTCAGCCGGACGGCCTCCGCCTCGGCGGCCGCTATCTCCGCCTCAAGCCTGGCGTGCTTCGCGGAGGCTTCCGAGAGCTGACCGTCAACGTCCGCCTTCTGCCGCTCAAGCTGCTCGCGGCGACGCGCCCGCAAGGCCGCGGCGTCCGTCGTCCCTGTGCCGGCGAGGGCGCGCTCGATGTTCTCCGGCCTGAGTTCCTCTTCGAGCTGTTGGGAGCGCTCCTGGAGCCGCGCCTCCAAATCCACCACGTCGACGAGCTGCGAGCGCAGCCTCGCTATCTGCAACTCGACCGCCGAGACGTCCTGCGCCCGGGCGTGCGCGGCCAGGGCGAAGATAAGCAACCCGCTAAAGACTAAATGTCGCACGTCTACCCCTTTCTCCCTTCGAATCAAAAGGCCGTGTCAACGGCCGGCTTCACGCGCGGCCCCGTCAACGGGTGTCGCGCCCCTCGCCTTTAAACAGGTGCTCGTACTCAAGCGGCCGGCCCCGCTCCCATGGGCGGTAGTCGTTACAGAAGTCTACCCGCTCGCCGAGCGGCGGGTGGCTCTCACGCCACAGCTTGTAGAGCAGTCCCGGCCTCGGCACACGCAGGTTCTCGGTCTGGAGCTTAACGAAGGCGGTCGCCGCCGCGCGGTTGTCCCTGGTGATTTCGAGGCCGAACCGGTCCGCCTCGTGCTCGCTGTGGCGCGTGTAGGCGAGCACGAAGGGCGTGGCCAGGAAGAGGTAGGCGCCGAACAGCAGGATGATGAGTGGCAGCGAGGCCACGTCGGAGAGCTGGTCGAAGCCGAACCTGTTTCCGTACCTGCCGATGAGCCAGCCGGCCGTGCGGTGGATGGCGTAGAGGGCGGCCATGATGACTGCGAAGAGTTCCATGAGAGGCACGCCGCGCGGCGTCGGGCGCGTGCCGTTGTTATGCCTCGCGGACTCATAAACTAAGTGCAAGACGCCTCACCGTAGTGGGGTGAGCGGCGATACTAAGGAAGATTCTCGACAGCCGGGAATAGGATATTGACCAACGCCTGGGGCCGGCGTCAAGGAAACGGGAGGAGCCGGCGACACTTACATGACACCGCGCGCGTCATACTAGCCGGATGATCAAACGTCTCTCCCGCCTCGTCGTCAGGCGCTCCGCAACGGGGCTCGGACTTTTCACGCTCAGGGACATCCCGCCGGGGAAGAGGATTATCGAGTACGTCGGCCCGGTCGTGACGGCGGAGGAGGTGGCGCGCAGGGGCGGCCGCTACTTCTTCGAGATCGACGAGCGCTATTCCATAGACGGGGGCGCGAGAGAGAACACGGCGCGCTACATCAACCACTCGTGCCGGCCCAACGCCGAAGCCTTCGTCACGGGGAGGAGAATCTGGGTCTGGTCTAAGGAGAACGTGAAGGCCGGTGAGGAGATCACGCTCCACTACGGGGCGTCCTACTTCGACGACTACATCAGGCCGAAGGGGTGTCGGTGCGCGTGGTGCCGCGCCGGGAAAGGCCGGGCGAAGGCGGCTAAAAAATGATCCTGTCAGGGGGCGCCGCCGCGGCAACCCCGTTCCTGCCAGCCTCTTCGCTCTTTACTCACTTTCACATCGCCATCCGTGAAATGAAACGGGCCATTATCTCATTCTTATGTGGGATATGATTCCGACCGCAGGCGGGAAGTAGCAACGAGCTTAGCCGCCGATTTTGGTGCCCCGCCATCTTTCTTGGCCGCGCCGCTCCCGCCGCGGTTCGGAACCCGGGCTTCACGGAAGGACACGCGTCTGACGCACCCGACCTTATGATTCTGATTCCCAGTCCTCTCGTCGAATTCATTCTTCTGGGGCCGTCGGACGACCGGCGGCAGCTACAGGATTCGCCCATCCTCGGCGACGTGTGGGTGGAACTCGGTAAGAACCCGTCCGAGCAGTGCGACCTCCTCATCGCCCCTTACCGGGGCAGACACGCGGGCGAAGTGGCCGCCAAAATTTACAAAGGGTTAGGGGCCAACGAGGGCAAAGCGAAAGCCGACATCGCCTTCTTGCAGGGGTTGGTCGCGGCGCGCTTAACGTTTGAAGAGGTCATGCGGGTCGTGGTGCCCAAGACGCAATGGTGGATCAACAAAAGAAGCGACGACGACGAGAGCGCCCCGGCCGGGCGGAAAGATAAGGACGCGCAAGCGGGCGCCCCGCAACCGGCCGCGCCCCCGGCGCACGAAGTTGACGATTACGACGCCGGAAGGGTGAGGCACATACTCGAAAAGGTGCTCGGCGCGGCCGGCGAGTGGCACTCGAAGGCCGCCATGCGACTGCTGGACCTGTCCGGGCTCGAACGCTTTCTGGCCCTGTCGGCGCTGCTCCTGTGGGCCGAGTCAGCCACCGGCCCGGACGACACGCCGAAGTCGGCGGACGCTCAGATTGATTACCTCCTGCGGGAGGCCGAGTCCCCGGCGAACCTGGACGGCATGTCCGGGCGCCTCGCCGACCTGACAAAGCAGATGGCGAAGGATGAGACGGAGAGACCTCTGGTGTGGCAGGTCTCGCTCAACCGCGGCGCGATGCCGGCCATCTCGAAGTCCGTCCCCGCCGTCAAGGCCGACGCGGCCACGACCCTCTTCAAGGTCGATTGCAGCGAGATCACTTGGGCCGTGATCGATTCGGGGATAGACGGCGCGCACCCGGCCTTCTTCGACAAAAGGGGGCAGAGTCGCGTCAAGCGCAGCTTCGATTTTAAGCACTTCCGCAAGATCGTGAGCCTGAGCAACGAGAACCCGGACATCCGGGCCGCGAACCTTGAGGTGCTGATGAGGGAGAGCGAGTCTTTGCTGGAGCCGCCGGGGGAGGAGGAGGCCGACCGGGCGCTGGAGAGGCTGGCCCTCGACGCCCTCGAAGGGCTTCCCGTCCGCTGGGAGCTGGTCGAGCGGTTCGTCGAGCTTAATCCTAAAAGTGAAAAGACGCGCCCGCGCCTCAGCCACGGCACGCACGTCGCGGGCATCATCGGAGCCAGCAGGCGCGCCGCGGTGAAGGCCGCGGTGGACGCGGCGGTCTTGAAAGCCAGGCTCATAGCCGAAGAGAAGCGGGCCCTGCTGAAGCCCGAAGAGGGCGCGGCAGGGGGCCCCGAAGCGGGTGCCGAGAAGAAGGCCGAAGAGGAGGCCGCGGAGCGCGCCGTCGAAGAGGACGTGGAGAGGGCGAGGAAGAGGGCGGAGGGCAAGGAGTACGCCGACATCGCCGACGGGATGTGCCCCGACATCAACCTCTACGATTTCCGCGTACTGGGCGGCGCGCAGGTCAAGGACACCGAGTTCGCCATCATCGCCGTGCTTCAGTTCATCCGCCACCTCAACGACCGCGGCCCCTTCCTCGTCATCCACGGCGCGAACATGAGCCTCTCCATCCCGCACGACGTGCGCAACTTCGCGTGCGGGCGGACGCCCATCTGCGAGGAGGCCGAACGGCTGGTCGCCAGCGGGGTCGTCGTCGTCGCGGCCGCCGGCAACCACGGGTACAAGAGCTTCGAGACCAAGGAGGGCGCCTACGACAGCTACGCCGCCTTCAGCATCACCGACCCCGGAAACGCCGACAGCGTGCTCACGGTCGGCGCGACGCACCGCTTCTGGCCGCACACCTACGGCATCAGCTTCTTCTCCAGCCGCGGGCCCACGGGCGACGGGCGGCTCAAGCCCGACATGGTCGCGCCGGGCGAGCGCATCCGCGCGCCGCTGCCCGGCAAGTACGACGCAGGGGGCGACTGGGGCGACCTCGACGGCACGAGCATGGCCGCGCCCCACGTCAGCGGCGCGGCGGCCATGCTGATGGGGCGCTACTCGGAGCTGGTCGGGCAGCCGCGCCGCATCAAGCGCATTCTCTGCGAGAGCGCGACCGACCTCGGCCGCGAGCGCAGCTTTCAGGGCCACGGCATGCTCGACGTACTGCGTGCCTTTCAATCTATCTGAGGAGGAAGGACGGCCGTGTTATTCAGCCTCGATGTCATCCCCGCCGCCGAGGGCGATTGCATGATCCTGCACTACGGCCCGAAGGACAAACCGCGACTCGCGCTAATCGACGGCGGGCCGGGCGGGACTTACGAGCGTCTTAAAAAGCGCCTGCAACAGATCAGGGATGAGCGCGACCCGGACGGGCCGCTCCCCATCGAGCTGCTGATGGTGAGCCACATGGACGACGACCACATCCTGGGCGTCCTCGACCTGACGAGGGATTTGATTCAGGACGACCCGCAGTTCGCGCGCGTGCGCGCCTTCTGGCACAACAGCTTCGAGAACGTCATCGGCGAAGTCCCCCCGCAGCTCACGGCCGACTTCACGGCCCGGTTCGTCGCGTCCTCTTCGGGCGGCCTCCCGCCCGAGCTGACGCTCGACGTCGAGAAGGACGAGAAGGAGGTGGCCGCGAGCCTCAAGCTGCTGGCGAGCATCAGGAACGGCGCGCAGCTGCGCAGCGACATCGTCAACAACCTGAACGTCCAGCTCAACCCGCATTTCGGGGGCGAGCTGGTCGCGGCCGAGAAGGACGCGAAGGCCGTCGACCTGGGCGGCGGCCTCAAGCTCCGCGTGGTCGGGCCGATGCTCCCCGAGTTGAAGAAGCTCCACGCGAAGCACCAGGCCTGGCTCGTGGAACTGGCGCAGCAGGGCAAAACGGCGGAGGACGTGCTGGCGGCCTACGTAGACCGCTCGCCCACCAACCTGTCGAGCATCGTCGTGCTGGCGGAGGCCGAAGGGAAGCGGATTCTGTTCACGGGCGACGCCCTCGGCAACAAGGTCATGGAGGGGCTGGAACTGGCGGGCCTCGTCGAGCCGGGCGGCTCGATGCACGTAGACGTGCTCAAGGTTCAGCACCACGGCAGCCAAAACAACGCGGCACTGGATTTCTACCAGCGTGTCACCGCCGACCACTACGTCTATTCGGGCGACGGCAAGAACGGCAACCCGGAACGCGAGTCGTTCGAGTGGCTGCTCGAAGCCCGCGGCGAAGACGAGGATTACACCATCCACCTCACCTACCCCGTCCCGCAAATCGACGCGGCGCGCGAGGCGGACTGGGTGATGAAGCAGAACGAAGAGAAAAAGAGGCAGTCGAAAAACCCGGACAAAAAGGTGAAAGTGAGGGCCGATTGGTCGCCGGCCGAGCAGAGCCTGCGCGCCTTCTTCAAAGAGCACAAGGAGTTCGCCGGGCGACTCAGCATCGTCGAGGAGGGCGAGCCGCACGTCATCGACCTTCTCGAAGAACTCGGATTCTGACGTCGGCAATGATGGTGCGGTGAGGCGGCGGTAGACTTCGAGGAGGCGATGAGTCTTGGGGAGACGTTTTGTCTGACGTACTTGATAGGAGATGGGTTAGACGGGGTGGTTATCGGACGATATGGGGATAACGTCCGACCTGCCCGACGACCCTCTTTCCCCTTCC
>DASVWB010000052.1:0-26232 GCA_036389815.1 Pyrinomonadaceae bacterium | reverse complement strand
GGCGCGGCCCGGACGGGAAAGGCGGGGGCGGTCACCCGCGGTTGACCGCCCCCGCCTTTCCCTTCCGGGGCCTCAGCCCGTCAGTCGCCCCGCGGCGCGGCGGCGCGCACCTCCCGCGAGACGCCGGCCTCGTACTTCCCGAAGTTGTCGTTGAAGCGGCGGGCGAGGTCGCGCGCCTTCCGGTCGTAGGCTTCGGGGTCTTTCCAGGTGCCGCGGGGCTCAAGGACTTCCGCGGGCACGTCGGGGCAGGACGTGGGGACGTGGACGCCGAAGACCGGGTCGGGGCGCGTCTCGACCCGCGCGAGCGAGCCGTTGAGTATGGCGCGGATCATGGCGCGCGTGTACTTGATCTTCATGCGCTGCCCCTCGCCGTAGGGGCCGCCCGACCAGCCCGTGTTGATGAGCCAGCAGTCGGCCGCGTGCTCCTGAATCTTCCTGCCGAGCAGGTCGGCGTAGACGCCCGGGTGCAAGACCATGAAGGGCGCGCCGAAGCAGGTCGAAAACGTCGCCTGCGGCTCGGTCACGCCGCGCTCGGTGCCTGCGACCTTCGCCGTGTAGCCCGAGAGGAAGTGGTACATCGCCTGCTCGGGGCTGAGCCGCGACACGGGCGGGAGCACGCCGAAGGCGTCGGCCGTCAGCATGATGATGTTCGAGGGGTGGCCGGCGTAGCCCTCGGGCACGATGTTCGGGATGGAAGTCAGCGGGTAGGCCGCGCGCGTGTTCTCCGTTCGGGAGGCGTCGTCGAGGTCGGGCAGGCGCGTCGCCGGGTCGAAGACGACGTTCTCCATCACGGTGCCGAACATGCGCGTGGTGCGGTAGATGTCGGGCTCGGCCTCCGCCGAGAGCTTGATGACTTTCGCGTAGCAGCCGCCCTCGAAGTTGAAGACGCCGTCGTCACTCCAGCCGTGCTCGTCGTCGCCGATGAGGCGGCGCTCGGGGTCGGCCGAAAGCGTCGTCTTGCCCGTCCCCGAGAGGCCGAAGAAGACGGCCACGTCGCCCCGCTCGCCCACGTTCGCCGAGCAGTGCATCGACATCACGCCGCGCTGCGGCAGGAGGTAGTTGAGGATGGTGAAGACCGACTTCTTCGTCTCGCCCGCGTAACTGGTGCCGCCGATGAGGACGAGGCGCTGCGCGAAGTCCATCAGGATGAAGGTCTCGGAGCGCGTGCCGTCCGCGGCGGGGTCGGCCTTGAAGCTGGGGATGTTGACGACGGTGAATTCGGGCGCGTGCTTCGACGCGTCGGGGCGGTCTTCGTTGATGAACATCGTGCGCGCGAAGAGCGAGTGCCAGGCCAGCTCCGTGACGACGCGGACGGGCAGGCGGTAGCGCGGGTCGGCCCCGGCGTAGGTGTCCTGCACGAACAGCTCGCGCGTCGAGGCGTAGCGCATCATGCGGTCGCGCACCGCGTCGAACTGCTCCTGCGAGAACTCCTTGTTGACCTCGCCCCAGAAGACCTTCTCCTCGCTGGAGGGCTCGCGGACGATGGCCTTGTCCTTGGCGGCGCGCCCCGTGTGCTCGCCCGTGTCGACGAGCAGCGCGCCGTGCGCGGAGATGACCCCCTCGCCGCGGCGCGCGACTATCTCATAAAGCTCCGGCGTGTTCAGGTTCCAGTAAACGTCGCGCTCCGGCCGGATGCCTATCGCGTCGAGCCCCACGTCCGTGCGCTTGCGGCCGTGCTCGCGCGCCACACTCTCTTTGATGGCGGCCATAATCTCTCCTGTAAAAACCGTGACGAGTGAGCCGTAAACCGTGACGAGAGGAAGAGCAGTCCGTCCTGTCTTGTCACGGTTTACGGCTCACCCGCCACGCCTCCTTTGTTGACTCCTCGAACTAACGCGGGCCGACGCACGACAGGAGCGCTGGGCACGCAACGCTCGTGGCGTGCGGCGGCGGCGCTCCTGCGTGTGTCCGTCCGAATTCAGGCCCGGTCGCTTATAACTGCTTGTCCTTCTCCCGCCTCTCCTCGACCAGCTCGCGGAGCGCCACGGCGAGGTCGCGCGCGGCGCGCTCGAGCCGGGAGGCCGTCGCCTCCAGCTCGTCCACCCCGCCCGGCGTCTGGCGCGCGGCGACGGCCGCCAGCGCGTCTTCGGTCTGGGAGTTCAGGCGTTCGGCCGCCGACTGCACCTCCTGCTCGGCGCGCGTCAGCGGTTTAGAGGGTGATGTTGAACCTTTTGTGCTCACGAAAACTCTGCCCTGCTTGCCGGTAAGATTCCGCCTCGGGCGTCGGGCCTCGCTGCGGCCCCGCCCGCGTACCTTTAAGATAACAGAACGGCTGCGTCAGTGCCATCTGTCTTACATCAACTGGGGGCAAAAGGCAAAAGGAGAGGTTAGAGGTTAGAGGCTAGGGGCTAGTTAAAAGCGTTATAGCCGAGGAGCGACATGACCGAAAGTCGCAACTAACTAGCCTCTAACCTCCAACCTCTAACCTCTCCTTTTGCCTTCCGCGGCGGCTTTTGCTATTCGTTGGGTTGATGGGAGGGGTGCCGGGCAGGGGCGATTTCACGGGGCGAGAGTGGGCGGTCGTCGGGGCGCACCGCACGCCGGCGCGCGTGCAGCGCTACCTCTCGGGGCTGGGCTACAACCGCGAGCGCCGCGGGCCGACGCTCCGCACCTTCCGCGAGGTCGTGCGGCGCGGCGAGGCACACTGCCTGGAGGCCGCGCTGACGGCGGCCGTCATCCTCGAACAGCACGGCTACCCGCCGCTGCTGCTGAGCCTCGAATCGCAGGACAAGCTCGACCACGTCGTCTTCGTCTTCAGGCAGGGCGGGCGCTGGGGCTCGGTGGCGCGCTCGCGCGACGTGGGGCTGCACGGGCGGCGGCCCGTCTTCCGCTCTTTGCGCCACCTCGCCTACAGCTACTTCGACCCGTACGTGGACTCGACGGCGCGCATCACCGGCTACGGGCTGGCGAGCCTCTACGAGCTGGGCGGCTACGACTGGCGCTTCTCCCGCCGCAACGTCTGGAAGGTCGAGCGCCACCTCCAGGAGATTCCGCACAGGCCGCTCCCCTCCTCCGAGCGCCGCTACCGGCGACTGCTCGCGCGCTACGAGGAGTTCCACGCACGCCACCCCGACCGCGCCCCCGACTACTTCGACAGCCGCGCGACGTGGATGAGGTGAAGTAGGCAGTAGGCGGTAGGCAGTAGACAGTAGACAGTAGAAAACACCTCGTCGCCCGGACACCGCGGCCGCCATCTTCAACCCCCGGACAGCGGAGCCTACTGTCTACTGTCTACTGTCTACTGTCTACTTGTCTTAACTACCTACTGCCTACTGTCCTGACAAAAAAGTGCGGGGCGCGTCCTCCCCAGTACGCGCCCCGCGTCCGTGGGCACGGGCGGCCGTCGCGGCCGAACTGCGAAAACTTCCGCGGCGGCCACCACCCGTCGGCGATTATCCTCGCGGGCGAGATTTTTGCGACGCGGGCAACAACAGCGCGTGCGCGTGTCGCGTGCCGCGGCCGGCTGTGTCTCTCCCAACGCGCGCGTGTGTGGATAACCACATTGACCCGGGACGGCGCTGGGACGATGCTGTGTCACACGACTTCGCGGCCCCGGGCCGCCACACGCCGAGGAGGAACGGACATGCGTCACACCAAGCTCAGCCCCGCCGACTTCTTCAAACTTTCCGTCGCGGCCGCGGCCTTCGCGCTCGGCCTCGCGGCGACGGCGGGACTACGGCCTCAGCCGGGCGCGCGCCGCTACGCGGAGCCGGCGGCGGCCGTCCTCCCCTCGACGCGCGCCGTCGTCACCGTGCGCGACACCGACGCCGGCCGGCGCGACGAAGCGCGGCCCGCCTACGTGGGGCGTTATGACAACTACGTGTACGGCTTCTCGGTTGACCTCCCCGCCGGCATGCTGGGCGTCGGCTCGGCGCCGCCCGCGCCCAACCACGGCTTCGGCATCGACCTCGACGCCCCGGGCTCGGCGGAGTGGGCGCGGCGGCCCGGCTTCCCGGAGTCGTACCTCTACGCCGACGGCAGCTACAACTCGCTCGAATGGAGGCGGCTCGACGAGGCCGTCGAGAGCCGGTTGAGCTTCCTCCGCGAAGAGGGCGCAAACGTCCGCGTGCAGAGCAGGGCGTGGACGCGGCTCGGGGGACTGCGCGCCCTGCGCGTCGTCGCGCGCTACGAGAGGGGCGGCGAGCCGATGGTGAGCGACGGGATAGTCGCCTTCGACGGCGGCGGGGGCGACGCGCCTTCCATCGTCTACACGCTCGACCTGACCACGCCGCTCTCGGAGTACGGGCGGGACAGGCCCGCCCTCGAAGCGCTGTCGAAGGGCTGGCGTTTACAACCCGCCCGCTGAGGCCGCACAATGTGCCGCGCCGGTAGTTAATGACTCTCGCCGGCACCGACCCGCCATGCCCATCCTGATCGCCGAAGACAACGTCGCGCAGCGCCGCTACCTGCGCGAGCTTTTGGAGCGCGAGTTCGCCGCGCACTCGCCCGTCATCGAGGCCGCCGACGGCGAGGAGGCCGTCGCCGTCGCGCTCAAGGAGCGCCCAGAGCTGTGCGTCTTCGACATCCAGATGCCGCGCCTGTCAGGCGTCAAGGCGGCGCGCGCCGTCTGGCGCGACTTCCCCTCGGCGCGCATCATCTTCTGGACGCAGTTCGCGCACGAGGTCTACATCAACGAACTGCGCAAGATCGTCCGCTCGGTCGAGCCGCAGCCGGCCTACGGCTTCATCCACAAGAACAACCCCGAGTCGCGCTTCCTGCGCTTCGTCGCCGCCGTGCTCGAAGACGGCGCGGACATGATCGACCCGGCCTTCAAGGACTCGTTCAAGCGCCCGCTCCTCACCGAGTTCGAGGCCGAGGCGCTCTACTACCTCGCGCTCGGCCTCTCGAACTGGGCCATCGCGCGCAAGTGCGCGCTCTCCCTGCGCGGCGTCGAGAGCCGCCTCGCCACGCTCTACGAAAAACTCTTCGTCTCGACGCCCGAGGGCACGCCGCACGAGGCTTACGACAAGCTCGCCTACAACATGCGCACGCGCGCCTTCTTCGAGGCGCTGCGGCGCGGGCTCCTCAACTCGGACGAGCTGGAGAAGGCCGCCGCCGACCTCGAACACTGGATCGAGCGCGACCGCAAGCGCTTCATCGAAAGTCAGTAGGCAGCAGGCAGACGGCTGCGGGCAGTTGGCATCCGGGTTGCGGCAGGGCGGCCGACTCCGACACGACGCGCGTCCGCGGTGTCCCCCTCATCCGGAATTCCGACCCTCAGATTTGAGAAGGCCGATGCGGGATTTCAAATTTCAAATCTCAAATCTGAAATTGCCGACGAGGCACGCGCGCCGTCCCACGCGCGCCGTCCTCTTCCTCCTGCTCGCGGCCGTCTGCCTACTGCCAACTGCCTACTGCCTGCTGCCTACTTCTTCGGCCGAAGAGTCCGCGCGCGAGACGCAGGCGCAGCCCGAGAGCCTGCACCGTTGGGGCGCGGTGACGCTCTTCCACGGGCTCCCCTCCGACCAGGTGCGCGCGGTGGCGCAGGACGCCGAAGGCCTGATGTGGTTCGGCACGGACGCGGGGCTCGCGCGCTACGACGGGCGGAGGGTGCAGTCGGTGACGAGCGAGGGGCTGTCGGGCGGGCGCGTGGGCGCGCTCGCCGTGGACGCGGGCGGTGCGTTGTGGGTCGGGGCCGACGGCGGCGCGTTCGTGCGCCCGGCGGGGTCGCAGGAGTTCGTGCGCGTCGAGGAGGCGCGCGGCCGGAGCGTGCTCGCGGTCGTCGCGCCCGCGGCGGGGCGCGCGCTCGTCTCGACGGCCGACGGCCTCGTCTTCGACTGCCGGCTCGACGGGCGCGGCGCGCCCTCCGCGAGGCAGGTCGGCGAGCGCCTCACGGTCGCGGCCGGCAAGGCGCAGCCGCTCCCCTTGACGAGCCTCGCGCTGCTCGGCGAGACGGTCGTCGTCGGCACGCGCGGGCGGGGGCTGATGACGGTCGAGCCCGGCGGCGAGGCGAAGGAGATCGCGGGGCGCCCGCGCACCTTCTACGTCGAGGCGCTGGCGCGCGACCCCTCGGGCGCGCTCTTCATGGGCGCGCAGACCTCCGCCGCGGACAGCGGCCTCTTCCGCGTCGACGAAGGTAAGCTCGCGCGCCCCTCGAAGATCGCCGGCATCACGACGGGCGCGGTCACGGCGCTCGCGCCGGAGCCGGGCGGCGGGCTCTACGCCGCGACGGACGGGCGCGGCGTCTTCCGCCTGAGCGGAGGGCGCGTCGTCGAGCGCTTCACCTTCGCGGGCACGGCAGGGGCCCTTCGCTCCGACCGCGTCAACGCCGTCTTCGTAGACCGCGAGGGCGTCGTCTGGTTCGGCACGCCGCGCGGCGTCTGCCGCTACGACCCGCGCGGCGTGCGCGTCGAACAACTCTCAGGAGAGGCCGAGTCGAACTTCGTCCGCTCCGTCTACCGCGCGTCTTCGGGCCGGCTCCTCGTCGGCACCAACCGCGGGCTGTTCGCGCGCGACGAGTCGGCCGGCGCGTGGCGCGAGGTGCCGGAAGTTTCGGGGCGCACGGTCTACGCGGTCGCGGAGGACAGGCGCGGCCGTCTCCTCGTCGGCACGGGCGCCGGACTCTTCGTCGGCCTCCAGACCGACGGCCTGAAGGCGCGCGCGCCCGTCCGCCTCGCGCCGGAGGAGGAGGGCGCGGGCGGCGAGCCGAAGGCGAAGGAGGACGGCGGGAAGCAGGGCACGGGCGCGCGCGCTAACGCGAAGAAGGACGAGGGCGCCGCCGCCGTAAACGAGAGTGTGAAGGAGAAGGCCGACGGCGCGGGGGGGTCTGCGAAGGATGACAGGCCCGCCGCCGCGCCGTCACCTTCGGACAAGTCTTCGGACGGCGCGGACAAGGCGGCGGAGGGCGCCGACAAACCTGCCGACGCCGGCGCGGCGAAGAAGCCGCCCGAGCCGGCGCTGAGCGGCAGCGTGCGCGCCATCGCGCCCTTCGGGGAGGCGGTCTACGTCGCCACGTTCGGGCGCGGGCTCGAACGCTTCGGCGGCCCCGGCCGCCGCGAGCTGGTCTGGCCGCGCGCGGGCGAGGACGCGCGCGGCCGCGAGGTCGTCAGCCTCTACGCCGACGACGCGCGCGGCCGCCTCTGGGTCGGCACGGCCAACGCGGGCGTCTTCTACTTCGACGGCTCAGCCGTCAGGGCGGAGCCCGCGCTCGCGCCGCTCGGCGG
Source organism: Pyrinomonadaceae bacterium (assembly GCA_036389815.1). Classification (GTDB taxonomy): domain Bacteria; phylum Acidobacteriota; class Blastocatellia; order Pyrinomonadales; family Pyrinomonadaceae; genus QHXN01. The sequence continues at coordinate 19,069 of DASVWB010000052.1, read as the reverse complement.
CAGCACGGTCTGGGGCGCTTCGGCCGCCGAGGGGTGGCTGTGGCTCGCCACCTCGCGCGGGCTCTACGCCTTCCGCGAGGGGCGCGGGCTGGTCGAGGTCGCGCCGGGCGTGGACGCGCGCGGCGTGGTCGCGCTGCCTTCGACCGGGGGTCTGCCGCAGGCGTGGTGCGCGACCGCCGGAGTCGGCCTCCTGCGCGTCACGCTCGACGAGCAGTTCGGGCCCGTCACCTCGCGCCTCGACACCGAGCAGGGCTTGCCGACCGACAACGCCTACGCCCTCTCGCTGCTGCCGGCGGCGGACGCGCAAGGGGGCGGCGGCGCGCCTTCGACGCTCGTCGTCGGCACGACGCGCGGGCTCGCGCGCTACGAGCCGGGCACGCTCGCGCCGCTCATCAGGCTCGCGCGCGTCAACACCTCGCGCACGCTCCAGCCCGAGGAGCTGGGCGCGGGCACGCTCCGCCTCGTCTACCCGCAGAACGGCCTCGCCATCGACGTGTCGGCCGCGGCGAGCCGGACGTTCCCCGAGCAGTTCCTCTACGCCTTCACCCTGCGCGACGCGAAGGGGCGCGCCGTCAAGCAGAAGCTCTCGCGCGACCCGCAGTTCCAGGCCGACTCGCTCCCGGCCGGCGGCTACACGGTGACGGCGCGCGCCTACACCTTAGACCTCGTGCCGTCCGACACGCTGGTCTTCAAGTTCGAGGTGGCGCGCGCGCCCTTCCCGCGCACCATCGCCGCGCTCTCCGTCCTGCTGGCGCTCGCGCTCGTCGCGCTTGTTTGGGCCTACCTGCAACACCGCCGCATCGTGCGCAGCCGCGAGGAGCTGCGCGAGGCGAACCACCAGTTGGCGTCCGCGCGGCTGCAACTCGCCAGCGAGGCCGAGGCCGAGCGCCGCCGCATCGCGCGCGACCTCCACGACCAGACGCTCGCCGACCTGCGCCGCCTGCTGCTGCTCACCGACGAGATGCAGCAGCCCGCCGCCGGCGGCCCGGCCGCGCCCGGCGCGGCCGGCCCCGCCTTCTCGGCCGCGACGCTCGCCGACGCCACGCGCCTGCGCGCCGAGATCGAATCCATCTCGCAGGAGGTGCGGCGCATCTGCGAAGACCTTTCGCCGTCGGTGCTTGAGAACGTCGGCTTCGCGGCGGCGCTCGAATGGGCGCTCGCCACGGCCTGCGCGCAGCAGCCCGCGGCCGCGCGCTTCGCCTACGACTTCCGGTGCGACGAAGACCTCGAAGAGCGCCTCGCGCTCCCGGCCGGCGTGCAGATGCAGGTCTACCGCATCGTGCAGGAGGCCGTGAGCAACGTCTGCCGCCACGCGCGCGCCGCGCACGTCTCTTTAGGCGTCGCGCTCGGCGCGGGCGGCGACTTCCTGCTCACGCTCTCGGACGACGGCCGCGGCTTCGACGCCGACAACAAGCGCGCTCTCAAAGGCCGCGGCCTCGCCGGCATACGCGCGCGCGCCTCGCTCATCGAGGCCGAGGTCGCGTGGACGCGGCGCGAGGGCGGCGGCACCGCCTTCACCCTCAGGAAGCGCGACGCCGCGCGGCCCGGCCCCGCGCAGCCCGTCGCGCCGGCCTGATGCCGAAAACCTCCGGCCGCCCGGACAGCCCGGCGCCCACGCCCCCGCACAAACCGCGCCCGCATTCTGTTGGGATTTTCGCGCGTCGCGTCGTATCATGCCGCAGTCAATTACCCCCGGCCGGAGCCCGTTCGTAACGGGGGGCCGCCCCGCTTCATACCGTTTTGACGAAGAGACCCGTTCAAGCTCTACGACTCGGCCCGCCCGCGCGGGTGACCCTGGAAAGGTGCTGACGATGACGACGAGTAAACGGCTTTTTGTCTGCCTCTGCCTAGCTGCCGCCGCCCCCTTCGCTGCCTGCGCCGGGCGCACCGGGCAGCCCGCGAACGCCGGGCCGTCCGCCTCGCCCGCGGCTCGCGCGGGCGCGACGCCGGCCGGCGACACCGTCGCGGGCGTCGAGAAGGTCAAGCCCGCGCCCGGCCGCGGCAACGTGCAGGGCAAGGTGCTCTTCAACGGCAAGCCCGTCGAGGGCATCGAGGTCAAGCTGTGCGAGAAGTTCAACCAGTTCTTCGGCGGCTGTTCGGGGAAGACCTTCACGGCGAAGTCCGACGCCGACGGCGACTACGTCGTCCGCGACGTCGAGCCGATGACCTACGAGGGGCTGCTCGTGCGCGTCTTCGACACCGACTCGTTCGTCTTCGCCACCACGGGGCTCGCGGGCTTAAGCTCTGCGAAGTACGAGGTGGTGCCCGACCGGACGCTCTTCGCGCGGCCGTCGAACATCTTCAAGGGCGACCTCAAGACCGTCTCGCCGAAGGCCGGCTCGCGGGTGAGCGCCGAAGGGCTGGAGCTGAAGTGGGAGCCGTACCCCGAGGCGGCCTACTACAAGCTGAGCGTCTACGCCGAGGACACGAAGGTCACCTCGCCCTACGTCGGCGAGCGCGTCGAGGCGACCTCCTTCGCCGCCGACAAGCCGCTCCAGAAGGGCGCCTACCGCTGGCAGGTCGAGGCGTACAACGGCTCGGACCAGAAGCTGGCCGAGAGCCCGCACGACGTGAAGTTCACCGTCGCCGACGGCTCTTAAACTTCACCCATGACGAGCAAGGGATTTAAGGCCGGGTGGATGGCGGTGGACGGCGGCGAGGACCCGCACTACTACGTCCGGCTGATGGACATGATACGCGGCGGGCGCGAGGACGACCCCGCGCAGTACCGCGCCGTCTTCGACGCGCTCGAAGTCGCCGGCGGCGAGCGCGTGCTCGACGTGGGCTGCGGGACGGGCGGCGCCGCGCGCGCCATCCTCTCGCGCTTCCCCGGCCTCGCCGGCGTCGTCGGCGTCGACAAGAGCGAGACGATGCTGGCCGAGGCGCGCGCGCGCACGACACGCCCCGCCGCGGGGCTTGAGTTCCGCCCGGCCGACGCGCACGAGCTGCCCTTCCCCGACGCCTCCTTCGACGCCGCATACTCGCTGCGCGTCTTCGAGATTCTCGGCGACCCGCGCCGCGTGCTCGCCGAGATGGTGCGCGTGCTGCGGCCGGGCGGCCGCCTCGTCGTCAACGGCCCGGACGTGGACGCGTGGGCGATAGACGCCGCCGACCGCGAGACGACGCGGAAGATTCTGCACTACGCCTGCGACTCGGAGAGCAACGGGTGGGTCGGCCGCCAGCTCGCGGGGTGGTGCGGCGAGCTGGGGCTCGCCGGCGTGCAGGTCGTGCCCGTCGGCATCGTCGTCACGGACTTCGAGCCGGTCTACGACCTCTGCCTGCGCGCCTTCGTCGCCAACGCCGTGCGGGCCGGCGCGGTGGGGGCCGCCGCGGCCGACGCGTGGGTCGCCGACCTGCGCGAACGCGACCGCCGCGGCCAATTCTTCTCCAGCCAGATGCTCTTCCGCGTCACCGCGCGGAAACCGCGAGCCGATTGATTCATTTGTTCATCGGTTCATCGGTTCATTTGAGGACGAAGAAATGAACCGATGAACCGATGAACCGATGAACAAATGAGTCAATCCTTCCACCAGCCGTAGCCCGCCCCCGTCCAGTAGAGGAACCCTTCGCCGCCGCCGAGCCTCTCGCGCAGGACGTAGCCGCGCAGGCGCGGGGGCCTCCTCGCCGCCGCGGCGCGCGCCTCCGTCGGGTGCTGCGCGCGCAGCCCCGTCCCCGAGACGTTCTTCAGCAAATAGGTCTGCTGCGCCTGCGGGTCGCGCCAGCCCGCGGCGCCGTAGCCGTGGACGACGACGAGCAGCTCGTCCGACTGCTCGACGCGCGGCCGCACGGTGTGCGCCGGGAGCTTCTGCACGCCCTGGTGCGGGTCGAAGTCGCGCGGGTCGGGCGGGCGCACGGTGAGCGGGTCGTAGACTATCCAGTTCGCAAGCTCTTCGTTCAGCTCGGCGGCGCGACCCTCGGCCGGGCGCGCAGCGACTATCAGGTCTTCCGAGCCGTCGCCGTCGAAGTCGCCGACGGCCGCGCGCGGCTCGCGCTCGTCGAACGCGACCGCGCCCCTGTAGGTGCGCGCGAGCGCCGCGCGCACCTCGGCCGGGGCGGGCGGGCGCGCGGGGGCGGGCGCGGGCGATGCGGCGGTGGCGGCCTGCGCCGGGGGCGCGGGCGAAGAGGCGGGCGGCTCCTGCGGCGGGGCGGGGCCGGGCCCCGCGGCGGCCGGCGGACGCTCCTCGCTCACGGGTCGCGGCGCGGGCGCGCACGCCCCGCAGAGCAGCGCGGCCGCCAGCGCGCACGCGACGACGAGCGCGCGGGGGAGGTCTCTTGTCTTCATCTCGTTCTGCTTCTTCCCGGGGGGTTTTAAGAAAGGATGAAGGCGGGAGGGTGAAGTACGAAGCGTATGCCGTCCGGCACGCCCTTCGTCCCCCGCCCCTCCGCCTTCATCCTTCGTCCCTCACCTTGCCGCCGCCCGCCCTAGAGCGAGTTGAGGAAGGTGATGAGCTGGTTCTTCTGCGTGGCCGTCAGGTTGCGGTAGTTGTTGATGACGAAGGTCGCCTCGCCGGCGTGGCGCAGGATGGCCTCGTTGCGGTTCGACGACTCGCCGTCGTGCATCAGGCGCGGGCGCGTGCGCACGCCCCAGAGCGGCGGCGTCCGCAGCTTGTTGGCCGTCGCCTGCCCGCCGTTCTGCACGATGCCGTCGCCGGTGCCGACGTTGTGCAGCAGGAAGTCGCCGAACGGGTGGATGACCTTGTTGCCGAGCGCGGTCGGCACGCTGAACGCGCCGCCGTTGATGACCGTGCCGGGCGCGGCCGTCGTGATGTTGCGCACGTGGCAGATGGCGCAGCCGACCTGGTTGAAGAGGTTCGAGCCGGCGACGCCGTCGGCGCTGTTGGCGACGGCCGCGTCGCGCGGCGGCGCCTTCGTCGAGCGCATGAAGCGGGCGAAGATGTCGATGTCGTTCTCGGGGTCTTCGCCGCAGGTGCGGCCGGAGCCGTCCTCGCAGGGCGCGTTGTCGGGGACGGGGTCGAAGGCCGCGACCGACGCGCCGAGCGAGGTGTTCTCGACGAGGTTCAGGCGGTTGGTGATGCCCTGCTCGTTCAGGTATGCGTCGGACGCGAAGGAGAGCAGGCTGGCCTGCTGATTCTTCCAGCCGAAGCGCCCGAAGCGCGTCTGCCCCGGCGCCTCGGCGACGGGGACGGCGATGAGCTGGCCGGCGATCTGGTTGCCGCTCTGGCCGGGCTGCGCCGCGGCGAGGTTCTGGAGCGTCGTGTTCGAGATGGCCTCGACGAAGCCGTCGCCGAGCACGTTCAGCGACGTGCGGAAGGTGAAGACGGTCTCGGTGCCGGGGCGGCGCTCCTGTATGCGGGCGTCGGTGGCGCGGTCGTTTAAGAGCGAGCCGCCGGGGGCGTCCACGAAGTTGCCGAAGGCGTCGAGGTGGCCGGCGCGCAGCTCCGTGATCTGGCTGATGCCGCCGGTCACGGGGCTCTGGTGGCACTCGGAGCACGCCTGCGCGTTGTAGACGGGGCCGAGGCCGTCGGCGACCTCGTCCCGCTCCTCGAAGACCAGCTTGTCGGCGTTGAAGGTGGCCTGCGCGACGAGGCCGTTGGTCAGGTTGTCGAAGCCCGCGGGGGCCTCGGAGGTGGTCTGGCTCTGGACGCCCGTGCGCGAGGCCGTGGCGAGCGCCAGCGCCACGACGAAGGCCGTCACGACGGACAGTTTAAGGATTCTCATATCGGTCTCTCCTCTGGCGACACGGGGGCGCGGGAAGTCCCCCGAGGGAAGGTAGGTGCGGACGCGCGCGGCGCGCGTGAGAGTGGCCGCGCCGGCGCGAAGTTTAGAGTCGCCCTTGGGTAAAGCCCTGGAAGGAGGTTTCCGCGCAACCGCCGGGGCGGCGCGGCCGGGACGAAGGGGCGTCGCCGGGCCGCGCCCCGTGGAGTCTTCGGGAGAGCCGGCGCGCGGGGCGCGGGACGGCGAGACGACCGCGGCCCGCCGCGCGTCCAGGGAATAAACGCGCGCGGGTCGTCGGCACTTCCGGGCGCCGCCGCCGCTCTCTTTAAAAACTCTGCGGGAGCGAAGAAGGTGTGACTGCGCCGGGCGCAGCCGTCGGTCTCTGTAGCCGGCGAAGCCCCGCGGGTGAGTGGTCGGGCAAGTGACTGTTTCGGGGAGCGTCGGACTAACGGAGCGCGGGAAGCCTAATCCCGCCGCGCCCGGTTGTCAACATTTTTTGCGGGGGGCCCGCGTGCGCCGTCTTACGCCGTACGCTAGCCCGCGGCAACGCGCCGGGCGAAAATTTCGTTGACGCCGATAAGCCGGTTGTTGATAATGGGCGACGCCCGACGAAGTCCCGCCGCACGGACGTGTCGCCCGCGCAGCTCCTCTTGAACTTAACTCACGTCGAGTCTCCACCAAAAGATACTCACGTACTGACCCTGAAAGGAATCTCACACAATGACCCATGACGGAAAGAGACGTGCCTTCTTGTCGAGGTGTATTCGCTACGCGGCCGCCGCGGCGGCTGTGGCCTGCGCGGTACTCTTGACCGCCGGGGCCCTGCGCACGTCTGCGCTCAAGGGCGACGGCAGGGCGGAAGCGAGGCGGCAGTTCCAGGCGCGCGTGCGCGACGGCGTCGGCCGCGGGGTTGCCCTCGCGCCGCGCGGGAGTTCACAGGGGGAGGTACGCGCGGCCGTGAATTCGGTGGCGAGTTTCATCGAGCGCCGCTCGGGCGTCGGCCTGAGCGGGCGGACTAAAGGCAGGCTGGCGGAGCTGGAGGCGCGCGTTTCGAGCGGGGCGGCGCGCGGCCTCACGCTCGACGAGCTGAGCGAAGCCGTCACGGCCATGGCGCTGGAACGGCTCTCGTCGCTCTCCGACCGCGACGTGGCTTACGCCGACGAGACGCTGCGCGGCTTCGACGCGCCGGGCATGCCCGGTCACTACAACCGCGACTTCGCGCTACCCGGCGGGGTCGTGTTCGCGGGGGCGCCGCGTGAAAAGACCGTCGCGCGCCTGCTGGCGGCCCGCGACCAGAGCCGCAGCGGCCCCGCCGGCGACGTGCTGAAGGGGATGCTGCGCACGGTCATCAGAGCGCGCGTGAAGGACAAGGCACGTTATCTGGGCGAGTCAGTCCCGGAGATGTTCGGCAACACTTGGGACGCGCTCGGCGGCCGCGAGAGAGACCCCTCCGGCGGGGGCGGCGTCACGCCGTTGCAAGCCGTCCTCATCACGTACTCGCTCGCCAGCGACGACTACCTCTCGGACGGCGACGGAGCGCTGGCCCAGCGTATGCAGACCCGGCAGAAGGCACTGACCCGCGCGGCGGGGGAGGAGTACCCGTCCCCCGCCGGCCGCCGCCCGTTCGGCGTTAACGGCTACCTCTTCTCGTCGCCGCTCGACCTCGTACTCGACGAACAGACCGTCAACCGCCTGCTCGACCGCGTCGAAGAGAGGAGCGCCGCATGAAAGAGCTACGCGTCTGTCTCCTCGCCTTCACTGTCTGCTTGGCGGCCGCCTGCGACCAGGATTGCCCACAGACGGGTAGCCCGAACACGACTTACGTCTACAGCTACTTTGACTCCAGCGGCACGGCCCACATCGGGAGCTTCACGACGGATGACGGGGGCAACGCCACGATCACCGATGTCCCTGATGACATAGACTGCTCTAAGATAACTTCGCGTGAGGACAAGGACGTGGCGGTCGTGCAGTCGCAGGTTTGAGCCACGGCGTAAGCCGCGCGCCGGTATACGTTGAAGGGGAGGGGGAAGCGTTCGTCTTCCCCCTCCCCTTTCTTCGTCGGCCCCCGCGCCGCGACCTGGACTCTTTGCGCTACAAGGAGCACCAGTTCAAGTTCAACTGAGGCGGCCGGCCCGGCGGGCGTGGCTACTGCACCGTGGCGGGCAGGAGCGAGCCGCGGCGGTCGGTGGCGACGCCGAGGCCGTCCTCGATGACGCCGATCATGCCGTGGAAGTGTATCTCGCTGCCCGAGAGGACGAGCAGCACGTCGCCCGCCCGCACGTCCGGGTTCTCGACGCGGAAGCGGACGACCGTCGCGTGGCCGTTCGACTCTTCGAGCGTCTCGAACTCGAAGGTGCCGGCGTCGACGACGACGGTCTGCGAGTTGTTGGCGTAGGTCGGTCTCTCCTGCGACATTGATGAACACCTCCCGCGCCCCGGGCGCGCGGCCCCGAGCTTAAAAATTATCCGGGCGGAAAGCCCTGCCGTAGAGCCCCTGGTAGGCCCAGCCCAGCACGCGCGCCTCGGCCGTGCAGAGCGTCTCCAGCCAGCAGCAGTTGAGATAGATGTCGCGCTCGCGCCGCGAGGGAATCTTCGCGGCCTCCTCGACGACCGAGGACTCTTCGGAAGGCTTCAGCCCGTAAGCCTCCGCGATCGCCTCGTTCGTCCGGCGCGCGTCTTCGAGCGCCGAGAGCAGCTCGCCTATCCAGCCGTGCAGCGCGGCCTCGGAGTCGTGCACGACGAGCGCCTGCATGACGCCGACGGCGAGCCGGTCTTCGGCGCGGTTGAAGCCGACCGCGTCCGCCTGCTCACTCTGCCCCCCCTCCTGCCGCCGCCACTGGAAGAGCGCCTCGACCGCGGGGAAGCGCACGGCCGCCACGCGCTCGTCGTAGTCGAGGAACCACTGGATGACGGCCGCGAGCGAGGCCGGCTCGACACGCCCCTCGGCGTCGCGCCCGAGTCGCGGCGGCCCCTGCTGCTGCTGCGGCCCCGCGCCGCCCGCCGAAGGGTCTGGCACAGACTTCGACATCACGAACTCGCCACCGCCTCGCCCTCTGCCCTGTGCGCGCCATCCTTCAGCCGCTTCAGGTACTTGCCGAAGTAGCCGTTCCACGGCGGGACGACGACCGAGACGGCACCCTCCGCGCGCGCCTGGCACGAGAGGCGGATGAGCGGGCGCGGCTCGTCGGTCTCGACGTAGCCGAAGAGCGGCATCATCCTGCGCTCGCGCCAGTCCGTTTCGGAAAGCTTCTCGGCGCCGCCGAGCACGCCGACCCAGCAGGTGCCGCACGAGGCCGAGCGGCACTGCACGGGGATGGGGCCTTCGTTGACGGTGCAGCGCGGGTCCTGCTCGTGCCACGGCCGCTTGTCGGTCGCGGCCGCCGAGGCGACCTCCTGCTTGTCCACGGCGCGGAAGCGGCGGTCGTCGGCGTTCTCGTCCCAGACGACCGTCCACTTCCTGTCCGCCGTGCGCAGGAAGCCGAACAGCCCCTGACCGTCGTCCTTCGCGCGCTCGCGCAAGACCTCCTCGGGCGTGCGCTTCAGGCGCCGGCGGTCTACAAGGACTTCGCCCGGCGTCCGCCCGAACTCCGCGAGCCCGACCTGCTGCAAGGCCATCAGGCCGACGGCGGCGATGGCGGTCGTCAAAGACTCTTCGACCTTCCGCACGGACGCGACCTCGCGCGCGACCGTGCGCACGGCCTCGGCGAGCGTGAGGCCGGCGGGCACGCCGCCGCGCCCGGCCAGCCCCGTGACGGCGCGCTTCACCTCGGGCCAGAAGCGGTGGCCGTAGAGGAAGGTGTGCGACGAGTCGAGCTGGTCTTTCAGGAGCCAGCGCCCCTGCATCAGAAGCTCCTGCGCGAGCTTCGCGGGGTCTTCCGCCGCCTCGAAGGCGCGCAGCAGCGCCAGCGGGTAGAAGTGAAACCAGATTTGCGCGGCGTTCCTGTCCACCTCGTGGATGGAGGGCAGGAGCGTCGCCAGCGTCTCGCGCCACGCCGCGTCGTCGTGGCCGTCAAGGAAGGCTTCGAGCGGGGTCTCTCTCTTACTGCTCATGGCTCCTCTGCGAAAACTCGTCCGAAAAAGGGATGAAAACCGAAACGCAGAGTTTACCCGTCTTTCGCGCCGCGCACAAATGGGGGGAGTAGTTAGACAGTAGTCAGTAGACAGTAGTCAGTAGGGCTCCGCCCTTCCGAGGGTGGAGCCGGCGCCCGGACGATTAGCCGACGGCCGTTTTTCTACTGACTACTGTCTACTGTCTACTGTCTACTTCGTCCTTATTTTGACAGACTCTAGCCACAAAGCGCGTGATAAAGTACGGGCCTTATGGCCGAGGAGGGTGAGTCGAAGCGGCTGGCCGACGTGACGGTGGGCGAGGCCAAGCGCGCGGCCGTCTACGCGGCGGCGATAGGGCTGGCGCTCTTCCTCTTCGTGTGGATGCTCGGCGAGATACTGGTGGCGCTGCTGCTCGGCACCGTGGCGGGCGTCTACCTGCTGCCGGTGCAGGCGTGGCTGGAGCGGCGCCTGCGGGCGCGGGCCGGCAGCGCGCTCATCACCATCGCGCTCATCGTCGTCCCGCTGGCCGCGACCGTCGGCTACGGCTGGTACGAGATGGCCGGCTACACGGCGGCCGTGCAGGACGAGAAGCACCGCGAGCGGGTCATCGCCGGCATCAGCCAGTCGCTCTCGGCTTACGTCGCGGTCGAGAACACGCGCGCCGTGCTCCAGAACGCCTTCGCCGAGGCGTTCGTCCGCTCGGGCGAGGCGCTGGCCGAGCTGAAGCAGCGGACGGCGCTGCTGCTCGTCTCGGCGACGGTCTTCTTCTTCACGCTCTTCTACGTGCTGACGCAGCGCGCGCGCCTCGCCGCCTACATCAAGCTGAGGGTGCCCGGCGACTTCATGCCCTTCTACGAGCGGCTGACGGAGAACGTCGGCGGCGCGCTGCGGGGCGCGCTCTTCGCCGTGATGGTCGACCAGACCTTGAAGGGCGCGGCCATCCTCGTGATGAACCTCGCCTTCGGCGTGCCGCTCGCGGTGGCGCTCGGGCTGCTGACCTTCCTCATCGGCTTCTTCCCGCTCCTCGGCGAGTGGGCCGTCTACATCCCCATCAGCGTCTACCTGCTCGTCTTCCAGCAGAGGCCGGGGGCGGCGGCCGCCTACCTCCTCATCGGGCTGGCGATGACGGTCGGCTCGTCGCTCGTGCTCCGTCCGAAGCTGGCGGCGCACAGCGCCGAGCGCTTCAACTTCTACTGGATGCTGGTCGGCCTCATCACGGGCGTCTACGCCTTCGGCATCCCCGGCGTCGTTCTGGGCCCCGCCATCCTCGGCTTCGCCAAGGCCATCACGGACACGCTGGTCGGGGAGGTGAAGTACGAGACCTCGCTGCTCAGGGAGGAGCGCGCGCAGCGCACCGAGGAGGCGAAGGCGGAGGAGGCGGGCGGCCTGCCCGAAGACACACTGAAGACGCGCGCCTGAGCGCGTGCCTTTCAGCCCGGCGGCCACTTCAGGCGCCGGCCGCCGAGGACGTGGACGTGTATGTGGAAGACGGTCTGCCCCGCGTCGGCGCCGGTGTTGACGACGGTGCGGAAGCCGCCCTCGGCGTGGCCGGCCTCGCGCGCGACGCGCGCGGCGACGAGCAGGAGGTGCCCGAGCAGCGACTCGTCCCCTTCGGCGGCGTCGTTCAAAGATGCGACGTGCCGGCGCGGGATGACGAGCGCGTGCGTCGGCGCCTGCGGGTTGATGTCGCGGAAGGCGACCGCGCGCTCGTCCTCATACACTTTCGCCGCCGGTATCTCGCCCGCCACTATCTTGCAGAAGATGCAGTCTTCGCCCGCCATATAAGTTTTAAGGGTAGATGTACTCCGGCCAGTCGAGTTCTTCGGCGCCGCGCGAATCGTCCTTCGCGGGCGGCGCGGCGGGGCGCAGGCCGCGCACCTCGCCGTCGAGGCTGTCGTCGTCGGGCTCGAAGCGCCTCGCGCCCCCTGCCGACGCGTGCGCCGGCACGACGAGGGTGTACCAGACGAGCACGAAGGCGAGGACGAGCGCCAGCAGTTGCCGCCGCAGTTCCTCACGCGTCTCGGGCGCGAGCCTCCCGACTTCCAGCCTGACGCGCGCGCTCATGCCGTGACCGTCTCCACGGGCGGGAGCTGCGCCGTGACCGACTCGCGCAGCCGCTCGATGTCGGCGCCGACGGCGCGCAGCTTGCCCTCTATCTTCTCGTAGCCGCGGTCGATGTGGTAGACGCGGTCGATGATCGTCTCGCCCTTGGCCGCGAGCCCCGCCAGCACGAGGCAGGCGGAGGCGCGCAGGTCGGAAGCCTGCACGCGCGCGCCCGAAAGCTCCGCGGGGCCTTCGACGACGGCCGTGTTGTGGCTCTCGACGTATATCGAGGCGCCCATGCGCTGCATCTCCGAGGCGTGCATGAAGCGGTTCTCGAAGATGGTCTCCGTCACGCGCGAGCGCCCCGCGGCCTGCGTCATCAGGGCCATGTACTGCGCCTGCATGTCGGTCGGGAACTCGGGGTAGGGCTCGGTCGTCACGTCGTGCGCCCTGAGCCCCGAAGGCTTCCGGCGCGCGTGCAGCGTCGTCGGGTTTATCTCCTCGACCTCGACGCCCGCGGCGCGCAGGCGCTCGACGACCGCCGCGAGGTGCTGCGGCCGGCAGTCCTTCACCTCAAGCTCGCCGCCCGTGATGGCGGCGGCGACGAGGAACGTGCCCGTCTCGATGCGGTCGGGGATGATGGTGTGCTCCGCGCCGCCGAGTTGTTCGACGCCCTCGACCGTGATGGTGTCGGTGCCCGCGCCGCGCACGCGCGCGCCCATGCGGTTGAGGAGGTCCGCGAGGTCTTCGACCTCGGGCTCGCGCGCCGCGTTGCGCAGTGTGGTCGTGCCGCGCGCGAGCGTCGCCGCCATCAGGAGGTTCTCCGTGCCCGTCACCGTCACCTTCGGGAAGGTCACGTCCGAGCCGACGAGGCGGCCGCCCTTCGGCGCGCGCGCGACGACGTAGCCCGACTCCAAACGCACCTGCGCGCCGAGCAGCTTCAGCGCTTCGAGGTGGAGGTCGATGGGGCGCGTGCCGATGGCGCACCCGCCCGGCAGACTCACCTTCGCCTTGCCGAAGCGCGCGACGAGCGGCCCGAGCGCGAGCACCGAGGCGCGCATCGTCTTGACGAGTTCGTAGGGCGCCTCGAACAGCTCGATGTTGGCGGCCGTTATCTTGTGGGTGCGCAGGTCGGGGACGAGCACGGTCGCGCCGAGGTCTTCGAGCAGCCGCCGCTGCGTCATGCAGTCGCGCACGTAAGGGACGTTGTGCAGCGTGACGGTCTCGGGCGTCAGGATGGCGGCCGCCAGGCACGGCAGCGCCGAGTTCTTCGCCCCGCTGATCGTCACCCGCCCGCTCAGCGGCCGCCCGCCGGTGATTCTGAATTTGTCCATAGGTTGTTCGGGTTTTAGGCCAGCGGATTTTAGCACGCGGCCCCGGCGCCGAGCCACGCCCTGCGCGACCTTTTTAACGCGCGGCGGGCGTTAGGGTCAGACGAGTCTGAGGGCGACGGTGCGCGGGATGCCTTGCAGGTCTTTGTGGATGTCGAGCAGCGCCCAGACGGCGGGGTCTACGAGGGCGGCGACGCGTTCGTGCTGGTCGAAGCCTATCTCAAGCAGGAGGTGGCCGCCGGGCTTGAGGAACCGCGGCGCCTCCGCGACGAGACGGCGGATGACGGAGAGGCCGTCGCCGCCGGGCGTGAGCGCGACGCGCGGCTCGTGCTCGCGCACCTCGCGCTGCAACCCCACGAGCTGCGCCTCGGCGACGTAGGGCGGGTTCGAGGCGACGAGGTCGAAGCGGACGCCCCCGCCCTCCGCGCCGCCGAGCGCGTCGAAGCAGTCGGAGACGAGCAGGCGCAGCCGCCCTTCGACGCCGTGGCGCGCGGCGTTGCGCGCGGCGACGGCGAGCGCCGCGGGCGAAACGTCGAGCGCGTGGCCGCGCGCCCCCCCAAGCTCGTGCAGCAGCGCGACGGCGATGCAGCCCGAGCCCGTGCCCACGTCGCACAGGGACGGCGACTCCGCGCCCTCCAGCAGTCCGAGCGCCGTCTCGACGAGCAGCTCGGTCTCGGGGCGCGGGATGAGCACGTCCGGGTTGACCTCGAACTCCAGCCCGTAGAACTCCTGCCGGCCGGCGATGTACTGGAAGGGCTCGCCCGCGGCGCGGCGCGCGACCCCCTCGCGGAAGGCCGAGAGCTGTTCGGCCGTCAGCGCGTCGTCCGCGTGCGTGATGAGGAAGGCGTGGTCGCGCCCGGTCGCGTGCGCGAGGAGCGAGTTGGCCTCGCGCCGCGGCTCGGCCAGCCCCGCCTCGCGCAGGCGCGTCGCCGCGTAGAGCAGCGCCCCGGCAATCGTCACACGCTCGTCCCGCATCTCCGTCCTTTCCGCCCCGCGGCCCGCCCGGCGCCGCGCGCGTGGCCTCGCGCCGCGCGGCTGGGCTATAATACGCGGCAACCGAGGCAAGACGAAAATTCACCTCCGCGCAACGCGCCCTCCGGCCTGCCAGGCCGGGGGCCGGCGGCGCGGCGGTTTCGAGGAGGGAGGCTTAAGGTGAAGGCCGAATTTCACATCGACGGCATGCACTGCGATTCCTGCGCGGCGCTCATCAAGGACACGCTCGAAGAGACGGCCGGCGTCCGGAGCGCCGAGGTCAACTTCGGCGGCAAGACCGCCGTCGTCCAGTTCGACGAGAACGTCGTGCAGCAGAAGACGCTCGTTAAGAAGATTCAGGACATCGGTTACAACGCGACCGAGGGAGAACGGCAGCAGACGCAGGGGGCGACCAACAATGGCTGAAGCGGAGAACAAACTGGAGCAGACGAACGACAACCCCGTGGACGACCGCGGCACGGACGCCGCCGGCGGGCTCGCCATCCTGCGGCGCCTGCGCGACAACGGCTTCGAGTCGGACAACGAGAAGTTCGCCGTCGCCCTCGGCCGCCCCGTGGGGGAGGTCGAGGACTGGATGCGGGGCGCCGAGGCCCCCGACGACGACATCATCATGAAGGCCCGCGGCATCGCCAGAGAGCGCGGGATAGAGGTGGAGTAGGCGGTAGACAGTAGTCAGTAGACGGCAGGCCCCGCCTGGCGCTCGATGAAGACGCTCGCAAAGGTTGCCGCCGCGAAGGTTCTTCTACTGACTACTGTCTACTGACTACTGTCTACTCGAACAATGAACGAGAAGGTCAGCCGCGCCGCCGCCGCGCTGGTGGAGTCGTACTCGGGCGGGGGCGTGAAGATTCACCACCTCGACCGCAGGCCGCTGCCCTCGCGCGCGGAGGCCGTGGCCGTGCTCGACGCGCTCCAGGAGCTGATGTTCCCCGGCTACACCGGCGCGCAGGGGCTGACGGGCGCGGGGCTCCGGCTGCACGTCGAGGCGCGCGTCGCGTGGCTCTACGAGGCGCTGGCCGAGCAGATCGCGCGCGCCGTCAACCACGGCCACCGGCTCGAAGACGCCTGCCCGCTCACCGAGCACGAGTCGGCCGAGCGCGCCGAGGAGTTCATCGCGCGCCTGCCCGCCGTGCGCGAGGTGCTGGCGACCGACGTGCTCGCCGCCTACGACGGCGACCCGGCCGCCGCCTGCTACGACGAGATCATCTTCAGCTACCCCGGACTCTACGCCATCACGACCTACAGGCTCGCGCACGAGCTGCACCGGCTCGACGTGCCGCTCATCCCGCGCATCATGACCGAGCACGCGCACAGCCGCACCGGCATCGACATCCACCCCGGCACGCGCGTCGGCCCCAGCTTCTTCATCGACCACGGCACGGGCGTCGTCGTCGGCGGCACGGCCGTCATCGGCGCGAACGTCAAGCTCTACCAGGGCGTCACGCTCGGCGCCTTCTCGTTCGACAAGGACTCCACGGGCCAGCTCGTCCGCCACACCAAGCGACACCCGACCATCGAGGACGACGTCGTGGTCTACGCCGGCGCGACCATCCTCGGCGGCGAGACGACCATCGGCCGCGGCTCCGTCATCGGCGGCAACGTCTGGCTCACGCACTCCGTCCCGCCCGGCACGCGCGTCCTCCAGGACTCGCCGCGCCTGCGCATCATCACCGCCGAAGAGGCCGCCGCCTCTTGAGGACTTCCGGGATGTGAAACGGCCATCCCGCGGCGGGGCGGCCGCCATCGTACGTGCGCGGCGCGAAGACCCCTTCGCGCCGCCGCCTCTCCCCGCAGAGGGTCTGCGTGCGGGACAACCGAGGAGGAGACTTTTATGCGTAACGTTTGGATTCGCCGGGCCTTCGCGGGCCAGGCGTCGCTGTTGGCACTTCTACTGTTCGCGTCCGCCGCCGCCACCACGACGGCGCGCGCGCAGGACGACCGGCAGGTGCGCTACGCCGTCGAGCGCGCGCAGGTCGGCGTGAGCGGGAAGATCATCGAGGAGCGCGGCGGCGACTGGTCGAGCGTCACCTTCGACCAGAGGAGCACCTCGACCTGGCGCGTCTCCGACAGGCTGACCGGCGTCCGCGGCTCGGGGCGCCACGCGCCCGGCAACGGCGCGCCCGAGCGC
This sequence comes from Pyrinomonadaceae bacterium, assembly GCA_036389815.1. Taxonomy (GTDB): domain Bacteria; phylum Acidobacteriota; class Blastocatellia; order Pyrinomonadales; family Pyrinomonadaceae; genus QHXN01. Next base: position 2,845 of record DASVWB010000052.1, on the reverse strand, counting down.
GCGTTCACCTACGAGGCGGTCGTCGACCACCGCAACGGGAAGATAGACCGCGTCACTTACGACATGGCCGGCGGCGGCGGCGGCCGCCCCGGCGGCGGGCGTCCGGGCGGCGGGTGGGACGACAGGCGCGTCCCGCGCTGGCTCGTCGGCACCTTCTACGGACGCAGCCCCTCGAACGGCCGGCGCGTCGCCCTGACGGTCACGCGCGACGGCGACGCCACGGCCGTCTTCAACAACGGCTCGCGCGACCAGGGCACGTACGACAACGGGCGGATACGCTTCAGCGGGTCTGACTCCTGGGACGTGAGCCGCGCCGACGACGGCATCCGCGCCGCCTCGGGCAGGCGCTCCGAGGTCTTCAGCAGCAACCGTCCGGGCGACGACTATGACGACGAAGACAACGACGGGCGCGTGCCGCGCTGGATGCGCGGGACGTTCCGCGGCACGACCGACAGCGGCGAGTCGGAGCTGACCATCCGCGCCGACGGCACGGCCACCGCGCGCTCGCTCACGAAGAACCAGACCTTCAGCGGCACCTACTCGAACGGCATCCTGCGCTTCGACTGGGGCCGGTACGAGGTCACGCGCACGCGCGACGGCATCCGCACCACCGACGTCAACAACCGCAACAACCGCACCGACTACCGGCGCGCGAGCGACTACTAAGGGCCTGCGGCGGCGTGCAGACGGATGCGACCGAGACACCGGCCCGCCCGCTACCGCGGGCGGGCCGATGCTAAACGCCAACGTCGCATCGCACCAATCCGCCAGCTACCGCGGGCGGTACTGACCTGCTTCGCGCGACGAGTTGGAAGAGGGCGCGCATTGAGAGTTTCCTAGGTGGCATAAGGTTAGAGAAGTTTCTCTTTCCTCCGTAGGTGAACGCCGAAACCCCCATGTCCTTCGGGACTGGGGGTTCGGTCGTTTCAGGGGCGGAAAGTTAAACAGGGTTGGCCGGCGGAAGGGAGCGAACCTCGATGAGCGTCTTCTCGAAAAGCCTGCTGCTTTTCCTGCTCAACTGGCTCGACGCGCAGCTCACCATCATCTGGGTGCGCGCGGGCGTGGCGTCGGAGGGCAACGGGCTGATGGCCTACCTGCTGGAGCGCGGCAACGCGCCCTTCCTCGCGGCGAAGCTCCTCGTCGGCGCGCTCGTCGCCTACACGCTCTTCCGCTTCTCGCACGTCGCGCTGGCGCGCAGGGGGCTGCGGCTCACGCTCGGCCTCTACCTCGCGCTGATGCTCGTCCACGCCGCCACGGGCGCCTCGGCGCTCGGCTGGAACCCGCCCGACGGCCTCCTCGCCGTCTTCCACCTCCCCTCGAAGGTCTTCGCGCTCCTCTCCTGAGCCGCACAAACGCCACGCCGGAACTTTTTTGACACGCCGCGCGAATCAAGGCGGGGGCCCGCCCGCGCCCCGCGCCGCCGCCGGGCGCGTGCGGGCGCGAACCGCCGCGGGCGGCAGTTCGTAGTAGAATCGTCGCCCCGCGCGAGGCAGGACGGAAGGCGGCCGGCGGCGCGCAACGTCGCCCGCGCTGCGCGGCATCTTATTTGCACTTCTACCCGCGTGTGCTTTATGAAACCTTCAGGGAACAGAGCCATGTATAACGTCTCCGCACGACAGATTCTCTCCATCGCGCTGCTGTCGGCCGTGCTCGCCGCGGCGGGCGTCGCCTGCATAGACCGCTGGGGCGCGCGCTTCAACCAGCCGGCGGCCGCCTTCAACAGCGACGACGGCGCCGCCGCGACGGCCAACGTCGCCGGCATCACGGACCCGTCGGTCGCCACCGACGAGCAGAACAACATCGAGGTCTTCCGCGCCATCTCGCCCGGCGTCGTCTCCATCAGCACGACGCGCCAGCCGCGCAGCTTCTTCGACTCGGGCGGCCGCAGCGGCGGCACCGGCTCGGTCATCGACGAGCAGGGGCACATCCTGACCAACTACCACGTCGTCGAGCAGGCGGACGTCGTCACCGTCAGCCTCGGCGGCGAGAAGACCTACCCGGCGCGCGTCGTCGGCGGCGACCCGGACACCGACCTCGCAGTCATACAGGTGCAGGGCGTGCGCGAGCCCCTGAAGGTCGTGCCGATGGGCGACAGCGACCGCCTCTCGGTCGGCCAGAAGGTGCTGGCCATCGGCAACCCGTTCGGCCTCGACCGGACGCTCACCACGGGCGTCATCTCCGGCCTCCAGCGCCCCATCGAGGCGCGCAACGGCCGCATCATCGAGGGCGCCATCCAGACCGACGCCTCCATCAACCCGGGCAACTCGGGCGGGCCGCTGCTCGACTCGCAGGGGCGCATGATCGGCATCAACTCGCAGATACTCTCGCCCGACGGCGGCGGCTCGGTCGGCGTCGGCTTCGCAGTCCCCGCCAACATCGCCAAGCGCATCGTCCCGCAGCTCATCCGCGAGGGGCGCGTCGTCCGGCCGAAGCTCGGCGTCTGGCCGCGCGCCGTCTCAGACCTGCGCGGCATCCGCCTGCCCTCGCAGACGGGGCTGCTGATACTCGAACTCGACCCCAACGGCTCGGCCGCCGCCGCCGGCCTGCGCGGGCTCTCCGAGACGCCCGACGGCGACCTCGTCGTCGGCGACATCATCACGGCCATCGACGGCGAGAAGGTCGAGAGCCAGAACGACCTCTACCGCATCATGGACAAGCACCGTTTCAACGACGTGGTGCAGGTCGAGGTCGTCCGCGGCAACGGTCAGCACGCGACCGTGCCCGTCCGCCTGCTCCCCGAGCGCGCGCAGCGCGGCAACACGCGCCGCGAGTAGCGCCGCCGTGTAAGAGCGACTAACGACGAAGGCGCGGCCCCGGGAATTTGAGATTTCAAATTTGAAATCTC
>DASVWB010000051.1:0-5225 GCA_036389815.1 Pyrinomonadaceae bacterium | reverse complement strand
CAGTACGGCATCTCGGCGCTGAACGGCATCAAGATGGCCGTCGAGGAGGCGAACGCCGCGGGCGGCGCGCGCGGCCAGCGCGTCGAGTTGATAGTGCAGGACACGCGCTCGGACGTGGCCGAGACGGGCGTGGTCGTCGAGCGGCTCGCGCGCGAGGAGCGCGTGCACGCCCTTCTGGGCGAGGTCGTCAGCTCGCGCTCGCTGGCGGCGGCTTACGTCGCGCAGCGCGAGCGCGTGCCGATGCTCACGCCCTCCGCGACGAGCCCCGACGTGACGGCCGTCGGCGAGTACGTCTTCCGTAGCTGCTACACGGACACCTTCCAGGGCGCGGCCGTCGCGCACTTCGCCACCGGCAACCTCGGCGCGCGGCGCGCGGCGCTGATAGTCGACCGCGACCAGCGCGACTCGGTCGAGCTGGCGCGCCTCATCCGCGAGGACTTCGCGCGCCACGGCGGCGAGGTCGTCTCGGAGCAGGAGTACGCCGAGGGCGCCGAGGACTTCACGGCGCAGCTCATGGAGGTCGGCGCGGCGTCGCCCGACGTGGTCTTCGTGCCCGGTTACTACCTTGAGGCGGGGCTCATCGCGCGGCAGGCGCGCCAGCTCGGCATCGAGGCGCCGCTCGTCGGCGGCGACGGCTGGGACTCGCCGCGCCTCGGCGAGATCGGCGGGCAGGCGCTCGCCGGCGACTTCTACGCCTCGCACTTCTCGGCCGAAGACCCCGACCCGCAGGTGCAGCGCTTCGTCCAGGACTACCGCATGCTCTACGGCTCCGCGCCCGACTCGTTCGCCGCCACGGCCTATGACGCCGCGCGCATCATGCTCGCCGCCGTCGAGCGCGCGCCCGCGCTCGAACGCGCCGCCATCCGCGACGCGCTCGCCGCGACGCGCGACTTCCCCGGGGTGACCGGGGCCGTCACCTTCGACGCAGGGCGCAACGCCGTCAAGCCGGTCGTCGTCGTCCGCATCGGCGAGGGCGGCCGCCACACGGTCGAGTCACACGTCTCGGCCGAAGAGCTGTTCCCGCCCGCCGCGCCCACGCCGACCCCGACCCCGCAGAAGAGGAGGCCCGGGCGGCGAACTTAAGCGCCGCCCGGGCCTCCCGGAACCGTCCCCACAAGCTCAGTGCGCGTTCCCGCCCGCGCCCTCCCCCGCGCCTGCGGCGGCCGACGCGCCGCCCGGCGTGGCCACGTCCGCGCTGGGCGCCTTCTTGTCGGCCGCCCCCGCGACCCGCTGGACGACGCCGAGGAAGAAGGGCTCGGAGAATCCGGCGAAGAAGCAGTAGACGGCGAGCGAGAGCCACGCGGGTTTCGGCGGCCCGCCGCCCGTGCCGAGGGCGAGCACGCCGCTCATGAGCAGCAGCATCAGGAGCACGCCGACGGTCGCGCCGACGAAAGGCTGCGCCCACATCGCCGAGCGGAACGAGCGCAGCGTGGCGATGCCGCCCGTCTCGTCCCGCAGCTTGTAGAAGCCGCTCAGGGTGCTCCCGAGCGCCCCGGTCATGGCCGCGACGAGCGCGCTCCGCACCACGTTCGAACTCAGGTCGAGCTTGAGGTCGAGGCTGCGCACCATCTGGAAGAATCCCGTCAGGCTCTGCGAGAAGCGCCCGTCGCCCTCGGCCGAGGCGATGTAGACGGCCTCCAGCAGCAGGAGCAGCAGCAGCGTGAGCACGAAGGTCAGGCGGTTGAGGTAGTCGGCCTTCAGCTCCTCGCGCGCGCGCCGCGAACGCTCGAAGGCGCTGCGCCTGACGGAGAGGTAGGCCAGCGACTCGACCGCGCGGGCGCGCCGCCCCGCGTCGCCGCCCCCGCCCCTGTACTGTTCGAGGAGCTTGTCCAGCTTCTCGACGGCGAGGTACTGGCCCCACGAGCCGACGGGCTTCTGCCGCACCCGCTCGCGCTCGCTCTCCAGCCGCGTGAGCAGGTAGTCGTCGTCGCCCAGCAGCAGCAGCACGCGCTCCAGCGCCCCCGCGAACTCCCACGCGGCGTGGACGTTGACCGAGCGCGAGTGCTCGTAGCTGTTGCCCAGCAGTGTGCGCAGGTGGCGCTCGACCCGGTCGAAGCCCTGCGGCGGGGCGGCCGCCCTCTCCGCCAGCAGGCGCTGCACCTCGCCGAGGTGGTTGTAGATGATGCCGTAGACCTTGAGCAGCTCCGGCGGGGTTCGCTTCGTGGCCTTGCGCCAGAGTTTCTGCGCCCACGAAGGCCGCGCAAGGCACGCCAGAAACTCGTCCTGACGCCCCCGGAGGAGGTCGAGGAGGTCGGGCTCCGGTTCGTCGTCCGGGTTGCGAAGCCCCTCGCCAGCGCGCGCGTCGCGGGGCTGGCGGGCGGTGCCCTTCGGCGCGCGGTCGCCGGACGCGCCCCCTGCCTGCGTCTTCGGCTCGCCCGGGGCCGCCTTCGCGGCCTCGCCGTTCGCGCGTGCCCTGGTGGTCACGTCTTCTTCCTGCATGGTCTGCTCTCCTGACTCCGGAGGGTGGTTGGCTGACCCGTCGTTCGGGCGGGATTGTCGGTGCGGGTATCGGGCCCGGGCGACTCTCGGAAGTAGAGGCCGCGGGGCCCCGGCCGTGGGGGCGCATTTTCGCACACGGCACGCGGGTGTCAAGGTCTTCCGGCGGGCTGCGGCTCGCACGCCCCTCGTGAGGAGATGGTGCCGGGCGGCAAAACGTTTCGAACCCCGCGCGTAAACGTGTGAGGCGCGCGGGCGCTAGCCGAGCGATGCGCGCGCGGCTGCCAGCGCCTCGCGGACGCGCTCGGGCGCGGTGCCGCCCGCCTGCGACTTCGACGCCAGCGTCCGTTCGAGCGAGAGCGCCTCGTACACGTCCTCGCCGACGAGCGCGGAGAACCCGCGCAGCTCCTCAAGCTCCAGCTCGTGCAGTTCGAGCCCCTTCGACAGCCCGTAGAGCACCATGCGGCCGGCGGCCTCGTGCGCCTCGCGGAAGGGCAGGCCGCGCCTGACGAGGTAGTCGGCCATCTCGGTCGCGTTCATGTAGCCGACCGAGGCCGCGTCGCGCGCGCGCCCCTCGCGCAGGCGGACGTTTCGGAGCACGGTCGCCGTCACCTCCAACGACTCGCGCGCGGTGTCGGCCGCGCCGAAGACCGCCTCCTTGTCCTCCTGCATGTCCTTGTTGTAGGTGAGCGGCAGCCCCTTGACGACGGTGAGCAGCGCCAGCGTGTGCCCGTAGACGCGGCCCGTCTTCCCGCGCACCAGCTCCAGCGCGTCCGGGTTCTTCTTCTGCGGCATCAGGCTCGACCCCGTGGCGACGGCGTCGGAGAGTTCGACGAAGCCGAACTCCGCGGTCGCGTAGAGGATGAGGTCTTCCGCGAGGCGCGAGAGGTGCGCCATGACGAGCGAGGCCGCGGCGGCGAACTCGACGCAGAAGTCGCGGTCGCTCACGGCGTCGAGGCTGTTGCGCGAGACCGAGTCGAAGCCGAGCAGGCGCGCCACCAGTTCGCGGTCTACGGGGTGCCCCGTGCCGGCGAGCGCGGCCGAGCCGAGCGGGCAGACGTTCGTGCGCCGCCTCGCGTCGGCGAGCCGTTCGCGGTCGCGCGCGAACATCTCGAAGTAGGCGAGGCACCAGTGCGCGAACAGCACCGGCTGCGCGCGCTGGAGGTGCGTGTAGCCGGGCAGCACCGCGTCCGCGTGCGCCCCGGCGAGGTCGAGGAGCGCCGCCTGCACGCCGCGCACGCTCTCCGCGACGCGGTCGATCTCGTCGCGCAGCCACAGCCGGAGCGCCGTCGCCACCTGGTCGTTGCGGCTCCGCCCCGTGTGGAGGCGCCGGCCCGCGTCGCCGACAAGCTCTGTGAGCCGCGCCTCTATAAAGGAGTGCACGTCCTCGGCCGCGTCGTCCGCGAAGAAGGCTTCGCCCTCGCGCTCCGAGCGCGCCAGCAGCTCGCGCAGTCCCCCCGCCACCGCCCCGGCCTCCTCCCCGCTCAGCACGCCGGCCGCGCGCAGCCCCTCGCAGTGGGCGAGCGACCCGCGCACGTCCGCCTCGAAGAGCCGCCGGTCGAACCCGAACGAGCGGTTGAAGCGCGCGAACCCCGGGTCGGTCTGCCCCGTGAACCGCCCGCCCCACAGTTTTTTCGATTCGGTCATCCGCCGCCCTCCCGCCCGCGATTCTACACAAAATAGCCCCGCGCGGCCTTGCGCCGGTGCATCTTTGCTGTTAGTTTATGCATCTATTCAACCGTTATGCAAATCTGTTGCATAACAGGAGGCGGCCGGGATGCAGAAGACGAAGCGCCAGCAGAAGATCATGAGCCTCATCCGCGCGCGCCGCATCGGCACGCAGCAGGAGCTGACGGCGCTTTTGGAGCGCGCCGGGTTCGTGGCGACGCAGCCGAGCGTCTCGCGCGACCTCGAAGAGCTGGGCGTCGTCAAGCACAACGGTCATTACACCCTGCCGCGCGCGACCGGGGGCGCGGCGGCGCGCGGGCTGCTGGGGCTGGACCCGGCGGGCGACTGCCTGGTCGTGGCGAAGTGCGAGCCGGGTCTCGCCTCGGCGGTCGCCGTCGAGATAGACCGCGCCGGCATCGAGGAGATCGTCGGCACGGTCGCCGGCGAGGACACAATCTTCATCGCCGTGCCCGAGCGCAAGGCGCAGCGCGCGGTGATGAAGAAGGTGCTGGAGCTGTTCGGCTGAGTAGGCAGTAGACGGTAGACAGTAGGGCTCCGCCCGTGGCCGCCGTCACTTACGCGCGGGCGATTCGCCACGAGGAAGGGGTTTCTACTTACTACTTACTACTGTCTACTGTCTACTGAAAGGAACTCGCGTTGACGGAGAAGATAAAGAAGGTCGTACTGGCTTACTCGGGCGGGCTCGACACGTCGGTGATGCTGCACTGGCTGAGGGCGCGGTACGGGTGCGAGGTCGTCTGCTACTGCGCGGACGTGGGGCAGGGCGAGGAGCTGGCGGGGCTCGAAGAGAAGGCTTTGAGGAGCGGCGCGTCGAAGCTCTACGTCGAAGACCTGCGCGAGGAGTTCGTCGAGGGCTACGTGTGGCCGGCCGTGAAGGCGAACGCGCTCTACGAGGGCGTCTACCTGCTCGGCACCTCGCTGGCGCGCCCGGTCATCGCGAAGCGGCAGATCGAGATCGCGCGGCGCGAGGGCGCGGACGCCGTGGCGCACGGCGCGACGGGCAAGGGCAACGACCAGGTGCGCTTCGAGCTGACCTACTACGCGCTGGAGCCGGACATCAAGGTCGTCGCGCCGTGGCGCGAGTGGGAGTTCCGCGGCCG
>DASVWB010000050.1:0-6098 GCA_036389815.1 Pyrinomonadaceae bacterium | reverse complement strand
CCGCACGGAGGCGTCGGCATGCGCGTAGACGCCGCCGCCCACGTGTGGTTACGCGAACGCCGGAGATGAAACCCGCCGTTAAGACCTTTTGATAAAGCTCACGTTTGATGTGAGGCTTACTAAGAGTCGCCCTGACGTTTGCATGAGTGCGAGGAGGAGTCGAAAAAACGATTCAGGACGAGGGCACAATATTCCCCCCGTTGACGTATGTCAACACTTTTCCTCGGGCGGGCGGCGGCGAGCGCTCGGGCCGCCACGCGTGAGGGCGACCGCCCGGCGCGGGGACGAACACGGGCGCCGGCGGGCAATCTCTTGCGCGGCTGACTGGCGCTTCGTATAATCGCGCCAGTTGCCGTCGCGCCTCCCCTCCTTGGAGCGACTCGGGAATCGCTCCGGCGTCAGAACACCGACCGGGTTAAAAGTTGTGAAATTTACAGACGACTCGCAAAACCTGCGGCTCCGCATCAACGTGCTGCACAGCCTCGTCATCGCGGCGCTCGTGATACTGGGCGCGCGGCTCTACTTCCTACAGGTCGTCAGCGGCGACTACTACGCCGAGCGCGCCGAGAACCAGCGCATACGGCGGCTGCGCATCCCCGCCCCGCGCGGCGCCATCTTCGACCGCAACGGCAACCTGCTCGTCGACTCGCGCTCGACCTACAACATCCTGCTCTCGGCCGAGGACATGAAGGGCAAGGACTGGAACGAGCTGCTCGCGCCGCTCTCCGACGGCCTCGGGCTCGACCCCGGGCTGCTGCGCGAGCGCTTCGACGAGGCCAAGCGCCAGGCCGCCTTCGAGGAGGTCACGGTCAAGGAGGGCGCCGCGCCGGCCGACATCGCCTGGGTCGAGGCGCACACGCTCGAACTGCCGATGCTGCTCGTGCGCGAGCAGCCGCAGCGGCGCTACCCCGAGAACGGCACGCTCGCGCACGTCCTCGGCTACGTCGGCGAGATCGGCCCCGAGCAGCTCAAGCAGCCGCGCTTCAAGGACCCGGCCGTCAACCCGTCGGTCAAGGATAACCCCTACCGCCAGGGCGACATCATCGGGCAGGAGGGTCTGGAGTCCACCTACGACCAGTACCTGCGCGGGCGCGACGGCTACCGCGAGGTCGAGGTCGACAGCCGCGGCCGCATCCAGCGCGAGCTGGCCGTCGTCCCGCCCCAGCCCGGGCAGGACCTCGTGACGACCATCGACTTCGAAATGCAGCTCACGGCCGAGGAGCAGCTCCGCAACTCGCCCAACAAGCGCGGCGTCATCGTCGTCATGGACCCGAACAACGGCGAGATCATGGCGATGGCCTCGGCCCCGACCTTCGACCCGAACCTCTTCTCGCAGCGGATCGGCACGCCCGAGGGTCGCGCCGAGGCGCGCGCGCTCCTGCGCGACCCGCTCTTCCCGCTCTACAACCGCGCCATCCGCGGCCGCTACCCGCCGGGCTCGACCTGGAAGATTCCGATGTCGGTGGCGGGCCTGCAGCAGGGCGCCATCACGCTGAAGAACTCGCACCTCGTCTGCGGCGGCGGCATCCAGATCGGCAACAAGTTCACGCGCTGCATGGGGCACCACGGCTCGCCGGAGCTGCGCACGGCCATCAAGCACTCGTGCGACGGCTACTTCTACCGCCTCGGCCTCAAGATGGGGCTCGACGGCATCATGCAGATGGTGGACGAGTTCGACCTCAACAAGCGGACGGGCGTCGACCTCCCGCACGAACTGGTGAGCTGGACGCCCTCGCGCGAGTTCAAGGCGCGCTTCACGCCCAAGGGCGGCGACCCGACCTGGAAGGACATCGACACCGTCTACGCCTCCTTCGGGCAGGTCTACGACTTCGTGACCCCGCTGGCGATGCTGCGCGCTCAGGCGGCCATCGCCAACGGCGGGCGCCTCTACGTCCCGCACCTCCTGCGGGAGGCCAAGGCCGTGAGCGCCGTCGGCCCCTTCGCCGGGCGCCCCCGGCAGACCTTCGACCGCCCCGAGCCGAAGATTCTCGGCATCCCCGCCGACCAGCACCAGCTCGTCGTCGAGGGCATGTGGGCGGTCGTCAACGAGCCGGGCGGCACGGGCGGCGCCGCGCGCATCGAGGGCTTCGACGTGGCGGGCAAGACCGGCACGGCGCAGGTCGTCGGACTCGGCAAGGACGTGGGCAAGAACAAGGATCACTCCTGGTTCGTCTCCTACGCCCCGGCGCGCAAGCCCGAGCTGGCCATGATCGCGCTCATCGAGAACGTCGGCTTCGGCGGCAAGTTCGCCGCCCCGGCCGTCCACAACGTCTACCAGACCTACCTCGCCCAGGCGCACCCCGACCTCGCGCCCGCGGCGCCGCCCCCGACGGAGGCCGTGGCCCAACACCAGTGACGGGCGGCGGGCAGCCGGTGCTGAAGGGGGAGCGAGGCGCTCCCCACACCCCGGCCGCCCGCCACTTACCAGGATGGCAGCAATACTGGAAAAGCGAAAACTCCGCGACTTCGACTGGGTGCTCACGACGCTGGCCGTCGCCATCGCCCTGTTCGGGACGTGGATGATCTACAACGCGCAGCCCGACCAGGGCTACTGGAAGAAGCAGCTCCTCGGCCTCGGCGTCTCGTCGCTCGTGATGCTGGCCGTGGCCTTCACGGACTACCGCAAGCTCGTCCACATCGCGCCGGCCTTCTACGCCTTCGGCCTGCTGCTGCTCGTGCTCGTCCTCATCCCCGGCATCGGGCTCAAGATCAACGGGCAGCGCTGCTGGATAGGCGTCCCCGGCCTGGGCCAGTTCCAGCCCTCCGAGTTCATGAAGATTCCGACGGTGCTGATGCTGGCGCGCTACTTCGGCCGGCACAGGTCTTCGGCGCTCACCGTGAAGGAGACGCTGATGGGCTGCGCCATCCTCGCGCTCCCCGTCGGCCTCATCATGCTTGAGCCGGACACGGGGCAGGCGCTCACCTACTTCCCCCTGCTCGCCGTCGTCCTCTTCCTCTCCTCGGTGCGGATGTGGCTCGTCGTCGCGGCGCTCGTCCTCGGCGTGGCCGCCGTGCCCGCCGCCTGGTACGTCGGCACGCGGACGGGCGCCATCAAGTCCTACCAGCAGGAGCGCATCAACGTCATCCTCGACCCCGAGAACGCCGACCGGCGCGGCTTCGGCTACCACACTTGGCAGTCGATTCTCACGGTCGGCAAGGGCGGACTGTGGGGCTCGGCGCAGAAGGGCGCGGCCTCGCAGAGCCAGCTCAAGTTCCTGCCCGAGCCGCACACGGACTTCATCTTCGCCGTGACGGCCGAGAACACGGGCTTCGCCGGGTGCGTGCTGCTGCTCTTGGCCTACGCGGTGCTTCTGACGAAGCTCATCCACGGGGCGCGGCGCGCGCCCGACCGGACGGGGATGCTCGTCATCATGGCCATCGTCGGCGGGCTGGCCTTCCAGATATTCATCAACGTCGGGATGGCGCTCGGGATGCTGCCCGTCATCGGCGTCCCGCTGCCCTTGATGAGCGCGGGGCTCTCGGCCATCCTCGCCACCTCGGTCGCCATCGGCTTCGCCATCAGCATCCGCCTCCGCCGCTTCGTCAACTGACACCGGAGTTTGAAATGAGCGCGCAGCACGTTTCGAGTGAGTATTCGGATCGGGCGATGGCGGGCGCGGAGTACGACAAGTTGGAGGACGGCAGCTTCTCCGGGCGCATCCCTTCTTGCATGGTCTTCGGGCAGCACCGCCTCACGGTTCCCTCCAACAAGGAGTATTCCGTCCCGCAACCCCGGGTGATGCCGCGCGAGGTCGAGGGCGTCTTAGGCGGGCAGGTTACGGCCGACGAGTGGGACGGGCTGGCCTGACCGCCGTCCGGTTCGCTCCCTGATTTCTCGGGCCGGGCGCGTCCCGGCTCGCCTTTTCGCGGGGCGGTCGTTTATACTGAGCCCGCCTGTCCTGATTGCCAGAACCTAAAACCTTCCGGCACGGCGCGCACGCACGAATGCTTTAGAGCGGGCAGGCGCGCCTTTCGAGCAGACAGGGCCGAAGATTTTTTGCGGGGCCTCGCGTGGGCGCGCCGCGCTCCTTTCGCGCCGGCGCGCACGCCGGGTCCCCGTTTGAAAAGTTCTACGCGAGCCGCCGGACGGCGGGCGGCGCTGCGCGCGACCTTACACGTCGCGCGAGCGCGTCCGCCGGGCTGCGAAGGCCGGGAAGCCGCGACGCCTCTTTTCATGGCGCGCGCGGCGCCCCAGGCCCGACGCGCCGCGCGCGGCTGAAGGCGGACGGGGTTTCCAAGGTGAACAGTTCGGGACGCTTCCGCGCGCGGAAGGCTTCGGCCTTCCCGCACGCGCGGCGGGTGCGGGGGTGCAGCCGGGCGCTTGCGCGCGCCGGCCGTGCGCGCGTGCGCCCGTGCGGCGGCGGCGGCAGGGGTGCCGCCTCCCGCGCCCCGGGCCGTAAGCCTGACGCCCTTTACGCCGCTCACGGCCGTGGCCCGCGGGGCCGCCGCCCCGCACTCACGCGCCCGACCCTTCGGGCCCCACACCACAACAGTCCCGCACGGCGCGGCGCGGCCGCCACTTCGGCGCGCGAGCCCGGCGCGGCACACACCTTCCAGGAGACGGTTTCACACAGATGTCGAAAGAGATGATTGTCAGCGTCAACGGGCGCGAAAAGAAGATCGCCATCGTCGAGAACGGGCGCGTCACGGAGTTCTACATCGAGCGCGGCGAATCGAGCCAGGGCATCGTCGGGAACATCTACAAGGGGCGCGTCATGCGCGTGCTGCCCGGCATGCAGTCGGCCTTCGTCGACATCGGTCTGGAGCGCGACGCCTTCCTCTACGTCTCGGACTTCTTCGACGAGGAGGAGGAGTTCGAGCGCATCGTCGTGGACAAGAAGAAGACCGAGGGCGCCGACGACGAGGCCGCGCAGCGCGCCGCCGCCGAGCGCATCGAGCGCGCGCGCGTCGAGCGCGAGCGCGCCGTCGAGCAGGCGCAGGAGGAGGCCGAGCCCGACGACGAAGAGGCCGAGGAGGCCCCCTTCGCCGCCGCGCCCGCCGAGCGCGTCGCGGACGAGGAGGATGAGGAGGAGGAGCCCGCCCCGGCGGCCGCCGCCGCTCCGCCGCCGCCGCAACAGGCCGCGCCGCAGCCCCGTGACGAAGAGGAGGAGGGCGGCCGCTCGCGCCGTCGCAAGCGCCGCCGCGGCGAGCGCGCGGGCGCGGAGTCGGCCGAGCCTTCGGCGGCCTCGGGCGAGGTGCCGCCCGGCGTCTCGCTCCCCGCGGGCGGGCGCGGCGCCGAAGACGTCTCGACCCCGTTCGTCGCGGGCGCCGACTCGTTCGAGCGCATCGTGGACGAGGAGGAGTCGGCCGCCGAGTTCGGCTCGAGCTTCAAGGACGCGCGCCTCCAGGAGCGCCTGACCGACCAGACGCGTGCCGTCGAGTTCGACATGGAGCCGACGACCGCGGCCGAGGTCGGGTCGCTCCTCGGCCGCGGCGGGTCGTCGGGCGGCTTCGAGCGCATCGCCGACGACGACGAGGCGGCGGACGAGACGCACGCGCGCCTCCACTCCGTCCAGCCAGAGGTGGCCGCCTCGGTCGCCTCGTTCGTCGAGGACGAGGCCGGCGAGGACGCCTTCGCCGCGGCCCCGCAGTCCTTCGAGCGCGTGAGCGACGACGGCGAGCAGGCCGCGGCGCCCGCGGCCTCGTCGAAGAAGGGCTCGAAGAAGGCCGCCGCCAAGGGCGGCTCGAAGAAGGGCTCGAAGAAGGCCGCCGCCGCGGCGGGCGAGGGCGGGGACGAAGGCGCGGGCGAAGGGGGTGCGGGCGCGTCGAAGAAGGGCTCGAAGAAGGCCGCGTCGAAGAAGGGGGCCGCGAAGGGCTCTTCTAAGTCTGCCGCCAAGGGCGGCTCGAAGCGCGGGAGCAAGAAGTCTGCCGGCGGCGGCGACGAGGGCGGCGATTCGGAGGCGAGCGTCACGCAGCGCCCGCCGCGCGGCGAGTTCGCGCGCCGCGGGGGCCGCCGCCGCCGCAAGCCGGGCGGCCCTGCCGGCGGCGAGCAGCAGGAGAACGGCAACGGCCACGACGCCGCGGCCGAGGTCTCCGAGCACGACGACAACGGCGGCGCGGAGGTCTTTGTCGAAGCGCCGGCCCCCGCGCCGCAGGCG
>DASVWB010000049.1:0-14860 GCA_036389815.1 Pyrinomonadaceae bacterium | reverse complement strand
TAAATGCTCGCGGCTGGTGATGGTCTGGGCGGCTTCGACGGAAATTTTTCTCAAACAGCACGCAGTCCATAAGAACCTGAAATCTTTCGAGCAGGCGATGCGCGATAACCATAAATCAATCGCGCCTTCCATGCTCTACGCCTACGCCGCGCTCAAGTCGGGCGTCCCCTTCGCCAACGGCGCGCCCAACCTGACCGTCGACGTCCCCGCCCTGATGGACCTCGCCAACGCGAACGGCGTCCCGGTCTGCGGCAAGGACTTCAAGACCGGCCAGACCTTGATGAAGACCATCCTCGCGCCCGGCCTCAAGTCGAGGATGCTCGGCCTGCACGGCTGGTACTCGACCAACATCCTCGGCAACCGCGACGGGGAGGTCCTGGACGACCCCGAGTCGTTCAAGACCAAGGAGGAGTCGAAGCTCTCCGTGCTCGAATACATCCTCCAGCCCGATGTCTACCCGCAGCTCTACAAGGACTTCTCGCACGTCGTCCGCATCAACTACTACCCGCCGCGCGGCGACAACAAGGAGGGCTGGGACAACATAGACATCTTCGGCTGGCTCGGCTACCCGATGCAGATCAAGATCGACTTCCTCTGCCGCGACTCCATCCTCGCCGCGCCGATTGTTCTAGACCTCGCGCTCTTCCTCGACCTCGCGCAGCGCTGCGGGATGAAGGGCACGCAGGAGTGGCTCTCCTTCTACTTCAAGTCGCCGATGACCGCGCCCGGCCTCTACCCCGAGCACGACATCTTCATCCAGCTCATGAAGCTCAAGAACACGCTCCGCCACCTGCGCGGCGAAGACCTCATCACGCACCTCGGCCTGGAGTACTACGACTAGTCCGGCCGCGGGCGGCGCCGGGTTGCCCGCTAAAAATTTCGGGGGCGGCGGGGTTGCCCGCCGCCCCCGAAATTTTTACGCGCGCCGGGGACACCTTTTGCCGCGCCGCGCGCGCCGCCCTCGACGTTTAGGTGTGGCGGGCGCGCGGCCGCCGCCTTCATTTTCTCGGATTGCGCCGTTTCCTGTCACCCCGCGGGTGCCGCCTTCTGTCAGCGCACGGCGCGGGGCGGCGCCGGCCGGCCGGGCAAAAATTTTTCTTCCCTCGAACATTTTGTAGTGACAACGGCCCCTTTGTCGTATATATAGTGCTCACGTCAGTGAGGCGCCGCCGCCCCCCGGCCGCGCGCGTTTAGCAAACCACGTCTTTCAACGTCTCATCAAAGTAGTGCGGTTCGCTCTTTGCATGGAGTAGGACTGGAAGCGGCCGGCAGGGCCGGGGGTCGCCAAGCGCGGCGGCCCGCCGCAAGCCTCGGCCGCCCGCCAGCGCTCCGGCAAAGGAGGACGGGCCATGGTTGCAGCAATGGAAAGAGAAACGACCAACAACAACGCGACGGTTCTACTCGACCCCGACCAGAAGAGCCCGCGCGCGCAGGAGTTCGAGGAGAAGCTCGCCGCGCGCATCGTGGGGCAGGAGCGCGCGGTGCGCCGCATGAGCGGCCTCTACCAGATTTTCCTCGCCGGGATGAACCCGCCGAACCGCCCCGTCGGCACGATGCTCTTCCTCGGGCCCACCGGCTCGGGCAAGACGCGCGTCGTCGAGGCCGCGGCCGAGGTGCTCTTCGGCGACCCCAACGCGGTCATCAAGATCGACTGCGCCGAGTTCCAGCACTCGCACGAGATCGCGAAGCTCATCGGCTCGCCCCCGGGCTACCTGGGGCACCGCGAGACCTCGCCGATGCTCACGCAGGAGAACCTCGACCGCTACCACACCGAGGAGAACAAGCTCTCGCTCGTCCTCTTCGACGAGATCGAGAAGGCCAGCGACTCGCTCTGGCAGCTCCTGCTCGGCATACTCGACAAGGCGACGCTGACCCTGGGCGACAACCGGCGCGTCGACTTCTCCAAGACGATGGTCGTCATGACCTCGAACCTCGGCGCGCGCGAGATGTCCGAGCTGATCTCGGGCGGCATCGGCTTCGCCCCGAAGCAGGGCGGGAAGAACCCGCACGACACCGAGGTCGACCAGAAGATTTACCGGACGGCGGTCGAGGCGGCGCGCAAGAAGTTCAGCCCCGAGTTCATGAACCGCATCGACAAGGTGGTCGTCTTCCGCAGCTTGAAGGAGCACCACCTGATGCAGATTCTGGAGCTTGAGCTTGCGTCCGTGCAGGATCGCATCATGAAGTCGGCGGGCACGAAGTTCGTCTTCCAGTGCTCTGACGCGGCCAAGGACTTCCTGCTCGAAGAGGGCATCGACTTCAAGTACGGCGCGCGCCACCTGAAGCGGGCCATCGAGCGCTTCATGGTCTACCCGCTCTCGAACCTGGTGGCGACCGAGCAGGTCGGCCTGGGCGACCTCGTCTACGTGGACTTCGACCAGTCGCGCGGCAAGCTCTCCTTCTCGAAGCGCTCGGGCGGCGCGCTCATCGCCGACCCGCAGGAGGAGGAGCACGAGCTGGACAAGCCGGCCGCCAAGTCGGGCGGCGCGGCCGTCCAACTCCCGCAGGCCAAGGCCGCGCGCAAGAGCAACAGCCGCGGCGATAAGACCGAAGTCTGAGCCGAGGCCGACCGGGAAGAAGGCCGGGGGGAGTTTTCCGACTCCCTCCGGCCTTCTCGTTTTGTGCCTTACTTTCCGCCCGCGTCAGAGCCGGCCGCCGGCCGGCCGCGTCGCCGACGCCGGGTCGAGCCTCTTCAGCGCCTCGAAGGCGACGCGCGAAAGGTAAGGGTCTCCGTGTGTGAGCACCGCGCGGAGGGCGGGCGCGGCCGCCGGGTCGCCGATGAGGCCGAGCGCGCGGGCGGCCTCGCGGCGCACGTCGTTCGGGGCGCGCGCGTCCGAGAGCGCCTCGACGAGCACCGGCACGGCCTCCCTGCTCCCTATCTGCCCGAGCGCGACGGCCGCCGCGCGGCGCACGAACTCGTCCTCCTCGACCTTCCGCCGCCGGATTCGGTTGAAGAATCCCGGCGCCCGCAGCCGCCGCGTGAGCGCGCCCGTGAGCGCGGGCACGGCGGCCGCGTCGCCTATCTGCCCGAGCGCGACGGCCGCCGCGCCGCGAACCGAAGGCTGCTTGTCCGCGGCGAGCGCCGCCGAGAGCGCCTCTAATGCGAGCGCGCTGCGCGTGAGGCCGAGGGCGTAGGCCGCCTCGCGCCTGGCGAACTCGTCGCGGTCTCTCAGGAGCGGGAGTATCAGCGCAGGGGCCTCGCCGGGCCCGAGCGAGAGCACGGCCCGCGCCGCGGTCGCGCGGACGACCGCCGAGGCGTCGCCGAGCGCCCGCGCGGCCGCGCGCGAAGCCTCGGGGCGCGCCATCGCGCCGAGCCGCGTCACGGCGTCGCGGCGCTCCTCGGCGTCGGCGGACGAGAGTCTCGCCGTCTGGACGTTTATCTCGTGCTGGAGGGGCGTGAGGTCTCTTTGCGCCGCGACCCGCCCGGCCCCCGCCCATCCCGCGAGCACGCAGGCCAACGCGAGAAGGCAGGCCGCCGCGCGACGCCGGGCGGCGCTTTCCGTTGAGGTCGTTTGCAGGGCGTGGGGTGCGGGCGCGGCCGCGCGGCCGGTCATGCGCGTGCCGAGAGGCTGAGCGCGGCCTTGCGCTCGGCGCGGCGGCGCACCGACTCCCACTCGAACGCCTGCCGCGCGCGCTCGTTCTCGGTGGAGCCCGCGAGCATCGCGACCAGTTCGTCGTCCCACGTCGAGGGGAGCGAGGCGGCCGCGCGCCGCATCGCCTCCATGATGGAGATGTAGTCTAAGACTTCGTGGACTTCCGTGTCGCTCAGGTGTTCGAGCTTGAGAGCGAGGCGCTGTCGTTCGGTGATGCGTCTGGCCATCGGACGGCTCCCTTCGTTAGCGAAGCCGGACGGCCGACCGCCGGGGGACTAAGGCGGCGTGGCGAATCGTTCGAGGGCGGGGCGGCCGTCGGCGTTCGTGTGCGGCGCGACTATGGCGCGCGCGATGTGGGTCTTCACCTTGTTTTTTCGCGTCTCCGTTTTCGGCAAACTCTTGCGCTTCGGACGGCGATCTCAGACGGGCCGAACGCGCGTGAAGCCGCACGGCCCGGGCCGACGCCTTTCGCGCCCGCCGGGGCCCGGACTCGCTGCCGGTTCACTTCAATTGTTCGGCTGTCTTTTGAAGCGGCCGAAAGAGCCGCTCGTGCGGCGAACTATACAATGACGCACTCGGCGCGCGCAAGATTCGCGTGGGCGCCCGGGGAGGCTCGGGGCGACGAAAGACGAACGGCCGTCAGTCTATCTTCGACGCGATGTTGTGCATCGTGTCGACGATGAGGACGGCGATGGGCGGGTAGAAGAGCAGGTCGGGGCGGAAGTTATGGCCGAAGAGGTAGTGTATGTCGTTGAAGATGGTCATGTACTTCATGACCGAGCCGAGGTAGAGGCCGCCGGCCAGGCTCAGGAGCGAGCCGACGATGAGGAAGGTCGAGGCCGTGAAGCGCGAGAAGGGCTTGTCGGACTTGCCGTCGTCGGCGTTGATGATCGAGTCGTGGATGGAATTCGACTTGTAAGTGTAGTGCTCGAAGCAGGCCTTCAGGCGGACGGCGAGGTGCCAGAGGCCGATGAAGAAAAGCGTCACGACGACGGCGCGGCCGACTATCTGGAAGTTGTACCAGAAGGGCGGCTTGAACCAGGAGACGAAGAAGGTCGAGAGGAAGAGCGTGACGGTCGTAAAGACCGCCTGCTGGAGCGCGAAGTTCTCGCGGCGGTCGGCCTCGATGAGCTGGTCTACGCGGCGGTCGAAGCGCGCCTGCACGGCCATGCGGCGCAGGCGCTGCGCGTGCGGGTTGTTGGTCTGGAAGACCGAGCCGCCCCCGCGGAGGTCCGTGCTGTGCGCGCGCCGGAGTTGCGTGTCGTAGAAGGCGCGCTCCTGCGGGTCGCTGAGCGTGCGGTAGGCCAGCGAGATGAGCGCGAACTCGCGCGCCGCGCCCTCCGAGCCGCCGTTCAGGTCCGGGTGCCGCTCGCGCGCGAGCCTCCGGTAGGCCGACTTGATTTCGGCCGCCGAGGCCGTCCGCTTGACCTTTAAGACTTTGTAGTAATCGACCACGACCAGCTTCCGCAAAAACTTGAAAACTGTGGCCGGCGAGGGCCCGCGGGTTCACAACAGCGCCCCGCACGGCCGCCGCGGGCAGGGAGGGCACCCTTCGGGCGCCACTATAACACTTTTAGACGCGCGCGTCCCGCCAGAAGCTCCGGAGAGTTTCGGACGGGACGCGCGCGTGTGAAGATTTTGAGCTTGGGGGGCAGCGCTTTACCTCGGGCGACCGCCGAGGGGGGCGAGGACTTTTTTTGTGGTGCCCGCACCCACAAGCTCTTCTTACGCGCCCTCATTGCAACACATATGCCGAATATCTTGCAAGTAAAAAGTTGGGGGAATTTCCATTTTTTAGATTTTGTCCCGCCCTAATCTGTCAACAAATGTTGACGCCGCCTGTCAACAAATGTTGACAGGCGGCGTCGAAGAGTGCCCGGCGTGGGCGTCATCTAACCTTTCCGACCGCCGCCCTGCTTATCCCCGGCGGCGCGCGCCGACTCGCGCTCGATGAAGTTGAGGAGCGTGCGGACGGCGACGCCCGTGGGGCCCTTCGCGCGGAACGGCTTGGCCTCGTCGCCCCAGGCCGTGCCGGCGATGTCGAGGTGTGCCCAGGAGATGCCTTCGGCGAACTCCTTGATGAAGGCGGCGGCGGTGATGGTGCCGGCCTTGCGGCCGCCGACGTTCTTGATGTCGGCGATGTCGGACTTGATCTGCCGGGTGTACTCCTTGTCCAGGGGTAACTGCCAGAACTTCTCGCCGACCTCTCTGCCGGACTCGATGACTTCGTCAATCAACTCCTGGTCTGTGCCGAGGATGCCCGTGTTCACGTCGCCGAGTGCGATGGAGACGGCGCCGGTGAGCGTCGCCATGTCGATGACACGGGTGGCGCCGAGCTTCCTGGCGTAGGAGACGGCGTCGGCGAGGATGAGGCGGCCTTCGGCGTCGGTGTTGATGACCTCGATGGTCTTGCCCGTCATGGCGCGCACGACGTCGCCCGGCTTGGTCGCCTTCCCCGAAGGCATGTTCTCGGTCGAGGGGACGACGCCGAGGATGGGGATCGGCGGCTTGAGCTGCGCGACGGCGCGCATGACGCCGAGGACGGTGGCGCCGCCCGTCATGTCGTACTTCATCAGCTCCATGTTCTCGGACGGCTTGATGGAGATGCCGCCCGTGTCGAAGGTGATGCCCTTGCCGACGAGCGCGAGGAAGTCTTCGCCGTCCTCGACCCGCTCCTTGCCCTCGGGCAGGTAGGTGAGCACCATCATCTTCGGCGGCTCGTCGGAGCCGCGCGCGACGCAGAGGAGCGCGCCCATGCCCTCCTGCTCCATGCGCGCCTGGTCGAGCACGTCGATTTTGAGTCCGAACTCGTTGGCGATTCCCTGCGCGCGTTCGGCCATGATGGTGGGCGTCATGTAGGCGCCGGGCTCGTTGGAGAGGTCGCGCGTGAAGTTGACCGACTCGCCGACGACGCGGCCGCGCTCGGCCCCGCGCCGCAGAGCCTCCTCGTCCGCGCCCGCGGCGATGACGACGAGGCGCTCGACGGTGCGCTCCTCCTTGTCTATGGTGCGGTACTTGTCGGGCTCGAAGAGGCCGATGACGGCGCCCTCGACGGCTGCCGAGGCGGCCGCGGAGGCGTCCCCTCCTTCGGGGCGCGGGACGAGGCCGACCGTCTTGACGTTGCGCGAGCGCAAGTGCCGCACGGCCGCGCCGGCGAACTGCGAGACCTGCGCGGCGCGGTAGTCGGCGCGGTCGCCGACGCCGACGAGCAGCAGCCGCTTCGCCTTCGTGCCGGCGGCGCCCGCGGGCAGGTGCAGGTAGGCCGACTCGCCCTCCTTCCCCTTCAGCTCTTCGGATTCGAGGACGGAAGTGATGAGGCCGCCCGCGGCAGCGTCCAGTTCCTTGAGGAGTCCCTCGTCCGCGCGCTCGTCCTTGAAGACGGCGACGGCCAGCCCCTGCACGTCGGCGTCGGCGAATCCGCCGGCGCTGGTTTGAATCTCCATAGTCTCCTTTTCTCCCTATCCGCGCTCTCGCTCCTTCAACTGGGCGCGCGTCTCGCGCTCGACGGTGCGGCGCATCTCGGTCTCTCGCTTGTCGTACAGTTTTTTACCACGGGCCACGCCAATCTCAAATTTGACGCGGCCGCCCTTGAGGTAGACGCGCGTGACGACGAGGGTCAGGCCCTTCGTCGTCGCCTGCTCGTCGAGGCGGTCGATCTCGCGGCGGTGCAGGAGGAGCTTGCGCGTCCGCGTCGGGTCGTGGTTGAGGCGGTTGCCGTGCGCGTAGGGCGAGATGTGCGCGCCCATGAGCCACGCCTCGCCGTCGCGCACGGAGACGTAGGACTCCTTCAACTGAATCTGGCCGGCGCGGACGCTCTTCACCTCCGTCCCCTGGAGCGCCACGCCCGCCTCGTAGCGGTCGAGTATGTGGTACTCGTGCAGCGCCGCGCGGTTCGTCACGAGATTCTTCTCTTCGTCAGGCATAAATAAATCAGTAGTCAGTAGCCAGCAGTCAGTAGCCAGTAGTTGAACTTTATAGCCGCCCGGCCTTTTAGAATCAATATCAGGAAGGCGGAGCCCTACTGTCTACTGACTACTGTCTACTTTCTACTCCTCTTTCAGCGGCCGCGCCATCAGGCTCTCGACGGCGGCGCGGGCCGGTTTGCCGTCGTAGAGGACGGCGTGCACCTCTTCGGCGATGGGCATCTCGACGCCGCAGCGCGCGGCGATGAGTCGCAGGGCGCGCGTCGTGCGGACGCCCTCGGCCACCTCGCGCGTCCCGGCGAGCACGTCGGCGAGCGCGCGGCCGCGGCCGAGTTCCTGCCCGACGTGGCGGTTGCGCGAGAGCCCGCCCGTGCAGGTCAGCACAAGGTCTCCGAGCCCCGCCAGCCCCATCAGGGTTTCGAGCCGCCCGCCCTCCGCGAGCGCGAGCCGCGTCATCTCGGCCAGCCCCCGCGTGACGAGCGCGGCGACGCTGTTGGCGCCAAAGCCCAGCCCCGCGACCATCCCGGCCGCGAGCGCCATCACGTTCTTGGAGGCGCCGCCCAGCTCCGTCCCCACCACGTCCGGGTTGGTGTAGACGCGGAAGTTCCGCGTGCTCAGCGCGCGCTGCACGCCCCGCGCGTGCGCCTCTTCGTTCGAGGCGGCGACGACCGCCGTCGGGTGCCCGGCCGCGACCTCGCGCGCGAACGAAGGCCCCGAGAGGCAGACGAAGCGCGAGGCCGACTCCGCGCCCAGCACCTCCGAGACGACCTCGGAGATTCTCTTCCCCGTCTCGACCTCGACGCCCTTCGTCGCGCTGACGACCGTCGCGCCCCTCGGGAACTCCGCGCGCAGCCCCTCCAGCACGCCGCGCGTCGCGTGCGAGGGGGCGGCGAGGATGACCAGCTCCGCGCCACGCAGCGCCCCGCCCGCTTCGGCCGTCGCTCGCACGCCGTCGGGCAGCGTGTGGCCTTCGAGGTAGGGCGAGTTAACGCGGCTCGCCTCCATCCCGGCCGCCGCTTCGGGGCTGCGCGCCCACAGGCGCACCTCGCACCCCGCGCGCGCCGCCGTGATGCTCAGCGCCGTGCCCCAACCTCCCGCCCCGATGACTGCGACACGCATGAAGAAGTGATGAATGATGAGTGATGAATGATGAATCGAAGGCGGCAGCCCGTTACTTCATCATTCATCACTCATCATTCATAGTTTCAACCTGCTCTCCTCCCCCCGCAGGAGCCGCCCGACGTTCGCGCGGTGCATGAAGACGATGAGCGCGGCCCCCGTCGCGGCGAGGGCGAGCAGCGGGGGCGCGGCGCGGTCGCTGATGCCGAGCGAGCTTAAGGCCCAGACCGCCGCGGGCAGCGCGCAGGCGGCCGCGATGGAGCCGAGCGAGACGTAGCGCCAGAGCCACACGACGCCCAGGAAGACGAGCAGCGCGCACAGGGTCGCGAGCGGGGCGAGGACGAGGAAGACGCCGAGCCCCGTCGCCACGCCCTTGCCGCCGCGGAAGCGCAGCCACACGGGGAAGACGTGCCCCAGCACCGCGCAGGCCCCGGCCGCGCACACCCACCACTCCGCCCCCGCGCCCAGCGCCGCGCGCGCAAGCAGCACCGCCGCCATTCCTTTCAGCGCGTCGAGCAGGAGCGTCAGGAGCCCCGCGCCCCGGCCCGCGCGCCGCGTCACGTTGGTCGCGCCCGTCCCGCCCGAGCCGGTCTCGCGCACGTCGCCGCCGCCGCGCAGGCGAACCAGCAGATACCCGAACGGTATCGAGCCGAGCAGGTACGCGACTCCGACGACCGCGAGGTGAAGCATCCGTCAGGCTCCGGGGACTTTTGAGGGACTGAAAGCGCGGAGCGAATATAGCAAGCGCCGAAAGAAAGGGACAAGGCGAAAGCGCGCCCCGGGGTAAGGGCGTCAGTCCTCGCGCGTCGGCTTCGAGCGCAGGCGTTTGACCCGGGAGCGGCGCGACTTCTCTTCGAGGGTGCGCTCGCGCGCGGCGCGCGTGCGGCGCGTGGGGACGCGCTTGGGCGGGCGGTAGTTGAGGCGCGCCACCTCCTCCCGCAGCTTGCGCAGGCAGTTCATCTTGTTGCGGTGCTGGCTGCGCTCCTCGCGGCAGTTGACGACGACGCCCGAGGGGGGGTGGCGGAGGCGGACGCCCGTCTCGACCTTGTTGACGTGCTGGCCGCCGGGGCCGCCCGAGCGGAAGGTCTCGACCTCGCACTCGCGCAGCAGCTCTTCGTCCGACTCAGGCAGTTCTATCATCGCGTGCGACGCCCGCGCCGCGCGCCGCGAGCGCGGCCACGGCCGAGAGCAACTGCGAAGGCTCGACCGGCTTCGCGAGGTGCGCGTCGAAGCCGGCGGCGAGCGAGCGCTCGCGGTCTTCGGCGCGCGCGAAGGCCGTCAGCGCCAGCGACGGCGTGCGACGCCCGCGCCGCGCGTCGCGCTCGCGCACGCGCCCGATGAAGGTGTAGCCGTCCTCGACGGCCATCCCGATGTCGCTCACGAGCACGTCGCAGCCCGCGCCTTCGAGCGACTCCCACGCCGCGGCGGCCGAAGCCACGGCGTCGACCCTCGCGCCGCAGCCCTCAAGCAACACCTTCAACATCGTGCGCGCGTCCTCCTCGTCCTCGACGACGAGGACGCGCGTCCCCGCCAGTGTCACCGACTCGCCCGCGACGCAGGGCACGGCCGAGGCCGCCGGCTCCGCCCCGGCCGGCGCCCCCGCGGGGCGCGGCTCACGGAGCGGCAGGCGGACTGTGAAGGTCGCGCCGCGGCCGAGGCCGGCGCTCTCGGCCTCGACCGTGCCGCCGTGCAGCTCGACGAGGTGGCGGACTATCGAGAGCCCGAGGCCGAGCCCGCCGTGCTGGCGCGTCGTGCCCATGTCGGCCTGCCGGAAGCGGTCGAAGACGTGCGGCAGGAAGTCGGGCGCGATGCCGGCCCCCGTGTCGCCGACGCGCACGACTGCCTGCGCGCGCTCGCGCCGCAGCTCAACCTCGACGCGGCCGCCGCGCTGCGTGAACTTGACGGCGTTCGAGAGCAGGTTCCAGAAGACCTGCCGGAGCCGGTCGGGGTCGGCCGGTGCCTCGCCCACCTCAGCCCCGAGCAGCGTGCTCAGGAAGACGCCCTTGGCCTCGGCCGCCGGGCGGACGGTCTCGACGGCCTCCTGCAAGACGGCGCGCACCTCGACGGGGCGCGCGTCGAGGCGGAGCTTGCCCGTGATGATGCGCGACACGTCGAGCACGTCCTCGACTATCTGGCGCTGCGCGCGCGCGTTGCGCTCGATGGTCTCGACGGCGCGGCGCGTCGCCTCCGCGTCGAAGCCGCCGCCCTTGAGCATCGAGGCCCAGCCGAGGATGGCGGTCAGGGGCGTGCGCAGCTCGTGCGAGAGCGTGGCGAGGAACTCGTCCTTGATGCGGTTGGCCTCCTGCGCCTGGCGGTAGAGGCGCGCGTTCTCGACGGCGAGCGAGGCGCGGCGCGCGAGGTCTTCGGCGAAGGCGAGGTCTGTGGCGCCGTAGCGGCGCCCCGACTCGGCCGTGACGAAGGTGATGGCGCCGAAGGCGCGCCCGTGCGCCGCGAGCGGCACGACCATCACGGACGTGAAGCCCACCTCGCGCATGATGCGCAGGTGCTCTTCGTCGAGGGCCGCCGCGACCAGCAGCTCATCCGGCACCTCCTCGTAGATTTCCGAGCGGCCCGTGCGCAGGACTTCGGGGACGCCGTGCGGCGCTTCCGGGTCGTAGGGGTAGCGCTCCTGAAGGTCGCGCGCCCAAGCGACCTTCGCCGGGTCGACGTGCGCGACGGCGAGGCGGCGCACGCCGCCGTCCTCGCCGACCACGTCCACGCCGCACCAGTCCGCGACCCACGGCACGGCGGCGTGTGCGACGGCCTCCAGGGTCTTCTCGTAGTCGAGCGAGGCGGAGAGCACGGCGGCCGCCTCGGCGAGGAAGGTGGCGCGCCGCTCGGAGGTGACGGCCTCGCGCCGGAGCCGCCGCTGCTCGTCGTAGAGTTCGGCCGTGCGCAGCGCCGAGGCGGCGAGGTTGGCGAGCGCGGTCGCCACGACCACGTCCGTCTCGGCGAAGCGGCGCGGCTCGCGGTAGTAGAAGACGAGCGTGCCGACCGACTCGCCGTGCGCGCGCAGGGGCAGCGTGAGCATCGAGCGGACGCCCTCGCGGCGGTACAGCTCGCGGCGCTCGGCGAGGAGCGGCAGGGCCGTCACGTCTTCGACGACGAGCGGCGCGTCGGGCAGCCGCGGCGTCTCGGACGTGATCTCGATGCGGTCGCGCCCGTACTCGTCCGACAGCCCGCTCGAAGCGACGACGGCCCAAGCCGACTCCCCGGGCAGGACGCGCCAGATGGCGTAGGCGTCGGCGGCGATGAGGCTGCGCGAGAGTTCGAGGACGGCCGGCAGCACGGCGTCCGTCTCGGGCGAGCCGAGCAGGCTCTGCGAGGCGTCGACGAGCGCGCGCAGCCGCTCCTCCACGTCGCGGCGCTGGCGCAGCGCCTCCTCGGCCCGCTCGCGCGCCTCGCGGGCGCTGGCGAGCAGCCGCTCGCGCTCCTGCGCGGCGCGCACGCGCTCGGTCACGTCGCGCGCGATGCCTTCGACGGCGACGGGGCGCCCGTCCTTGTAGGCGATGCGGGTCGAGACTTCGAGCGTCAGGCGGCGGCCGTCGCGCGAGATGATGTCCACCTCGTAGACGGTAGGCGAGTCCGGGTTACGGATCTTCTGCTCCGTCATCCTCTTGGCGAGCGGGAGGTGCTCGGGCGCGACGACCTGCGCGATGTTGAGGCCGCCCAGAATCTCCTCGCGCGTGTAGCCGGTGGTCTCGGAGCCGGCGCGGTTGATGGTGAGGTAGTTGCCGGCGAGGTCGTGCGAGTAGATGATGTCGTTGGCGTTCTCCAGCAGCGAGCGGTAGCGCTCCTCGCCGCGGCGCATCTCCTCCTCGGCCTCCTTCATCGCGGTCGCGTCGCGCTGCGTGCCCCACGCGCGCAGGAGCAGCCCGCCTTCGACCGCGCCGACGAGGTTGTTGAGGAAGTGGCGGCGGCGCCCCTCGCGGTCGACCTCGACCGACTCGGCGTCGGTCAGGCGGTAGCCGGAGCGGATGAAGGCGCGCAGGTAGGCGACGTTGTCGGGGTCTTCGCGGACGAGGAAGTCGCCGAGGCGCGCGCCCACGACCTCGGCGGCGCCTCCGAAGCCGTACATGCGCGCCATCGCGTCGTTGCACTCGGCGAGGTAGCCGCGGGCGTAGAAGAGTTCTATCTGCTCGTCTTCGGGGAGGTCTGCGGGGACGGGCTCGTCCAGCTCGAAGCGCCAGATGCCCTCGGAGCTGTTGGCGATGAAGGCGCGGTAGCGCTCCTCGCTCTCGCGCAGGGCGCGCTCGATCTCCTCGGGCGTGTGGGGTCTGGTCGGCTCGTCCTGCATCGCGGCTTTCGCTCCACCCTCGGGTAGCAGATTAACACCTCCGGCGGAACGGCGACTCTCAGGCGCCGCCGAACAGGCGCTCGTACTCCCCCTTGACCCGGCCGTAGCACTCGCAGGCGAGGCGCTCCATCCCGGCGCGGTCGGTGATGCGTATCTGGCCGCGGCTGTAGTCTATGAGCCCCTCGGCGCGCAGCTTCCCCGCGACCTCGGTCACGCCCGGCCGCCGCACGCCGAGCATCACGGAGAGGTACTCCTGCGTGAGGTTCACCTCGTCGGAGCCCACGCCGTCGCTCGACATCAGGAGCCAGCGGCACATCCGCGCCTCGACGCGGTGCAGCGCGTTGCAGGCCGACGACTGCGAGCCGACGACGACGACCGTGTGGACGTAGCGGTTGAGGGTTCTGCGCACCTCCTCGCTGCGCTCGTAAGACTCCTTGAGCACCTCGGCGCGCAGGCGCGCGGCCTCGCCCGGAATCTGGCAGAAGGTCGGCATCGTCGTCTGCCCCGCGTTGAGCAGGACGGGGATGCCCGACATCCCCTCGCGCCCGATGGTACCCGACTCGACCGTCGCGCCGTCCTCCATCGTCGTCACCATCGAGAGCAGGCAGGAGACGGGGAAGTAGACATCCTGGATGGGCTCGTCGGGGGTGATGATGTGGTCGCCGTGGCGGAGCGTGACGACCTCGGCGCGCGCCCGCAGCCGCTCCAGCTCCGCGGCCGGCAGCGCGGCCAGCAGCCTGTTCCGCGCGAGGCGGTCTTGCGTGTTGGCAGACATAAAGGGGGCTCCCTGTCTCGCGCCCCGCGCCTCCCCGGGGGCGCGGGGAAACGATATTTGTACGGGGGCGGATTTTCAAAGGCGACGCCGTAGACTATTATCACAAACACCCCCGGCGCGAAAACCTGTTTCACCCCGGAAGACAGGTGGGTTCTGGTGCACATCAGGAGAGCACTTCTAAAGCGCCCTCCCGCGCGGCCGCCCCGGCGTGGCGGCTCTCACCCTCATGCGAACGTCTGGAGAAGTTTATGAACAACGACCTCGGAAGAACGAACGCCCCCGCGCGCGGCGAGTCGCGCGAACCTCGCGCGGTGAGGGCGGCCCCGGCCGGCGCCCCCGGCCGGCTCCCCTTCGCCGCCCCGCCCCCGCCCGCCCCGGAGCCGCGGCCGGCGGAGGCGCTGAACGGGCCCCTCAACAACAGGCTCCTGAGCGCGCTGCCCGCGGAAGACTTCTCGCGCCTCTTCCCTCACCTGGAGCCGGTCTCGCTCGCGGCGGGCGAGGTGCTCTACAAGCTCGACGCCGAGATGCGCCACGCCTACTTCCCCGAGACGGCCGTCGTCTCGCACGTCTACATCCTCTCCGAGGGCGGGATGACCGAGTCCGACATGGTCGGGCGCGAGGGGATGACCGGGCTGACGGCGGTCTTCGACGTGCCCGCGCCGTCGTACGTGACGGAGGTCGCGCTCGCCGGCAGCGCCCTGCGCGCGCGCGTGGACGTGCTCAGGCAGGAGTTCGCGCGCGGCGGCGCGTTCCAGCGCCTGCTGCTGCGCTACGCCGGCTCGCGCCTCACGACGCTCTCGCGCCGCGCCGTCTGCAACGGCAACCACCGCGTCGAGGAGCGGCTGTGCACCTGGCTGCTGATGATGTTCGACCGCGCGGGCGACGCGCCGCTGACGCTGACGCACGAGCGCATCTCGCGCCACCTCGGCACGCGCCGCGCCGGGGTGACGAGCGCCGCGACGCAGCTACGCGACCGCGGCGTCATCGGATACACGCGCGGCCACGTGCGCCTGCTCGACCGCGGGCTCCTGGAGGCCGCGGCCTGCGAGTGCTACCCCTCCATTAAGGAGAGCTTCTACGTCGTCGCTTAACGCCTGCGGGTGAATCGGGGCGGGTTTGAGCCACGGGGGCGGGGGGGGGGGGGGGGGGGGGG
>DASVWB010000048.1:0-1990 GCA_036389815.1 Pyrinomonadaceae bacterium | reverse complement strand
AAAAGCAGAGGCGGCGCGTCCCCGCTGAGACTCAGACGCGCCGCCCGTTCTTTATCTACTGTCTACTGTCTACTGTCTACTGTCTACTGCCTACTGCCTACTGTCTACTCCCTCCCTACTGCCTACTAAACGGGGCGGAAGGATTTCCGGAGCCGCGGCCGTTCTACGGGCGGCCGGGCGCTTGACAGACGCGCCCTCTTCTCTTAAATTTATTCCCGGTTAGGCGGTTCCTTGCAGGCACGTATGTCAACGGTAGACGGCCACCCTTACAAGGTGGAGGTTGGGGGTTCGAATCCCTCCGTGCCTACCAAGCGCGTGCCGGCCTTGAAAATTTAAGGTTTCTCGCGGAGTCGTAGTTCAGTTGGTTAGAACGCCGGCCTGTCACGTCGGAGGTCGCGGGTTCGAGTCCCGTCGGCTCCGCCACTACTTTGTGGCAACCGCAACACTCGTGGCCTCCCTTCGGGGAGGCCATTAGTGTTTTTGGGCCCCGACGGCCGCCGCGCCGCAAACCCGATGGACGTTCTGCTCCTCAGCCACGAAGATGTCGTAGCGCTGCTCCCCGTGGAGGAGTGCATCCCGCTCATGCGCGACGCCCTCGTCTCGCACGCCGGCGGGCAGGTCTATCAGCCGCTGCGGACCGTCGTTAGACCGCCCGACGCCGCGGGGCTCATGGGGCTCATGCCCGCTTACTCCTCCGGCGCGCGCCCGGCCTTCGGCCTGAAGGCCATCTGCGTCTTCCCGGCGAACGCGGCGCGGGGTAAGGACTCGCACCAGGGCGCCGTACTGCTCTTCAGCGCGGAGACGGGCGAACTGCTGGCGGTCGTCAACGCGTCGGCGGTGACGGCGGTGCGGACGGCCGCCGTCTCGGGCGTGGCGACGCACGCGCTGGCGCGCGAGGACGCGGGCGACCTGGCGGTGATAGGCGCGGGCGTGCAGGCGCGCTCGCACGTCGAGGCGATGTCCCGCGTCCGTCGAATCAGGCGGTGTCGCGTGGCGAGCCGCAGTTTCGAGAGTGCCCTCCGGCTCGCGCGCGAGTTGGAGGGGCGCTACGCGTTCCCCGTGGAGGCCGTCGGGACGGCGGAGGAGGCGCTCGGCGGGGCGGATTTGATCGTGACGGCGACGAGCGCGGCCGAGGCCGTCGTGCGGCGCGAATGGGTCTCGGGGGGCGCGCACGTCAACGCGGTCGGGGCCTGCACGCCGAACGCGCGCGAGTTGGACGCGGCCACCGTCGCCGCGTCGAGCCTCTTCGTGGACAGCGTCGAATCCACTCTCAACGAGGCCGGCGACTACCTGCGCGCGGCGCGTGAGGGGGCCGTCGGGCCCGGGCACATCAGGGCGGAGCTGGGCGAGGTGCTCATGGGGTCTAAGCCGGGCCGCACCTCGGACGACGAGATAACGCTGTTCAAGTCGCTCGGGGTCGCGGCCGAAGACCTCGCGGCCGCGAGGTACCTGTACGACAAAGCCCGGGAGACGGGCGCGGGCACCCGTGTGCGTTTCTGAGGGAGGAAAGTTGACCGCGGAGACACGGGAAATCTCTTTAAGAATCTGAACTCTCAAATTTGAGATTTGAGATTCCAGATTGCTTTGAGCCGTGACTGTGCGGCTACTCCCTTTCGATCCAAGCTCGGCTGAAAAGGCAATGGGGGGACGGTCATGCTGCCAACGCTCGCCGATGTCGAGGACGCGCGCCGCCGCATCGCCGGCGCGGCGATACGGACGCCGCTCGTGCGGCTCAACTTCCGCGAGGCGCCCGCCGAGATATACCTCAAGCTGGAGAACCTCCAGCCCATCGGCTCGTTCAAGATACGCGGCGCGGCGAACGCGATGGCGCGCCTGTCGCGCGAGGAACTGTCCGAAGGCGTGCTTACGGCGTCCGCCGGCAACATGGCGCAGGGGGTCGCCTGGCGCGCCCGCGAACTCGGCGTCCCCTGCACCGTCGTCGCGCCGGAGACCGCGCCCGAGACCAAGGTCAGGGCCGTCGAGCGGCTCG
>DASVWB010000047.1:0-7565 GCA_036389815.1 Pyrinomonadaceae bacterium | reverse complement strand
TGACGGCCGAGGCCGAGATCGGCGAGACCTACCTCGGGACCGTCTCGCGGATCGTCGATTTCGGCGCCTTCGTCGAGATCTTCCCCGGCACCGACGGGCTGCTCCACATCTCGGAGATCGCCGAGCACCGCGTCCGCGACGTGCGGGACGAACTCAAGGAGGGGCAGCAGATTCTCGTCAAGTGCATCGGCAAGGAGGGCAACAAGATCAAGCTCTCCCGCAAGGCCGTGCTCCGCGACGAGAAGCAGAAAGCCGGCGGGGGCGGGCGCGCCGAGGCCGCCGGCCAGGGCGACGCGGACTAGGCCGGCGGCCTCGGGCGGCTAAGTCCTGTGATAAAAAAGGGTTCGCCCCGCCGGGGCGGGCCCTTTTTTATCTTGACAGTTCCTCCCCGGCGCGGGTTTAATGGGCTGCCGAAATTGGAACTCTAAAGCTATTCGGAGTCTCTTCCCTTTGCGGTAACCCGGGAGAGGTTTCGCCGCAAGTCTTTCGGAAACAGGGCGGTTAAAGGCTTCGGCCGGCGGTTGTCAGGCCGCTTCGGCGGCCGGCCGGCCGAAATAGCCGTCTCCCGGCCGCGAAAAAAGCCCCGAACCTTCCGCGGTCGAAGTTCTGAAGCGCAGGTCTGGCGGGGAATGGATTCAAGGAGGATGACCCCTCGATGAGGCATCAAGCAATCCGCACAATCGCTCTGATGCTCGGCGTGTTAATCGCGGCCGCGCCCGCGGCCCGCGCTGGCACCATCACCTACGGTGACTTGGCGCGCACGGTCGGCACGGGCGGGCAGGTTCGCCCGGCCTCCGACCTGCGCCTGCGCTTCGGCGCGCAGGGCGGCGGCGGGCAGACGCAGAGCGTCGCGGGCTCCTCCGAACAGCAGCAGCAGTCGGCCGGCGCGCAGCAGCCGTCGGGCGCTGCCGGTCCCGGCCAGACCTCCGGCCCGTCCTCCGCCGACCCGACCATCTCGCAGAGCGGCGGCAAGGTCGAGACCGTAGACCTCGGCGACGTGACCGGCACGGTCTGCGACTGCGGCGAGATACCCGTGGAGAGGGTGATTCCGAAGGGCGGCTTCCCGTGGTGGACGCTCGCCGGCATCCCGCTCATCTGCGTCAGCGGCATCTGCACCGGCGAGGAGAACCCGCCACCCAACAACCCGCCGCCGACGCCCCCGCCGCCGGGGGTGCCGGAGCCGATGTCGCTCCTGCTCTTCGGCTCGGGCCTTCTGGCCGTCGGCGCCGGCGCGCGCCGCCGCCGCGCACGCAAGCAGCTGGCCTGCGAAACACTCAGCGTCACGACCGAGGAGGTCTAGACTCATGCTCCGACCGAGAGGCACGAAGAAGGACTCCCCGCGCGCGTCGCGCATGCTCGCGGCCTTCGCGCTCCTGGCGCTGGCCGCCTCCGCCTCGCTCCTGACCTTCAGCGCCGAGGCCAAGCAGAAGAACAAGAAGACGCAGACGCCGACGACGGGGCGCATCGAGGTCTCGACGCAGCCCGGCGGCTACCCCATCACCATTGACGGCCAGCCCGCCGGCGAGACGACCGACTACGTCCGCGCCATCGAGCTTCAGCCCGGCCCGCACACCGTCGAGATAGTCTTCCCGAACAACACGCGCTGGGCGCAGACCTTCCAGATCGCCGCCGGGCGCAAGAACTGCATCGCGCTCAACTACCGCCCGCGCACCATCGAGATTCCGGCCATCGCCGCCTCGCCCTGCCCGTACCCGGTCAACGTCACCGCGCCGGCGCAGGTCTCGGACGGCGACGTGGTCACCTTCACGGCCGACGTCGGCTACCAGGGGCCCTCGGGGCTCAACTACACCTGGACGGTCAGCCCGCCCGCCGCGCGGATACTTTCGGGCGTGGGCACGCCGACCATCACGGTGGACTCTTCGGGGCTCGGGAACAAGCGGCTGACGGCCATCCTCGTCGTCGACGACGGCTCGGGCGACCGCGCCTGCCGGCAGACGGCGCAGGCCGCGACCGGCGTCGGCGGCCTGCCCGACATCACGCCGCCCAAGCGGTTCGACGAGTTCCCGTCCATCGCCCACGACGACGACAAGGCGCGGTTCGACAACCTCGCCATCGAGTTGCAGAACAACCCGGGCGCGACCGGCTACGTCATCGCCTACGCGGGGCGCAACAGCCGCCCCGGCGAGGCCGACCGGATGACGAGGCGCGCGGCCGACTACCTGTCGACGACGCGCGGCATCAGCCGCGACCGCATCGTCACCGTCAACGGCGGCTACCGCGACTCCAACGCCTTCGAGCTGTGGCTCGTGCCCCAAGGTGCCGAAGCCCCGCGCCCGACGCCGACCGTCACGCCCGACCAACTGCGCGCGCCCTCGCGCCGCACGCGGCGCGACTGAAGGCCGAAACCGAAGGAGCCGAAGACGGACGAGCGCCGTGCCACTCGAACGGAGGGCACGGCGCTTCCGCTTTTAGTAGGCAGTAGGCATTAAAGGGGAGTAGACAGTAGACAGTAGGCAGTAGACAGTAGAAATACCGTCACGAACGAATCGTTCGGGCTGCATCGTCAACAGCAGGGAGGCGGAGCCCTACTGTCTACTGTCTACTGCCTACTGTCTACTGCCCCCGTGGCACGCCCTTTTCTTAAACCCACTCGCGGGCGTCCGCCGACGTACTGTTACGGAACGCGGGGCGGAGTCTTGATTCCTTTCGTTGTTTAGTTTTAGAACTTTTAACCTCGCGCGGAGTTAGCGGGAACTCAGTATAGAGGAGGATTCAAAGGCATGGCTGACGGGGAAGGCTCGGGCAACACCGGCGTGGTCGCCATCGTGGTGATCTTTCTGATCGTCGTCATCGCGGCGTTCTTCGCGTGGCGCGGCGGCATGTTCGGCGGCCGCAAGACGGACGTCAACATCAAGGTGGACGCGCCGTCGGCGCCGGCGACGAAATAGCGCGGGCGGGGGTTTCGGACGGACGCGGGAGGCGGGGCGCCGGCGGCGGCGCCCCGCCTCCCTTCTTTTCAACTGCGGCGCGCGGCTGCTAACATGCTGGTAAATAGTAAATGGTGAACGGTGAGTGGAAAGACGTACTCGTCTGCCCGCCATTCGCCATTTACCATTTACCATCTACCGGAGAAGCACATTGGCAGCACCGAACATCGAAACGGTCGTGTCGCTCTCGAAGCGGCGCGGGTTCGTCTTCCCCTCGTCCGAGATTTACGGCGGATTGGGGAGCGCGTGGGACTACGGCCCGCTCGGCGTGGAACTCTGCAACAACGTCAAGCAGGCATGGTGGCGCTGGATGGTTCACGAGCGCGACGACATGGAGGGCATTGACTCCAGCATCATCCTCAACCGGCTGGTGTGGAAATACTCGGGGCACGAGGAGACCTTCAGCGACCCGCTCGTAGACTGCCGCGAGTGCAAGAGCCGCCTGCGCGCCGACAAGCTCGAACCGTCCGGGCCCGGCGACGCCGCCGAGCCGATGCGGCAGGGCGCGGTCAAGTGCCCCAACTGCGGTTCGACGAACCTGACCGAGCCGCGCCCGTTCAACCTCATGTTCCGCACGACCATCGGCGCGGCCGCGGAGGAGGACGACCCGACGGCGCTCGCTTACCTGCGGCCGGAGACGGCGCAGGGCATCTTCATCAACTTCCTGAACGTGCAGACGGCGATGCGCCGGAAGATTCCCTTCGGCATCGCGCAGATCGGCAAGTCGTTCCGCAACGAGGTGACGCCCGGCAACTTCATCTTCCGCACGCGCGAGTTCGAGCAGATGGAGATGGAGTACTTCGTCCGGCCCGGCGAGGACGAGCGCGTGCATCAGGAGTGGATCGACTACTGCCACCAGTGGTTCATCAACCTCGGCATCGCCCCGGAAAACCTCCGCTTCTACGAGCAGCCGAAGGAGGAGTTGGCGCACTACGCCAAGCGCACCGTGGACATCCACTACCGCTTCTTCCCAGAGCGCGAGGACGGGGAGAGGCAGTGGGACGAGCTGATGGGCATCGCGAACCGCACGGACTTCGACCTGAAGGCGCACTCGAAGAAGCCCGAGGACGCGGAAGGCAAGCGCCTCAACCCCGACTCGACCGACGACCTCTCCTACTTCGACGAGGCGACGAAGGAGCGCTACTACCCTTACGTCATAGAGCCTGCGGCAGGGGTCAACCGCACGGTGCTCGCCGTCCTGATGGACGCCTACGCCGAGAAGACGACCGACAAGGGCGAGAAGCGGGTGATTCTGAGCCTGCACCCCCGGCTCGCGCCCATCAAGGTCGCCGTGCTGCCGCTGGCGAAGAACAAGCCCGAGATAGTCTCGATGGCGAGGGCCGTCAAGTCGGAGTTGCAGCCCTCGATGCGCGCCGTCTACGACGACACGGGCGGCATCGGCAAGCTCTACGCGCGGCAGGACGAGATCGGCACGCCCTTCTGCGTCACCGTCGACCACCAGTCGCTCGAAGACGAGGCCGTCACCGTCCGCGACCGCGACACCTGGGGGCAGGAGCGCGTCAAGGCGTCCGAGCTGGCCGAGTATCTGAGGAAGAGGCTGGGACTCAAGTGCTAGTAAATAGGGAACGGTGAGTGGCGAACGGCCGTCGAGGGCTTTTAACCACCCGCCGTTCGCCGTTCGCCATTCGCCAACTTATGCCAGTAGTCAAAAAGAGAAACCAGCAGACCGAGTCGCGGCTGCTCCTCGAATCGGACGAGCCCGTCGAGCTGCCGCCGGCCGAGGTGGACGAGTCGGCGGTCGTCCTCCAGTTCGAGCAGTTCAGGCAGTACGTGCCCGAGCTGCTGGAGGAGCTGCGCGACGGCACGGAGGCCGTGCCCGTCCCCGTGATGATGGACGGCGCGACCTTCGTCGTCCACGGCGAGACGCGCAGCTTCTGGGTCAAGCTCTGGCACGCCTCGCCCGAGATGACCCGCGTCGAGCGCGTGCAGATCATCAGCTGCCT
Organism: Pyrinomonadaceae bacterium; assembly: GCA_036389815.1. Classification (GTDB taxonomy): domain Bacteria; phylum Acidobacteriota; class Blastocatellia; order Pyrinomonadales; family Pyrinomonadaceae; genus QHXN01. Next base: position 2,653 of record DASVWB010000047.1, on the reverse strand, counting down.
GCCCTCCACGCGCGGCGTCCAGATTCTCGTGGACGACCCGGAGGACGAAGAGGACGATTACGACGACGAAGACTTCGACGACGGCGACGACGACGCGGACGAGGAAGACTCGGGCGCCGGCGTTGACGACGCCGAAGACCCCGCCGCGCCCCGCGGCTAGGCGCCGCCGCCGACTGCCCGCCCGGGCCTTTCCGATGTCTTCACCGATCCCCGAAAAAATCCTGCGGCTGGCGCGCGCCGTGAAGGAGGCCGGCGGGCGCGCGCTGCTCGTCGGCGGGTGCGTGCGCGACCGCCTGCTCGGGCGCGGGGTGAAGGACTGGGACGTGGAGGTCTACGGCGTCGGGCCGGCCGACTTGCGCGAGCTGCTCGGGCGCTTCGGCCGCGTCAACGTCGTCGGCGAGGCGTTCACCGTCTACAAGCTCGGGCGCGACCTCGACGTCTCGCTCCCGCGCCGCGAGCGCAAGACCGGACGCGGCCACCGCGCCTTCTACATCGAAGGCGACCCCGCGATGTCGTTCGAGGAGGCCGCGCGCCGCCGCGACTTCACCGTCAACGCCGTCCTCGAAGACCCGCTCACGGGCGAAATCATAGACCCCTACAGCGGCCGCGCGGACATGGAGGCCCGCCTCCTGCGCGCCGTCTCGCCCGAGACCTTCGTCGAAGACTCACTGCGCGTGCTGCGCGCCGCGCAGTTCGCCGCGCGCTTCGGGTTCGAAGTCGAGGGGCAGACCGCCGAACTCTGCCGCTCGATAGACCTCACGGACCTTCCCGCCGAACGCGTCTGGGGCGAGCTGGAAAAGATTCTGCTCGCCGCCGAGCGCCCCTCGGCCGGCCTCGGATGGCTCGACAGCCTGAACGTCACGCCGCAGCTCTTCCCCGAACTCCACGCGCTCAAGGGCGTGCCGCAGGAGTTCGACTGGCACCCCGAGGGCGACGTGTTCGTTCACACGCAGCTCGTCTGCGACCGCGCGCGCGAGTTGATTGACGACCTGGACTACCCGCGGCGGGTGGCGGTGATGCTGGCGGCGCTGTGCCACGACTTCGGCAAGCCGGCGACGACCGCGTTCGTCGAGGGGCGCATACGCTCGCGCGGGCACGAGGAGGCGGGCGTCGCGCCGACGCTCTCGCTGCTCGGCCGCCTGAAGCTCTTCACGCTCGACGGCTACGACGTGCGCTCGCAGGTGGCGGCGCTCGTGCGCGACCACCTCAAGCCGGGCGAGTTCCACCGCACGCGCGCCGAGGTCACGGACGGCGCCTTCCGCCGCCTCGCGCGCCGCTGCGAGCTGGAGCTGCTCTACCGCGTCGCGAAGGCCGACAGCCTCGGGCGCAACGCGCCGTGGGTGCCGCGCGAGCGCTGGTTCACGGCCGAGGCGCAGGAGTGGTTCATCGCGCGCGCGCGCGAGCTTGCGGTCGAGCGGAAGCCCCCGCCCGCCGTCCTGCTCGGCCGCCACCTGCTGGAGATGGGGCTCAAGCCCTCGCCGCTGGTCGGCGAGATACAGCGCGCCGTCTACGAGATGCAGCTCGACAACCGCGTCCGCACGCTCGAAGAGGCGAAGGAGGCCGCCCGCGCCATGCTCGAAGAGGGGCGCGTCCGGCCCGAAGGCGCGCAGGCGCCGGGGGAGGCCCCGGGCGGCGGCGGGCCGGGCGAGGCTTGAACCCCGGCGGGCCCGCGTCCTATGACTTTCCCGCGGGCGGTGGTGTAAGATGTCGCTTACTTTTTTAAAGCTCCGCCAAAAGTAAATCACGGCGCGCCCGCCGACCCTCGCGAAGCGGGCGCACGTCCGAAAATCAATTCCGAGGAAAAGACGCAATGATTGATTTCGAGCTGAACGAAGAGCACAGGGCGCTCGTCCAGACCGTGCGCGAGTTCGCGCAGGGCGAGGTCGCGCCGCACATCAAGGAGTGGGACGAGAAGCAGCAGTTCAACCGCGAGGTGCTGGACAAGATGGCCGCGCTCGGCCTGCTCGGCGTCTGCGTCCCCGAGGAGTACGGCGGCGCCGGCTTCGACTACGTCTCGCTCGGCCTCGTCTGCGAGGAGCTGGAGGCGGTGGACACCTTCCTCCGCGTCGTGATGAGCGTCCACACGGGGCTGAACTCGCTGACGCTCTACGCGTGGGGCACGGAGGAGCAGAAGCGGAAGTACCTCGTGCCGCAGGCGAAGGGCGAGAAGATAGCGACCTACGGGCTGACCGAGCCGGGCGCCGGGTCGGACGTGGTCGGCGCGCGCTCGACGGCGCGGCGCGACGGCGACGGCTGGGTGCTGAACGGCGAGAAGATGTGGATTTCGCTCGCCGACGTGGCCGACAACTTCCTCTTCTTCTGCTGGACGGACGAGGAGAAGCGAAGGAGGCGCGACCACTCGGGGATGTCCTGCTTCGTCGTCGAACGCACGATGCCCGGGTTCTCCTCGGGGACGATTCACGGCAAGCTCGGCATACGCGCCGGCAACACCGGCTACTTCTCTTTGCAGGACGTGCGCGTGCCGGCCGAGAACATGGTGGGCGAGGAGGGCGAGGGCTTCAAGATAGCGATGTTCGCGCTGGAGCAGGGGCGCTACACGGTGGCGGCCGGCGCGACCGGCGTCATCCGCGCCTCGCGCGACGCCTCCGTCAGTTACGCCCTTGAGCGCGAAACCTTTGGGACGAAAATCGCC
>DASVWB010000046.1:0-2784 GCA_036389815.1 Pyrinomonadaceae bacterium | reverse complement strand
GAGCCTTTGAGACCTCTGCCGGAGGAGCCCTAAGTCATGGCCTTCAAACCTGCATCCCTTCGCGCTCTCTACCGAACTGGCGGCGGCGCCGCGCTGGCCGCCGCGCTCGTGCTCGCGGCCGCCGCCGGGCGCGCCGCCTCGGCGCAGTCATACCAGAAGCCGCCGCAGGCCGTCCTCGACGTGCTCAACGCGCCCGTGCCGCCGCAGGGCGTCATCAGCCCCGCGCGAGACTACATGCTGCTCGCGCAGGGCACGCGCTACCCGCCCATCTCGGAGCTGGCGCAGCCGATGCTCCGGCTCGCGGGGCTGCGCATCAACCCGGCGACGAACTCGCCGCACCGCGCGACCTACTTCCTCTCGATGACGCTCAAGAGAATCTCCGACGGCTCGGAGCGTAAGGTCGAGCTGCCGCAGGGCGCGCACGTCTCGCTCCCCGTGTGGAGCGCGGACGGGAGGCGCTTCGCCTTCACGAACACGACGGGCGCGGGCGTCGAGCTGTGGGCGGGCGACGCCGCGAGCGGCCGCGCGCGTCTGCTGAAGGGCGTGGCCGTCAACGCCGTCACGGTCAGCCCCTCGGCCGAGGCCGTCCAGTGGATGCCGGACAACCGCACGCTCCTCGTGCAGACCGTCCCGGCGGGGCGCGGCGCGGTGCCCGCCGAGGTGGCGGTGCCGCGGGCCCCGAACGTACAGGAGAGCGCGGGCCGGCCCGGGCCCGTGCGCACGTATCAGGACCTCCTGAAGAACCCGCACGACGAAGACCTCTTCGACTACTACGCGACGGCGCAGCTCGCCCTCGTCGACTCGGAGTCGGGGAAGGCGACGCCGCTCGGCCCCCCGGCCGTCTTCGACGACGCGGAGCCCGCGCCCGACGGCGCGCACCTGCTCGTCGCGCGGCTGCACCGCCCCTACTCGTACCTGCACACGGCCGACGACTTCCCGAAGGAGGTCGAGGTGTGGGACGGGGCGGGGAAGGTCGTCCACAAGCTGGCGAGCCTGCCGCTCGCAGACGAGGTGCCCATCGAGGGCGTGCCGAAGGGGCCGCGCTCGTACCAGTGGCGGCCGACCGAGCCGGCGACGCTCGTCTGGGTCGAGGCGCTCGACGAGGGCGACCCGCGGAAGAAGGTGCCGTTCCGCGACCACGTCCTCATGCTCAAGGCGCCCTTCTCGGGCCGGCCCGCCGAGGTCTTCAAGACCGAGCACCGCTTCCGGGGGCTGGAGTGGGACGAGGCGGGCGCGCTCGCCTTCGTGCGCGACTACGACCGCGACCGCCGCTGGCTGCGGACGCAGCTCGTCGAGGTGGACAAGCCGGGCGCCGAGGCGCGCGTCGTCTGGAGCCACAGCTCCAGCGAGCGCTACAACAACCCGGGCGCGCTCCTCACGCGCGTGCTGCCGAACGGCCGGCGCGCCGTGCTGCGCAGCGGCGACTTCGTCTACCTGACGGGGACGGGCTCGACGCCCGAGGGCGACCGCCCCTTCCTCGACCGCATGAGCATGAAGACTCTCAAGACCGAGCGCCTCTTCCGCAGCGACACGCAGGCTTACGAGACGGTCGTCGCGCTCGTCACGGACGACGCGCGCCAGGTCATCACCCGCCGCGAGCGCCCCATCGAGCCGGCGAACTACTACGTCCGCACGCTCGACCCCGCCGCCCCTTCGGACGGCGCGGCGAAGGACTCGGGGCTGAGGGCGCTGACGAACGTCCCTGACCCGACGCCGCAGCTCCAGGGCATCAGAAAGCAGCTCGTCAAGTACAAGCGCGGCGACGGCGTGGACCTCTCGTTCACGCTCTACCTGCCGCCGGGCTACAAGGAGGGGACGCGGCTGCCGACGGTCGTCTGGGCCTACCCCTTGGAGTTCAACGACCCCTCGGTCGCGGGGCAGGTGACAGGCTCGACGCAGCGCTACACGAGCATCACCGGCCCTTCGCACCTCTTCTTCCTGCTCGCGGGCTACGCCGTCCTCGACAACGCCACGATGCCCATCGTCGGCGACCCCGAGACGATGAACAACACGTACGTCGAGCAGATAGTGGCGAGCGCCAAGGCGGCGATTGACAAGGCGGCCGAGATGGGCGTCACAGACCCCGACCGCGTCGGCGTCGGCGGCCACTCCTACGGCGCGTTCATGACGGCGAACCTCCTGGCGCACTCCGACCTCTTCCGCGCCGGCATCGCCCGCAGCGGCGCGTACAACCGCACGCTCACGCCCTTCGGCTTCCAGAGCGAGCGGCGCACGCTGTGGGAGGCCCCCGAGATGTACATCAAGGTCTCGCCCTTCATGGTCGCCAACAAGATTAACGAGCCCATCCTGCTCATCCACGGCGAGGCGGACAACAACCCGGGCACGTTCCCGATCCAGTCCGAGCGGCTCTACCAGGCCGTCCGCGGCAACGGCGGCACCGTCCGCTACGTCACGCTCCCCCTGGAGGCGCACGGCTACGCCGCGCGCGAGACGACCGAGCACGTCCTCTTCGAGATGATTAGCTGGTTCGACAAGTACGTGAAGAACGCCCCGCCGCGGAAGTCGGAGGGGCAGAGGGCGGAGAAGTAAAGGCCGGCGACCCGAACCGGCCGGGGTGAAAAAGTATGGGCGGAGGATGAGTCCTCCGCCCATACTTTTTTTCACGGCGCGCGGGGAATTCAGTTGCCGAAGCGCTGGCGGTACTCGTCCGAGGAGATGAAGGCTCTGACCATCTCGGCGCGGACGAAGTTCCCTTCGAACTCGTTGAGCTTGTGGAGCCAATGGTCGTAGCCGGTGTGGTCGGCGTCGCGCCCCGTGTCCGGG
>DASVWB010000045.1:0-2785 GCA_036389815.1 Pyrinomonadaceae bacterium | reverse complement strand
ATCTCGTAGGGGATGGCGCGGAAGACGGCGCCGACCGCGCCGCGCTGGTTGAAGAGGTTGGCGCGGAAGCGCGAGAGGCCGCGGACGCCGAAGGAGAAGTCGAGTTCGAGCGCCTCCTCGAAGCGGTGCTTCTGCGCGTCGGTCAGCACCGAGTAGGCGAGCGACTTGGTGTCGGCCGAGGTGAGCGTGCGCACTCCCTCGACGGGGCGCAGGTGGCCGTCGACGCGCACCTGCGGCGGCGTGTTCGTCGTCAGGTGGAGGTCGGAGCCCCCCATCTCGATGAGCTTCTTCAGCAGGTCGGAGAGCGAGAGCGGCTCCTGCGTCTGTTCTTGTCCCGTCATAAAGTTTCCCTGTGTGGTGCGGCCCTTTCACGCGCGGGCCCGGGCGGGTTGGGTCGGGTGCGTGCGCACGGGCCGGGGCCGGGCGCGTCTCGGGTTCACCTCTGCGAGGCGGTGTTGGTGCTCGCGGCGGGTTGGAGCGAGGCCATGAACTGCTCGGAGCCGGCCGCGAGCGGCGCGGCGAACTCTAAGGGCGCGGTGGTGGCGAGGCTGTAGACGCGGCCGTCCACCTCGGTGAAGTAGAAGGCCCAGGACTGCGAGGGCGAGCCGGGCGCGCCCGTCTGCGCGAGCACGACGAAGACGCGGCGGCCGTGGGTCTCCTGCACGAAGTCGTTCGTCACCCAGCCGCCCTCGGCCACCATCCGGTCGATGACCGTGCGGCGCAGCGCCGTGACGGGCAGGCCGCCCACCGTCTTCGTCTTCGAGTTCGAGGGCGAGCCGGAAAGCTCTGCCGCCGAGAGCGAGACGGGCGCGACGACCGCCGCGCCCGAGGCGCGCCCGTCGGGGCCGGCGACGCTGAAGACGACCGCGCCGGCGCGGCCTTTGCGCGCGGGCGACCAGTTGTGCGGCGTGACGAAGTCGAAGGGCAGGGGAGAGGTGCGCGGCATCGAGGCGCGCGCCGGCGTCGAGGCGAGCGAGACCGGGGCGTTCGCGTTCGCGGGCGCCGCGGCGGGGGCGGCGGGCGCGGCGACGTTGGCGTTGAAGGTGAGGAGGGAAGTGTTGACCTTCGGCGCGCCCCCCACGCCGGCGGCGGCGAGGCGGCGGCGCTGGTCGGCGCGCTCGCGCCGGGCGCGCGCGAGCGCGCGGTGGCGGCGCCACCAGGCGCGCGAGTGGCGGCGGTAGCGCCGGCGCTGGCCCGACGCCGAGCGGCGGCTCCACTTGGCCAGAGACTCCGTGATGGGGAGCGCGCCCGCGACCGTGACGAGGACGAGCAGCGAAAGTAGAAGAATGCGCAGCCTGTTCATTTATGCCACCGTTTCGCGCACCACCTCTTCGAGCGTGGTGATGCCGTTCCGAATCTTCTGGAGGCCCGACTCGCGCAGCGTGATCATGCCGTCCTCGATGGCGCGCTTGCGCAGCTCCAACGCGGACGCGCCGATCAGGATCAGCTCGCGTATCTCGTCCGTGACCTCCATCACCTCGTAGAGGCCGACCCGCCCCTTGTAGCCCGTGTTGTTGCACTTCGCGCAGCCGGCGCCCTTGTAGGTCTTGAGCTGCGTGGCCTCCTCCTTCGAGAAGCCGACCTCGACCAGACCCTCCGCGGGGACGTTGTGCTCGGTCTTGCAGTCCTTGCAGATGCGGCGGATGAGGCGCTGCGCCTGGATGAGGTTGACGGAGGTGGCGACGAGGAAGGGCTCGATGCCCATGTTCATCAGGCGGGAGATGGTGGAGGGCGCGTCGTTCGTGTGCAGGGTGGAGAGGACGAGGTGGCCGGTCAAGGCGGCCTTGATGGCGATCTCGGCCGTCTCGAAGTCGCGCACCTCGCCGACGAGGATGATGTTCGGGTCCTGGCGCAGGAAGCTGCGGAGCGCGGCCGCGAAGTTGAGGCCGATCTGCTCCTTCATCTGCACCTGGTTGATGCCCGGGAGGTTGAACTCTACGGGGTCCTCCGCGGTCATGATGTTCGTCTCGGGCGTGTTCAGAGACTGCAGGGCCGAGTAGAGCGTGTTCGTCTTGCCGCTCCCGGTCGGGCCCGTGACGAGCACCATGCCGTAGGGCTTCGTGATGTTGCGCTGGAACTTGACGAGGCTCTCGGGCTCGAAGCCGAGCTTCGTCATGTCGAGCATCAGCCGCTCCTTGTCGAGGAGGCGGAGCACGACCTTCTCGCCGAAGAGCGTCGGGAGCGTCGAGACGCGGAAGTCCAGCTCGCGCGAGCGGCCGTGCACCTTGAGCTTGATCTTGATGCGGCCGTCCTGCGGCAGGCGCTTCTCGGCGATGTCGAGCTTCGAGAGAATCTTGATGCGCGAGATGAGCGCGTCGCGCAGCCGCAGCGGCGGGTGCATCACGTCGTAGAGCACGCCGTCGATGCGGAAGCGGATGCGCATCTCCTTCTCGTAGGGCTCGATGTGGATGTCGGAGGCCCCGCGCTGGAGCGAGTCGGCCAAAAGCACGTTGACGAGCCGGACGACGGGCGCGTCCTCGCTCATCCGCGTCAGGTTCGAGAGGTCTATCTCGTCGTTCTCGTCGATGACCTCCAGCCCCTCGGCGCCGTCGGCCTCGAAGTCCAGCTCGTCGAGCGTCATCGACGACTGCGGCAGCGCGTCGTACTGCACGTCGGCGTCGGCGCTCTGGGACTCCTCGAAGTTGCGCGCCAGCTCGATCTCGCGCGACTGCGAGTAGTAGCGCGAGATGGCCTCCTGCACGCTCGCCTCCGAGACGACCACCGGCTCGATGTTGAGCCCCGTCATGAACTTGATGTCGTCCATGGCGAAGACGTTCGTCGGGTC
>DASVWB010000044.1:0-21627 GCA_036389815.1 Pyrinomonadaceae bacterium | reverse complement strand
GCGGGCGGGGCGCCCGGCCCGGCCGAGACGGACGGGCGCGGCTACCGCGGCGAGGACGGCTCGCGCGGCTTCACGGCCGCGCCGCCCCCCGCCCCGACCTTCGACCGCGAGTCGCGCGCGCCCGGCAACCACTCGTCGCGCCACCGCTTCGTCGTGCCCATCGCGCGCGACGGCGGCCCGGCGGCGGCGGTGACGCCCGCCGAGTTCGAGAGCGACCAGTTCCTCGCCCCGCGCGCCGGCGTGGACGTTCCCGCGGGTACGTTCACCCCGCCGCGCGCCCGCGGCGACGGCGGCGCATCCGGCGTCTCGTCGCGGCTGCGCAGGTGGGGCGTCGCGCTCCTGCTCCTGCTGGCCTTCTCGGGGATGCTCTACGCCACATACGTCTACGTCCGCGGCGCGCGCGGCGCGGGCGCGGGGTGGCAGCAGCAGCCGCAGCAGCAGGGCGCCGCCGGCAACAAAACGGGAATCGCCGGCAGTGAATTTGTGACGACGACGGATGTAAACTTGCGCAAGGGCCCCGACCCGAGCTACACGATAATCGGGCTGGCCGAGAACGGGTCGCGCGTGAGGGTCTTGCAGGTGAGCGGCCGGTGGTACCAGGTGCGGGTCATCGAGCACAAGCGGCCGAAGGCCGACCCCGACTCGTCCGACGAGGGCTGGGTCAACAGCATCAACCTGAGGAAGTCTTGAACGCACGTACCCTTGAGAGGTGACGAAGACCGTGAGCATAATCGATTCGATTCGGCGCTGGATTGACGGAGAGGTCTCGGACGACCCGCTGGCCGAAGTGGACGCCGGCGCGCGCCCGCGCCGCATCTGGGAGGATTTCCTCGTGAAGGTCGCGCGCGAGGTCGAGGCCGTCATGCAGCGCGAGATGTTCACGCCCCCGGGCGGCCCGACCTACATCCCGCCCGAGTACGTCGTCTACCTCTCGAACGACGACGACAAGGAGTGGCAGGGCGAGAAGCGGCGGGGCTTGGAGCAGGGGCTCTACTACGTGCTCTCGGAGCGCGCGCGCGAGCTGTCGGGGCAGACGCAGCTCGCCACGAAGTCATTCGCCGTGGAGTTGCGCGTGGACGGCACGCTCAACAAGGGCGAGTTCCGCGTCCAGCCCGTCTGGGAGTCGAACGAGCAGGGCGGCCACACGATGGTCACGGCGCGCCCGGCCGAGATGCCCGCGCCCGCCGCGGCGGCGCAGCCCGACGCGGGCGGCGAGACGGGCGAACTCGAAAGCGACGTGACGAAGGTCTCCGTCCGCCCGACCGAGCTGTACAGCGTCGAGGTCTGGCACAACGGCCAGCGCCAGAAGGTCGTCCCCGTCGCCAAGCAGGAGATCAGCATCGGCCGCGGCTCGAAGTCCGTCACCGTGGACCTCCCCATCAAGGGCGACCCGGAGGTCAGCCGCAACCACGCCACGCTCGAACTCGACAACACCGGCCGCTTCTGGTTCACGCCGAAGGGGCGCAACCCCACCTTCGTCGGCGGCCGCGAAGTCCCCCGCGAGGAGCGCGTCGAAGTCCTCCCCGACCAGAAGATCGACATCGCCAGCTTCACGCTCCGCATCCAGCCGAAGTGAACGGCGGGTCAGCCCCGGGAAGGCACCTCTTAGAAAACGCGAGGGCAAGGCTTATTCGTACAAGCCTTGCCCTCGCGTTTTAGGAGAGTCTACTCCCCGTCCCGCGCTACGCCTGGCCGGCGGCGGCGTAGGCGCCGGATTCGAGGTCGGCGATGAGCTGTTCGAGCGCGGGCAGCGCCTGCTCTTCGACGTAGCCCTTGCCGAGGAGGCGGAGCATCTGGCGTGGGCTGGTCTCGCCGCGCAGCTCTTTGAGGAGCGCGCGGCAGAGCGCGGCGACGGCGGGGGGCGCGAACTGCTTGCCGGAGTTGCGGCGGAAGTCCGCGACCACCTCGTCGAAGGTGCGGCGGCGGCGGTAGGGGCGGTCGGTCGTCATCGCGTCGAACGAGTCGGCGAGCGAGACGATCTTCGCGCCGGGGGGAATCTCCTCGTCCTTCAGGCCGTCGGGGTAGCCGCGCCCGTCCGGCCGCTCGTGGTGGTAGCGCGCCATCAGGGGGATGTCTGCGAAGGGGTGCTTGATGGGGCTCAGGATTTCGTAGCCGGCGGCCGGGTGGCGGTTCAGCTCCGAGGACTGCTTGGCGTCGATGCGATAGGGCGCGTTGATGATGTCGCGGTCGACGACGAGCTTGCCCACGTCGTGGAGGTAGCCGGCGATGGCGATGCCCTCGACCTCCTCCTCGCCCCAGCCCATCTCGCGCGCGATGATCTCGCTGTACTTGCCGACCCGCTCGGAGTGCCCCTGCGTGTACTTGTCCTTGCAGTCGATGGCGACGGCGAAGGCGCGCACGGTGTCCTTGTAGATGCCCTTCAGCCCTTCGTAGAGCCGGCGGTTCTCCGCGGCGCGGCGCTCGACCTCGCGCAGCAGGCGGTGGTTGTGGAGCCCGACGCCGACGTGGCGGCCGAGCGCGCGCGAGAGCTCGCGGTCTTCCTCGGCGAACGCCTCGCCGCTCGCCTTCACGCCGAGCAGGATGACGCCGACCAGCTCGCCGCGCACGACGAGCGGCGTGACGAACTCGACGCCCGCGCCCGCGAACCTCGCGTGCAGCTCGCGCTCGACGCGCGCGTAGTCCTGGAGGGCGTGCGCGTAGGGCGCGGAGCCGTTGCCGCCGCCGTTCGAGCCGGGCCCGGGCACGAGCGCGAGGTCGCGGCGCAGCTCGTCCGAGAGGCCGCGCGCGGCGACGAAGCGCAGCAGGCCGGCTTCGCGGTCGAACTCGGCCACCGCGCCGCGGCGGATGCCCATCGCGCCGAGGACGACGTGCAGCGCCGAGCGCACCATCTCCTCGAAGTCGCTCGTCTCCGCTATCTCCTCGCCGAGGTCGGCGAGCGCCGCGAAGGCGTGCAGGACCATGCGCGTGCTGTCAGACATGTTGGAACCCGTGACAAGTGAACCGTGACGAGAGCGTGAGCAGAGAACCGTTAGCCGCGGCGAGAGAAAGGCCGTTCTTTCCCGTCACGGTTTACGGTTCGCCTGTCACGGCCTTTCACGGCAATTCAGTGACCCGGGGGGGTTGGGGCGAATTCGTCGAGCGTGGCGAGCGCCGCCTCGTCGCTGTCGGCCAGGACGACGAGGCGCGTCAGGCCGAGCAGCTCGAAGAGCTTGAGCGTGTGCACGCCGACGTTAGAGAAGGCGACGCGGGCGCCGCGCTCCTCGGCCGCGTCGATGACGCCGAGCAGTATCGAGACGCCGATGCTGTTGACCAGCTCCGTGTCGCGGAAGTTGATGACGAGGGCGCGGCAGCCGCGCTCCATCCGCGTCAGGCACTCGCGCTCGATGCGCTGGCCGCTCATCTTGTTGACGTAGTCGCCCGCGTAGACGACCGCGACGTCCCCGCCCTCCCTCGGCGCGGGCTGGGTGAGTGGCTCTGACATCTCGTCAGGTCTTCCCTTCTTACTTGCGAAGATACTTCGTCATCCGCAGTCGGGTGCCGTCGTCGACGCGCTCGAACTCCACGTCGTCCATCAGCGTGCGGATGAGTTTCAGCCCCCAGCCCCTACGCCCCTTCGCGCCCTCGCCGCCGTTGCGGTCGGCGGGGGCCGCCCCGTTCTCCGGGGCCGCTGCGGCGGGCAGGGAGAGCCCGCGGCTGGACACTGTGATGACTAATTTATCACCTTCGACGCGAAAGCGGTTATAGATTTTTCGCTCGGGGCTCAGGGAGTGCTCGGCGGCGTTGATGCAAGCCTCGATGAGCGCGTGCTTGATCTTGGTGATGTCCTCGGCCTGGAACTCCATCCGCCGCGCTATCTGCTCGACCGTGTGCGCCGCGATCAGCTCGGTGTCCTCCGACATCGGCAGCTCGATGGCGAACTCGTCGGCCTCGCCCGCGTCGAGGCCGCCCCGGCCGCCGAGGCGCGCGCGCAGGTGTTCGAGCTGCTCCGAGCACGAGCCGAAAGCGCCGCGCTCGCGCAGCAGCTCCGCCGCCTCGGCCGAGAAGCCCGCGCGCGCGACGAGCCACAGGCGCACGCGCTCGAAGCCGCACGCCTGCGCGACCTGCTCCAGCCGGTCGAGCCAGAGCCCCGCCAGCGCGCGCCCGGCTTCGAGCTTCGACTCGACCTCGGCGGCGATCCAGACGACCTCCAGCCCTTCGGCGTACTCGCCCGACTCGAAGCCGTGAGCGACCGAGCAGCGCTCCTCGTCGCAGAACTCGCGCATCGGCGGGTGGAAGGAGGCGCAGCTCGCGGCGTGGACGACCTGCGGCAGCCGGACGGTGTCGGCCTCGGCGCCGAGCGCGAGCGCGGCCTCCTCCCGCGCCCGGCCGCGGTACTCGCGCGCCCAGGCGGCGTAGTCGAGCAGGCTCGCCGGCACCTCCTCGAAGTTGAAGCCGCTCATCAGCTCGCCCAGGCGCAGCGCCGCCTCGCGCCGGTAGTGGCGCGCCATCGTCCGCGGCGCGCGCTTCAGAGCCTCGACGAGCGTGTCGGCGACGACGAGCGCGCGCGGCTCGGCCGCGACCTGGAGGCGGTAGCTCACCTCGATGAAGTCGCGCCAGACGGCCGTCGGCGTCGTCTCGACGTGCGTGGCGTGGAAGCTCGCCAGCTCGTGCATGTGCAGCAGCCGCATCACGCGCTCGAACTCGACGGCGTCCGCGCCCAGCCGCCTCAGCCACACCTCCGCGGGCGACTTCCCCGTGCCGCGCGCCGACTCGTGCAGCACGCGCAGCAGGCCGCGCCGCAGCGACGGCGACGGCGCGACCTCTTCGAGCACCGCGCCGTAGCGCCGCTGCAAGCGCCCGCCGAGCAGCTCGTCCACGTAGAGGCTCTGGAAGTCGCGGAAGCTCGTGAGCCGCGCGCCCGCCGTGTGCGCCGCGTCGAGGAGCGCCGTGACGAGGTAGGGGCTCCCCTCCAACTGCTGTACGAGGAGGTCGCGCGTCTCCTGGCTCAGGGGGACGCCGAGCCTCTGCGCGAGACCTTCGGCGAGCGCGGTGGCGTCCGCCTCCTTCAGCCGTTCGAGGTGGAGGCGGCGCAGCCCGTCGAGCGGGCCGAGCTGCGCCGCGCCGTTCAGGAGGTCGAGCAGGCGGCGGCGCGGGCCGGCGACGACGAAGGGCGTGCCCGACTGCACGGCCGCCTGCGCCACGGCCGGCGCGAGCGACGACTCGCCGCGCACGCGCTCGGCGAGGTGCACGTCGTCGAACATGACGACGGTGCGGACGCCCGCCGCGGCCGCCTCGCGCGGCGCCCCGAGGCAGAGCCGCACCAGCGCGCGCTCGTCGCCCTCGCCCAGCGCGCGCTCGAACTCCTGCACGAGCCTCTCGACCCATTCGTAATCCTGCGGCGCGGCGAGGTCTAAGAGTGTGCGCAGCGTCGGCGTCGCCGGGACGAGCGCGGCGTCGTCGCGGCGGTGCGCGACCGTGTGCGTGAGGAAGGTCTGGAGGAAGCGGCGCGCGGCGGCGGTCGTCGCGGCGTCGGCGCGCGAGAAGGCGAAGTAGACGGGCGCGGGGCCGCCGCGCTGCCGGAACAGCTCGTCGAAGGTCTGGCGCAGGAGTTCGGAGGCGCCGGACTGCGGCGCGGCGAACAGGAGGACGCCGCGCTGCCCGCCCTTCGCGGTGCCGAGCGCGGACAGCTCGCGCAGTTGTTCGCCGCGCCCGACGAAAACCTCGGGCGCGGCGCGCGCCAGTATCCGCTTCTGTTTCGGGGTCTTCGGGGCCATACGGGGTTTAAGCCTCTTCGCCCCCCTCTCCGCCCGCGCGCGCGTCCGCCCCCGCCTCGGCCTTCTTGCGGCGCTTCGGCTCGTAAGCCTCGACGCAGTTCTTGCCCTTCGCCTTGGCGGCGTAGAGCGCCTGGTCGGCGGCGTAGATTATCTCGGCCGGCGTGTCCAGCTCGGGGCCGAAGGCCGAGACGCCGATGGAGACCGTGACGGCGCCGAGCGGCTGCGAGCCGCCGTGCGGGAACTGCGTGCGCTCGATGCGGCGGCGTATGCGCTCGCCGATGGTGCGCGCCTCGGCGAGCCCGGTCTGCGGCAGCAGGATGCTGAACTCCTCGCCGCCGTAGCGCGCCGCCACGTCGGCCGACCTGAGCGCCGTCTTCAGACACTGCGCCGTCATCTCAAGCGCGAGGTCGCCCGCCGGGTGGCCGTGCGAGTCGTTGTAGTTCTTGAAGTCGTCGATGTCCACCATCAGGAAGCCCATCGAGAAGCGGTGGCGCTTCGAGCGGTCGAGTTCCTCCTGCAAGCGCTCTTCGAGGTAGCGGCGGTTGACGAGCCCCGTGAGCGGGTCTGTTATCGAGAGCAGTTGGAACTGCGTGGCCTTGCTGTGCCACTCGACGCGGTCGAGGGCGAGCGCCATCTGCGGCGCGATCATGTCGAGCAGCCCGAGGTCGAACTCGTCGTAGGCGCCGCCGCCCGCCTTGTCCGTCACGTTCAGCACGCCCACCTTGCGCCCGCCGATGACGATGGGGTAGCTGATGAAGGAGTTCGTCTTGTAGCTCCGCTCGGCCGAGGCGGGGTTGAGCCCCGCGGCCTTCGACACGTCGCGGACGACCGCCGGCCTGCCCTCGCGCATGACCGTGCCGGCGACGCCCTCGCCGAGCCGCACGCGCGTCTCGCGCGTCACGTCGGCACGCGGGCCGACCGCGGCCTTCACCGAAAGCTCGCCGGCGCGCTCGTCGAAGAGGAGCAGCGAGCCGCGCTCCGCCTTCAGGAGTTCCGCCGAATGCCGGAGGATGGTCGTGTAGGCGTCCTCGGGTCGCGCGGAGTTGACGACCTCGGTGAAGGCGCGCAGCTGCGTGGCCGCGCGCACCCTGCGCTCAAGCTCCTCGCGCAGGCGGCTCAGCTCCAGCGGCATCGCGATGTCGCGGCAGACGGAGGCCAACGCCCCGCGCTGCTCGTCCGTCAGGTCGGGGTCGCCGACGAGGAGCGCGCCCTTTATCTCCTCGCCGACGACGAGCGGGAAGAGCTCGACCGCCTGCTCGTGTTTGGGCGACGTGCGGCCGCCCGCGGGCACGGCGATGGAGTCGCCCTTCGTCGCGGCCAGCAGGAGCTTGATCTCCCTGGGCTTGAGGGCGACGCGCGGCGGCCGCTTCTCGAACATGCCCGTGACGCAGGTCGCGTAGAAGGTGTCGTCTGCGCGCAGCATCAGCGCCAGCGACTCGACGCCGTAGTCGTCCGAGAGCGTCTTCACGGCCTTGCGGCAAGCCTCTTCGACCGTCCCGGCCTGCGGCAGCCCGCGCGGCTGCGCGTTGAATATATCCGCAGCGGGGCGCGCCCGGGAGGCCGCCTGCTCGACCCCGACTCCCCCCGCCGCGCCCGAACCTTCTTCGCGGACGGCGGCGGACTCGGCCGCCGGCGGCTCGGCCTTGCGGTGCCCGTTCGTGTGGAACTTGCGCGCCTCCGCCGCGGGGCGGAGGACGAGTTCGCCCGCGATGCCGTCTTCGCCGGCGGCGGGGCGCGCGGGCTCGGCGCCGGCCTCGGGCGCGGCGGCGAACCCGCGCGCGGTCTGGGTCGCGCGCGCCGCCAGCTCGTCAAGGTCTTCGCGCGAGGCGAAGATGACGTTGCCGAAGAGGTCTGCCGAGAGGAGGTCTGAGAGGTCGCCGGCGCGCAGCCGCTCTGCCAGCGCGCGGTAGTCGGCCACGCGCAGGAAGCAGCGCCCGCCGATGAAGGCGAGCCGCCGGCCGCCCAGTTCGGCGGGCGCGGCGAAGCAGTGGAGCCCTGCGTGGCAGCGGTAGTGGACGGCGCCGCCGGCCGCGGCCGCGCGCGCGTGCGCCTCGCCGCAGTCGGGCTGGCAGAGGTGCGCGTGCGCCGGCGAGGACTGGAGCGCCTGGCAGATGGAGTTGTTGTTCGAGACGTGAAGCGCGGGCGGCTGGCGCCCCTCGACGAGCAACAGCGCGAGCCCCGAAGAGGAGGCGAGACCCTCCTGCGCCTCCGCCCACCCGTGCGGCAGCACGGCGGAGGTCGTCCTTTGGGCAGCACCCACTGGGGGCGGGGTGGTGTTGTCCATCAGTTGTCGCGGCACGTTACGACTGACTCGGTTTGCGGACGGAGGGAGGTTCGACTGCGTGAGCGAACGGGCGGCCCGTCGGAGCAGGCTGAATCTCAGAGAGAGCAGGCGTCGCGTATACGGCGACCGCCGTCCTCCTACCGCAGTATATTTGCCCGCACGGCAACAAACAAGGATTTAAATGGGAAGAGCCCCCCGCCAGCACGCGAAAAATTGGGGGTTGTGTACCCTGTCGCCCTGTTTAAACACCTAATGCCGGGGGATTTTCACTGCGCGATGACGCGCCCCGTGCCCCTGAGCCCCGGCGCGTCGCCCGGCGCGACCTTTTCAATCTCCGGCTCTTCCGGGCTGATGCGGATGCAGGCCGCGAAGTGGTTCGGCCTGATCTCTGCCAGAGGGGGCACGACCTCCCCGCACTTCTCTATCGCCCACGGGCAGCGCGTGTGGAAGCGGCAGCCGGGGGGCGGGTTGATGGGCGAGGGCACGTCGCCCTGAAGGACTATCCTTCTGCGGGCGGCCTCGACCGCGGGGTCGGGGACGGGGACGGCCGAGATGAGCGCCTTCGTGTACGGCATCAGGGGGTCGCGGTGGATGACTCTGGCGTCGGCCAGCTCGACCAGCTTGCCGAGGTACATCACGGCCACGCGGTCGGAGACGTGGCGGATGGCGCGCAGGTCGTGCGAGATGAAGAGGTAGGTGAGGTCGCGCTCGCGCTGGAGCTTCTTCAGCAGGTTCATGATCTGAGCCTGAATCGAAACGTCCAGGGCGGAGATGGGCTCGTCGGCGACGACGAAGTCCGGGTCGGCGGCGAGCGCGCGCGCGATGCCGATGCGCTGGCGCTGCCCGCCGGAGAACTCGTGCGGGTATCGCTTGAGGAAGCGCGGGCTCAGGCCGACGGTCTGCATCAGCTCGCGCACGCGCTCCTCGCGCTCGCGCCCGCGCCCGCCGAGGCCGAAGGTGTCGAGCGGCTCGCCGATGATCTGCGCCACGGTCATGCGCGGGTTGAGGCTCGCGTAGGGGTCCTGGAAAATCATCTGGAGGTGGCGGCGGCGGCCGCGCATCTCGCCCTTCGAGAGCCGCGCGAGGTCCTGCCCGCGGAAGAGCACCTGCCCCGAGGTCGGCTCGGTCAGCCGCAGCAGGGAGCGCCCGAACGTTGACTTGCCGCAGCCCGACTCGCCGACGAGCCCCACCGTCTCGCCGGGGTAGACGTCGAGCGAGACGCCGTCCACCGCCTTGACGACGCGGCGCACGGGCGAGCCGCCGACGAGTTTGTCCAGCGCGCCGCCGCCGCCGAGGTCGAAGTGCACCTTCAGCTCGCGTATGGAGACGAGCGGCTCCCGCTCGCGCCCCGCCGCCTCGGGCGCGAGGCCCCCGCGCGGCGCACCCGCCTGCACGCCCCGTGAAGTCATCGGCCCGCCCCCCTTTGCTCCTCCCCGCCCTGCGGGTCGATGCCGCCCCCCTTCGAGGGTGCGACGGCCGCGCCGCCCCGCGCGGCGAGCGAGTCGGCGTAGACCTCCTCGGCGAAGTGGCAGAGCGAGAAGTGCTCGGCGTTGAGCCGGACGAAGGGCGGGAACTCGCGGCGGCAGACCTCCTCGGCGCGGTAGCAGCGCTCGGCGAACGGGCACTGGTCCTGGGAGAGGTGCGCCACGTCGGGCGGGAGGCCCGGGATTTGGTAAAGCTCCTCGCCGGCCTCGTGCGCGGGGTCTGGGACGGACTTCAGCAGCCCCTTCGTGTAAGGGTTGCCGGGCGCGTCGAACAGCTCGCGCGTCGGGGCCTGCTCGAAGACCTTGCCGGCGTACATGACGATGATGTGGTCGGTCATGCCGGCGACGACGCCGAGGTCGTGCGTGATGAGGATGACGCTGGTGCCCGTCTCCTCCTTGAGCTTCTTGATGAGTTCGAGTATCTGCGCCTGGATGGTCACGTCGAGCGCGGTCGTCGGCTCGTCGGCGATGAGCAGTTCCGGCTCGCAGGCGAGCGCCATCGCTATCATCACCCTCTGGCGCATCCCGCCCGAGAACTCGTGCGGGTAGGAGTCCACGCGCGAGCGCGCGTCGGGGATGCCGACCGTCTCCAGCATCTTCACCGCGTGCTCGCGGGCCTGCTCCTTCGTGTGGCCGAGGTGGAGCCGCGTGATCTCCATGAGCTGCCGCGAGATGCGCATGAAGGGGTTGAGCGAGGTCATCGGGTCCTGGAAGATCATGCTGATGCGCTTGCCGCGAATCTTCCTGACCTCGTCCGGCGGGAGCGAGAGGATGTCCTGGCCGCGGAAGAGCACCTCGCCCGAGACTATCCTGCCCGGCGGGCTCTGGATGAGGCGCAGCACCGACAGGTTCGTCACCGACTTGCCCGACCCCGACTCGCCCACTATGCCCAGCGTCTCGCCGCGCCGCAGGTCGAAGCTGATGCCGTCAACCGCGCGCACCGTCCCGTCCTCCGTCTCGAAGTACGTCCGCAGGTCTCTGACCGAAAGAAGTGTGCCGTCCTGACTACTCATTTTTGGTGAATGGTGAATGGTCAATAGTAAATGGTGGTCGTCCCCGGCGCCGCTCCCGAATTAACACTCGACACCCTTCACGCCCGGCGACCATTTACCATTTACCATTCACCATTTACTGCCTTCAGAATTTCCTCATCTGCGGGTCGAGCGCGTCGCGCAGGCCGTCGCCGAGGAAGTTGAGCGAGAAGAGCGTCAGCGCCATCGTCACGCCGGGGAAGATGAGCTGCCACGGGAAGACGGCGATGTTCTGGATGCCCTCCTGCGCGAGGCTCCCCCAAGAGGCGTAGGGCGCCTGCACGCCGAGGCCGAGGAACGACAGGAACGCCTCCTGCAACATCACGGTCGGGATGGTCAGGGTCGCGTAGACGATGACGGGGCCGAGCGCGTTCGGGACGAGGTGGCGGAAGATGATCTTCGGCGTCGAGACGCCCCCGGCGCGCGCGGCGAGGACGAACTCCTGGTTCTTGAGCGACATCACCTGCCCGCGCACGATGCGCGCCATCGTCAGCCACGAGACGGCGCCGAGCGCCGCGAAGAGCAGGAAGATCTGCTGGAGCGGCGACTTGCCGCCGAAGAAGGCCAGCAGCACGATGACGATCATCATGTACGGGATGGCGTAGAGCACGTCCACGATGCGCATCAAAAGGTCGTCCACCTTCCCGCCCAGGTAGCCGGCCGTCGCGCCCCACGTCAGCCCGATGAGCAGCGAGACGAGGGTCGAAATCAGCCCGACCATCAGCGAGATGCGCCCGCCCTGGAGCACGCGCGCCAGCAGGTCGCGCCCCGCCGCGTCCGTCCCCATCGGGTGCGTCCACGAGAATGAGCCGTCGGCGGCCGTGAAGGGCGGGTAGGACTGCGTCTGCCCCGCCGGGATGTAGTCGTAGGTGAAGCCGGTCGCGGCCTTGATGATGTAGGGGCCGACGACGACCGCGACGGCGATGAGCCCGACGACGACCATGCCGAAGACGGCCAGCCTGTTCCTGAGCAGGCGCCGCCAGGCGTCGCGCCAGAGCGAGGTGCCGCGCACGACCTCCGCGCCCGCGCCCGCGGTGCGCACGTCGCCCTCGCCGACGGCCGTCTCGGGGAAGGCGTGTATCTCGTCGCCGCGCCGCGCCGAGACGGGCGGGGCGGGCGGCGTGCCGCGCGGCGTGAGCGCGGGCTCGCCCGCGTCCCAGGGGTCTTGCCCTGAGCGGCGCTCTTCCGTCGGCACCTGCGGTGTTCTCTCTTCGCTCATGCTCTTCAGTAGCGGATGCGCGGGTCGATGAAGCCGTAGGCCACGTCGACCAGCAGGTTGAAGACCAGCACCATGATCGACGTGAAGGCGACGATGCCGAGGATGAGCGGCTCGTCGCGGTTCAGGTTCGCGTTGATGAAGTAGTTGCCCAAGCCGGGCAGGGCGAAGATGCGCTCGACGACGACCGTGCCCGTTATCAGAATGGCGAGCGCCGGGCCCGTGAACGAGACGACGGGCAGCAGCCCGCCGCGCAGGGCGTGGCGCAAAACCACCTGCCGCTCCGTCAAGCCCTTGGCGCGCGCCGTGCGGATGTAGTCGGAGCGCAGCACCTCCAGCATCCCGGCGCGCGTGAGCCGCGCGATGTAGGCCATGTAGACGGCCGAGAGCGTGAGCACCGGCAGCACGAGGTTCCACGACGGGAAGCCGTTCCAGCGGGCGGGCGGCACCCAGTAGAGCGAGAGCGAGAAGACGAGGACGAGGATGGGGCCGAGCACGAAGTTCGGCAAGCTTATGCCGAGCATCGAGAGCCCCATCGCGGCGTAGTCGACCTTCGAGTTCTGCTTGAGCGCCGCGAGCGTGCCCGCCGTGATGCCGACGGCCAGCGCCAGCAGGTAGGCGCAGGTGCCGACCGCCGCCGAGACGGGCACCGTCCGGCGGAGCACGTCGTTGACCGTCTCCGTCTCGTACTTGAGCGAGTTGCCGAAGTCGAGGCTCAGGATGCTCCTCATCATCCGTCCGTACTGCACGTACCACGGCTGGTCGAGCCCGTACTTCTCGCGGATGTTCTTCTCGATGGAGGCCGGCAGCTTGCGCTCGCTCGCGTAGAAGTTGCCGGGCGCGAGCCGGATGAGCGCCCACGTCAGCGAGATGACGACGAGCACCATCGGGACGGTGACGAGCATGCGGCGCAGGATGAAGCGGAACATCTCTCGGCTACTCCTTCACCTCGGCCAGCTCGGGGCTCGACATGTCCGGCATCCCCTGATCCCACTTCGCGCGGTCGTGCTCGATGTAGACGTACTTCCAGGCGTGGAGCGTGCTCGGGTTGGGGTAGAGCCCCTTGACGTAGGGCTTCTTCATCCAGCTCGTCGCCGGCTTGAGGAGCGGGATGACGGGCGCGGCGTCGAGGAGGTACGCCTCGGCCTTCGCCAGCAGGGCGTAGCGCTTCGGCTGGTCGGGCTCGCGGTTCGCCTCGTTGAGCATCTCGACGAACTTCGGGTCGTACCAGCCCGTGCCGTTGTCGCCGCCCTCGACGGCGAAGAGGCCGAGGTAGGTGTACGGGTCCATGTAGTCGCCCGTCCAGCCCGCGCCGCCCGCGATGCCCTTGTATTCGAGCTTCGCGCGCATGTTGAGGTAGGTCTTCCACTCGACGTTGCGGAGCGCGATGGTGATGCCGAGGTTCTGCTTCCACTGCGCCTGGACGAACTCGGCCACCTGCCGGTTCGACTCGCTCGTGTTGTAGGTGACCTCCAGGTTGTTCGCGGGGAACTTCGACGGGTCGAACTTGCCGGAGGCGTCCCTGTAGCCGGCCTCGGCGAGCAGGCGCTTCGCCTCCGGGACGTTGAAGTCGAGCCCCGGCGGGCTCGGGTAGCCGTGCAGCACGCCGGTCGGGACGAAGACGCTGCTCGCCTTCGAGACGACGCGGAAAGATTCGAGCGCCTTGCGGTCGATGGACATCGCCAGCGCCTTGCGCACCCGCTTGTCGTCCACGGGCTTGACGGTGACGTTGAACTGCCAGTACTGCGAGGCGTTCTCCGGCGCGTCCATGTAGTCCTTGACGTAGCGGACGCCGGCGCTCAGCCACGAGGCGGGGACGGTGTGGTTGTAGGTCGCGTCCACGTCGCCCGCCTTGTAGAGGTTCATGATGGTCGTCTGCTCGTCGAGCGGGTAGAAGACGATCTTCTCCAGCCGGACGTTAGCCGCGTCCCAGTAGTAAGGGTTCTTGACGACGACGAGCTGGTTGTAGGGCTTGTGCTCGGCGACCGTGTGCGTGCCGCTGGTGACGATGTTGCCCGGCTTCGTCCAGTTGACGCCGAACCGCTCGACCGTCTTCTCGTGGACGACGCGGAAGAACTGGTGCTGGAGGAGCCCCATGAAGTAGGGCGCGGGCTGGCGGAGCGTGATGCGCAGCGTGTAGTCGTCCACGGCCTCGACGCCGACCTCCTCGGCCTTGACGGGGACGAGTTCCTTGCCGGCCGTCAGCTCGGCGAGCTTCGGGTTGGCCTTGAAAGCCTTCTCCCTGTCCTTCTGGTCGAAGGGGACGACGAGCCGCTCGGGCTGGTGTATGAGGCGGTGGAAGTCCGTGTCGGGCGCGTTGTCCTCCCCGGCGGCGGCGGGCGCGGCCTGCGCCCCGCCCTCCCCGCCGGGCTTGGCGGCCTCGGAGGCGAGGAGGAAGCGCCCCGACGCGGGGTCGCGGACGAAGGCGCCGTGCGTGTTGAATGCTTCGGCGTACTTGATGTCCCAGGCGAAGGTCGCGACGCGCGAGGCGAGTTCCGGGCGCAGGCCGCGCCGGATGGTGTAGACGAAGTCGCGCGCCGTGATCGGGTCGCCGTTCGAGAACCTCGCGTTGCGGCGCAGGAAGAAGACGAACTCGCTCGCGTCGCCGTTGACCTTCCAGCTCTCGGCCACGCCCGGTATCGGCTCCATCGTCTTCGGGTGGTACTCGACCAGCCCCTCGTAGAGCGCGATGTCCACGCGCGCCTCGGGCTGCCCCGTGCTCATCTGCGGGTCGAGCGACTCGGGCTCCGACCCCGACACGTAGCGGAGCGTCTGCCCCTCGGGCGGCTCGATCTTGCCGAAGAAGTCGTCCTTTTTGACCTGCCGGGCGCAGGCCGAGAAGAGGAGGGACGCGAGGAGGGCGAGGGCGAGGTGGCGCGCGTGCTTGGCGTGGTTCATGGCCGTTTCAGACTCCTGCTTAAACCGAAACCGGCGGGGCTCTGGCCGTCTGCGAACTGTGCTTCTTGCGTCGGGGCTTCGGGGCGCGAAGATAAACTGTACGGCGCAATCAGGGCGGCCCCGAAATTATCACGCCCGCGCACGACCAATCAAGGATGAAGGGGCCCGTGTAAGCGATGCCGCGGGCGGCCTGAGTGGTTGCACGGCCCCGCGCGGCGCGGCCTCAGCGCGCGGGGCGGCGCTCCAGCCGCGCCGACTGCTCCGCGGGGGGCGGCAGCCACGCGGTGTTGATGCGCACGTGCTTGAGCGAGGGCGCGTCCAAAAGGTTGGACTCGAACCCTTCGACGTACGGCTTGACGAGCGTGTAGGACGAGGCGAAGTGGAGCGGGATGGCCGGCAACTCGCGCAGCGCCTCCTCCTCCGTCAGCACGGGCGCGACCGCCCGCGCGGCGGGTCGCGCGCCCGCCGGTTCCGCCGCGTCGGGCGCGGGGGGCGTCGGCTGCGGCGCCCCTTCCGCGACCGCGGAGGCGGAGTCGGCCGCGGGCTCGCCGAAGAGTTCGAGCATGTTCGTCTCCTCGTCGGTCGTCTGCATGACGAGGCTGCGGCGCGCCACGTCGTAGTCGCCCGCGCGCAGCATCGCCTCGTACTCCTCCCAGGGGCGCGCGACTATCTCGGTCTCCAGCCCCAGCCCGTCGCGCCACATGCGCGCGACGGCCTGCGCGACCAGACGCTGCTGCTCGTTGCGGTTGACGAGCAGGCGCACGCGCGGGAAGTTCACGCCGCCGGGGTAGCCCGCCTCCTCAAGCAGCCTGCGCGCGCGCGCCACGTCGTGCGTGAGCCGCGCGGCCCCGCCCTCGCCCTGCCCCGATGCGTCATCGCGCGCGGGGAGGAAGCGGTCGGTCGGCTCGGCCGCGCCGCCGAGCGTGTCCGCGGTCAGGCGCGACACGTCGAGCGCGAGCGCGAGCGCGAGGCGCACGCGCGGGTCGTCGAAGGGCGGGCGCGCGGTGTTGAAGCGGTAGTAGTTGAGCGCCGCGAAGGTCTCGCGGCGGAAGTCCTCGTAGGGCGTGAGCAGCTTGACGGCCAGCGGCTCGACCGCCGCGTTCGAGACGGCGTCCACCTCGCCCGCGCGGTAGGCGGCGAGCGCCCCTTCGGTGCCGCCGGGGTCTACGAAGCGGACGCGTTCGAGGCTGACGGAGGCCGCGTCCCAGTAGCTCGCCGCGCGCTCAAGCTCGACGCTGTCGCCCTCAAGCCGCGCGAGGCTGAACGCGCCGTTGGTCACGATGCCGAGCCGCGACGAGCCCGCGCCCTCGCGCATCTGCTCCTCGCGCAGCGCGGCGAGGTCCGACTCCGGGCTCAGCTCGTGGACGGGTCGGAAGACGGGGTGCGCGACGAGCGCCGGGAAGTTCCCGTCCGCGCGGCGCAGCGTGACGCGCAGCGTCCGCGCGTCGAGCGCGACGACGCCGAGCGGCGCGGCCGGCGTCGGCGTCGGCCGCGCGCGCGCGCCCCTCGTCTGCCCCTCGCGCGCCTGCGAGCCGGCGGGCTGGCTCTCATCCGCCTGCGCTTCGGCCGCGGCGGCGGGGGGCTGCGCGCCTTCGATGTTCGAGAGGAGCGCGGCGTGCGGCGCGCGTTCGCCGAGCCGCAGCGTGCGCTGCCAGGAGCGCACGAAGTCCTGCGCCGTAACGGGGTCGCCGTTCGTCCAGCGCGCGCCCTCGCGCAGGTGGAACGTCCAGCGCCTCCCGCCCTCGGCCGACTCCCAGCGGCTCGCGACCGCGGGCACGGGGCGCAGCGTCCCCGGCTCGTAGTCCGTCAAGCCCTCGTAGAGCGCGCGCACCGCGTCCGTGTCGGGCGGCGCGGCGGCGCGCGCCGGGTCGAAGACGCGCGGCAGCCCGCCGTCGCTCCACCGAAACTCCTGCGCCGCGGGCACCGACACCTTGCCGTAGAAGCGCTCGCCCCGCTCCCCCCTGAAGCAGCCGCCCAGCAGGAGCGACGCCGACAGAGCCAGAGACACCCACAGCCTCAGGCCGCGCACGCGGCCGACCCGACCGAGCCCTGAGATTTTTCTCCCGGCTGCTCTCATCAAACCTAAAACAGTAGGCGGCAGGCAGTTGGCAGTTGAAAGCCTTGAACCCGAGTCCCCGAAGTTCCCTTTCAACTTTCATAACGCGGGGCGGCTGCCTACTGCCTACTGCCTACTCTTTCCGGCTTCCGCCCCTGTCCGCGAGACTCCGGAGCGCGGCGTACACCTCACGCGTCTGCCGGCGCGCGTCGTCGAAGCCTTCGGAGGTGTCTATCGAGAAATCTGCGTGGCGCAGCTTCTCCTCCTGCGGCATCTGCGCGGCGACCCTCGCCGCCGCCTCCTCGCGCGAGAGGTTGTTGCGGCGCATCAGGCGTTCGAGCTGAACCTCGGGGCGGCAGTGGACGACGACGAGTTTGTCGAAACGCTTGTGCCCGCCCGACTCGATCATCAGCGCCGCGTCCACGACCCCGACGCCGCGCGGGTCTTCATGCTCCCAACGCCGCAGCAACTCGTCCTGCTCCGCGATGATGAGCGGGTGGAGGAGCGAGTTCAAAAGTCCGCGCCTCCCCTCGTCGCCGAACACGAGCGCGCCCAGACGCGCGCGGTCGAGCGTGCCGTCCGCGCTCAAGACCCCTTCGCCGAACGCCCCGACGACCCGCCGCAACCCTTCCGTGCCCGGCTCGACCACGCGCCGCGCCACCGCGTCCGCGTCCACGACGCGGCACCCCATCTCGGCCAGCAACCCCGAGACGAAAGACTTCCCCACCGCAATCGAACCGGTCAGGCCAACGCGAAGCATGATTTGAAAGGCAGTAGACGGTAGACAGTAGACAGTAGACAGTAGACAGTAGGAATGCCGTCTTTGATGAACCGCCCGAGCCTCAACGTCAACGCAGCCAGCGGAGCCTACTGACTACTGTCTACTGTCTACTGTCTACTGTCTACTTCTCACAGTCCTCTGCGGCGGCGCGCGGCCAGCACCGTGTTGCGCATCAGCATGGCGACGGTGAGCAGGCCGACGCCGCCGGGGACGGGCGTCAGGCGGCCGGCCACGGGCTCGACCTCCGCCGGGTGCACGTCGCCGACCAGCGTGTAGCCGCGCTCGCGCAACGCCTTCAGACGCCGCTCCGCGTCCGCCCCGAAAAGCTCCCGCACCTGCGCCTCGTCCGTCACGCGGTTCATGCCCACGTCCACGACCGTCGCGCCGGGCTTGACGTGCTCGGCGCGGATGAAGCCGGGGCGGCCGATGGCGGCGACGAGGATGTCGGCCTCCCGCAACACCTCCGGCAGACAGCCCGTGCGCGAGTGGCAGATGGTCACGGTCGCGTCGCGCTGGAGCAGGAGTTCGGCGGTCGGGCGGCCGACGATGTTGCTGCGGCCGACGACGCAGGCGCGCGCCCCCGGAATCTTCACGCCGTGGCGGGCGAGCAGCTCGACGATGCCGGCGGGCGTGCAGGGCAGGAGGCCGGGGCGGCGGAGCATCATGCGCCCGACGTTGACGGGGTGGAAGCCGTCGACGTCCTTGTCGGGGGCGATGGCCTCGATGACCGCGCCCTCGTCGTGCTGCTTCGGGAGCGGGAGTTGGACGAGCAGTCCGTCAACGTCCTCGCGCGCGTTGAACCCGGCGATCATTTCGAGCAGGCGCGGCGCGGGCGTGTCGGCGGGGAGGTGGTGGTGCTCCGAGGCGAGCCCCAACTCCTCGCAGGTGCGCACCTTGTTGTTGACGTAGACGGCCGAGGCCGGGTCTTCGCCGACCAGCACTGTGACGAGCCGCGGGCGGACGCCGTGCTCACGCGCGAGCCGCCCCGCCTCCTCGGCCGCCTCGCGCTTGATCTCGGCGGCCACGCGCGCGCCGTCGAGCCTCGTCGCCTTCGGGGTCGTCTCTGCCTGTGCCGTAGTTTCCATCGGAGGTTGGCAGACATCCTAGCACAGTTCGCGCGGCGCGCGTGAAAGGCGCCCCCGGGCGGGGTTGCGCCGAGGCCCGGCGCTGCGACACAATCGCCGCATGAACCGCACCCCCGCCCCCCGGCGCGCCCTTACAAGACTACTTTCATCCTCGACCGCGCTGGCGCTGCTGCTCCTCCTCCCGGCCTGTTCGGGCGGCAAGGCGGAGGGGCGACGCTACGAGTTGAAGGGCAGGGTCGTCTCGGTTGACCGCGCGAAGGGCGAGGTGTCGGTCGAGCACGGGAAGGTCGAGGACTTCATGCCGGCGATGACGATGGCCTTCCCCCTGCGCGACGCCGACGCGCTCAAGGTCGTCGAGCCGGGGGACGGGATACAGGCCGCGCTCGTCGTCGCCGACGACTCATACTGGTTGGAGAGCCCCGTCATCTCGAAGGGTCTGCCGGCCGCGCCCGCGTCCCCCGCGCAAGGAACAGGCCCGAGAGAGCCCGAGCCGGGCGCGGAAGTCCCCGAGGTGAAGCTCGTCAATCAGGACGGCCGCCCCTTCAACACGCGGAGTCTCCGCGGGCGCGCGCTCGTCGTCACCTTCATCTACACGCGCTGCCCGCTGCCCGACCAGTGCCCGCTCCTGAGCGCGAACTTCGCGCAGCTCAACGCGGCGCTCGCCGCCGACCCGGAGCTGAGGAAGAGGGCGCGCCTGCTGAGCGTCACGCTCGACCCGGAGCACGACCGGCCGGAGGTGCTGCGGGACTACGGCGCGGCCTACGCCGGCGGCAGGTTCGACGACTGGGACTTCGCAACGGGCGACCCCGCGGAGGTCAGGCGGCTGGCCGAATCGTTCGGCCTCGTCTACAAGGCCGAGGGCGGGCAGGTCGTCCACTCGCTGCGCACGGCCGTCGTCACGCCGGACGGGAAAGTTTTTAAAGTCTACCGCGGGAACGAGTGGAAGCCGGAGGAGGTGTTGAAGGATTTAAGGAGTCTGCCGGCATCGTGAGATTTCTTCACCGCGGAGACACCGGGGGCGCGGAGAATTCAGGATTACAAATCTCAAATCTGAAATTTCAAACCTCAAATCTCAAATCTGAAATCCTGAATTATCTCCGCGCCCCCGCCGCGTCCGAGACGCTTATCGCCGAGTGCGGGTCGAAGAGCCGTCAGCCCTTCAGCTTCTGAATCTCCTCCGTCAGCACGGGCACGACCTCGAAGAGGTCGCCGACGATGCCGTAGTCGGCGATGTCGAAGATGGGCGCCTCCGGGTCTTTGTTGACCGCGACGATGGTGCCGGCGTTCTTCATCCCGACGAGGTGCTGGATGGCGCCCGAGATGCCGAGCGCGATGTAGAGCTTCGGCGCGACCGTCTGCCCCGACGAGCCTATCTGGCGGTCGATGGGCAGCCAGCCGGCGTCGCAGATGGGGCGCGAGGCCGCGATGTCGCCGCCGAGGAGTTCCGCCAGGCGTTGCGCCAGCGCGATGTTCTCCTGACTCTTGATGCCGCGGCCGATGGCGACGATGACGTCCGTCTTCGACAGGTCAACGGCCTGCTTCATCTCCTGGAAGGGCGGCTCGGGCTGCATGCGCACCTCGCCGACCTCGACCTGCTGCGACTCGACCTGCGCGCCCCCGCCCCTCCGCGCCTGGTCGCCGCGGTACGCGCCCGACTGGAAGGTCGCGAAGACGGTGCCTTCGCCCGACGCCACCACGTCGGCGTCCATCTTGCCCTGGAAGAGCCGGCGCGTGAAGGTCACGCCGCCGCCCTCGGCCTTCATGCGGATGCAGTCGCTGATGAGCCCCTTGCCGAAGCGCGCGGCGAGCTTCGGCGCGAAGTCGCGCACCAGATACGTGTGCGGGAGGATGACGTACTGGGGGTCGCGCGCGCGCACGACCTGCTCGAAGGCGTCGGCGTAGGCGTCGGGCGTGTAGTCGGCGAGCCGCGGGCTCTCGGCCGAGACGACGCCCGCCAGCTCGAACCCGGCGGCCTCGCCCGCCAAGCCGGCGTCCGCCCCGAGGACGACCGCGCGCACCTCCTGCCCCGTGGCCGCGCCCAACTCCTGCGCCGCCGCCACGGCCTCGAACGAGACCTTGTTGACCGCGCCCTGCCGGTGCTCGACGAAGACAAGTATTCCGTTGCTCATGATTTCTTAGTAGACAGTAGACAGTAGACAGTAGACAGTAGACAGTAGAAAAACCTTGTGAGCCGGCAGCCAGTTCGTCGGCGGCCTCGCGCGCGGCGCGGAGCGCTACTGACTACTGACTACTGACTACTGTCTACTGCCTACTTCAAATAACCCTGGCCTCGGTGCGCAGCTTCTCGGCCAGTTGCGCGGCTCCGCGCTTGGCGTCGCCGTCGCCGAGGAACTGCGTCTGCTTCTGCTTGAGCGGGAGGTAGACGCGCTCGACCCGCTGGAACTCGCCCTCGCCGGCGGAGACGGCGGGCTGCACCTCGCGTATCTCCTTCTTCTTCGCCGCCATGATGCCCTTGAGCGTCGCGTAGCGAATCTGGCTGATGCCCGACTGGATGGTCAGCAGCGCCGGCGTCTGCATCGTGTACCACTGATACCAGCCGCTCTCCAGCTCGCGCTTCACGCGCAACTGCTCGCCCGAGTAGTCCACCTCGATGACGATGGTCGCGTGCGGCAGTCCGAGGAGTTCGGCGACGATGACGCCCGTCTGCCCGAAGCCCTGGTCGTCGGACTGTAGGCCCGCGAGCACGAGGTCGGGCGACTCGGGGCGCACGGCCTCTGCCAGAACCTTGGCGACGGCGAAGGGGCCGGCCTGCCCGAACTCCTCGGTGACGACGTGGACGGCGCGGTCGGCGCCGCGCGCCAGCGCGTCCTTGATGACCGCCTTCGCGCGCTGCGGGCCGAGCGAGACGACGACGACCTCGCCGCCCTTCTTCTCCTTCAGCCGGAGCGCCTCTTCGAGCGCGTACCCGTCCGACTCGTTCACCTCGAAGGAGAGGTCGCCCTCCTCCACCCACTTCCCGTCCCCGCGGACGCGCAGGACGGCGTCCTTGTTCGGGACCTGCTTCATTAAGACTGCGATTTTCATAAGGGTTGACACATCGACTATCGGTTCAATGAT
>DASVWB010000043.1:0-5129 GCA_036389815.1 Pyrinomonadaceae bacterium | reverse complement strand
AGCCGGGACGCGCCGCCTTCGTTCTTCCTACTGTCTACTGTCTACTGTCTACTGTCTACTGCCTACTGTCTACTGCTTCCGCCTTCCCGTTTCCGCTACCTCGTCCGCCTGGCGGTGAGGACGATGACGAAGAGCTGGCCGGGGCGGCTGCCGTTGAGGGTGCCGACGAGCGTCGGCTCGCCCTCCCGGACGCTCAGCTGCGTGCTGAGGCCGGTGTCCTCGTACTGGATGACGGGGTAGCCCGCGCCCTTGTCGCCGCCGCCGGTGGCGCCGGTCTGGATGGGCACCTTCATCCCGAGGCGGAACTGCTGAATGTTGATCGAGGGCTGCGCCGCCGACGCGTCCAGCAGCTTCACGCCCGAGACGGCGAGCTGGAAGAAGGAGGGCGTGAGCGTGTTGGCCGCCTGCGGCGGGGCGAAGGGCACCCCGCCCGGCCCCCTGACCTCGAACACCCCGCCGTCGCGCACGCGATGGACGTAGGTCGCGGCCAGCCTGTAGTCCGACTGCGGGAGCGCCGCCTTCAACTGGCGCAAGACCCCTTCGAGCGACTGCGGCACGCGCCCCGCCCCCTCGGCGCCCTCGGCGGTGACGAGGAGTTGCACCAGCACCTCGTGGTTGACCTCCGGCCGCGACTGGCCTTGCGGCCGCGGCGCGGGCTCGCCCTCCTGCGCGAAGGCCGCGGCGCCGCCCGCCGCGACGAAGGTTAAGGCGAGCGCGAGCAGCAGCGCGCCCTTCCGTGTTCGGTTACGCATGAGGTTGACTCCTTCGTGTCTGCGGGCGGTGGATCGGGTTCGGGGCCGGCGTCACGCACTAAGACACGCGCCGCCCGGCGCGCGGTTCCGCAAAGGCCCGCGCGGCTAGCGGTCTTCGTCGTCCCGCTTCTTGTAAACCTTCTTGAGGTCGCGGTGGATGCGCTTGACGCGCTCCTTCTCGTCGTGCGCCTTGCGCGGGTCGACGAGCGTGGCGGCGTGCCGCATCTCGGCCTGCATCTTGCGGTAGTTCTGGTAGCGCTCGGGGTCTATGCGCCCCTCGTCCAGCGCCTCGCGGACGGCGCAGCCGGGCTCGCCCTCGTGGCCGCAGTCGGTGAAGCGGCAGAGGGCGGCCGCCGCCTCTATCTCCTCGAAGGTCTCGCGCAGGCCGCGCTCGCTCACGAGCAGTTGCAGCTCGCGCATGCCCGGCGTGTCGAGGACGAGGCCGCCGCCCGGGAGGACGAACAGCTCGCGGTGCGTCGTCGTGTGGCGGCCGCGCGCGTCGGCGAGTCGCACCTCCTGCGTGCGCTGCACCTCGGCGCCGAGCAGGCGGTTCGTGATCGTGGACTTCCCCGTGCCCGACGAGCCCATCAGCGCCACCGTCCGGCCGCGCGCGACGTAAGGGAGCAACTGCTCGACGCCCTCGCCGCGCTTCGCGCTCAAGGTGAGGACGGGCACGCCCGGCGCGACGCGCCCGATCTCGCCCCTCATCCCCTCCGCGTCCTCCACGAGGTCGGCCTTGTTGAGGACGACGACCGGCTCGGCCCCGCTCTCCCACGCCATGATGAGGTAGCGCTCGACGCGGCGCGGGTTGTAGTCGTTGTCGAGGCCGGTGACGAGGAAGACCGTGTCCACGTTGGCGGCGACTATCTGCTCGGCCACGTCGCTGCCGGCGGCGCGGCGCGAGAACTTCGAGCGGCGCGGCAGTATCTCGTGCACCTTCGCCTTGCCCTCACCCGCGACGCGGCGGAAGGCGACCCAGTCGCCGACGGCCGGCAGGTCTTCCGCGCCGCGCGCGCGGAAGCGCAGCCTTCCGGTCGTCTCGGCCAGCGTCTCGCCCTCCGTCGTGTAGAGCATCAGCGCGCGGTTGTGCTGGAGGAAGACGCGCCCGGCCTCGAACCCCTGCGCGGCGTGCGGCGCGAAGGCCGCCGCGAAGGAGTCGTCCCAGCCGTAGGTCTCTAAATTGAATCTCTCTTCCACGCGGCGAGTTTAAGTCAGGAGCGGTTGAATCACAGCGTCCCCGGGAATTTCAGCTTTGAGATTTCAAATTTCAAATTTCAAATTTGCGGTGTCCGGTCAGTCCTCGAAGCGGAGGCGCATGACCTCTTCGCCGTGCGCGACCTCGCCGGTCTTCTCGAAGCCGAGGCTGCGGTAGAGCGCCTGCGCCGTGGCGTTCTCGGGGTTGACGCTGAGCGCGACCTGGCGGCAGCCGGGCTCGGCGCGCAGGCGGCGGACGACCTCTTCGGCGGCGGCGCGGCCGTAGCCCTTCCCCTGGTGCGACCTGTCTATCATCAGGCGCGCCAGCCAGTGGCCGCCGTCCTCCTCGTCGTGGCCGTACATCACGAAGCCGACCATCTCGTCGCCGGCGTAGACCGCCTGCACGACGTACCCCGGCTCGACCTTCGACTGCGCGATGGAGAAGACGTTGGTGGCGACGAAGCCCCGCTGCCCTTCCCGCACGTCGAGGCGGACGCACTGCATGAAGTTACCGCGGTCGATGTCCCTGAGCGTGACCGTCATCAATCACCTTCCCCCGCCCCTCGGCGCGGGCGGCTTCGCCTCTACCTTCGGGCCCGCGTAGCGGTAGTGCCCCGTTATCTTCCACGCGAAGAGCACGTCCTCCATCTTCGGCCCCGCGCCGATGTTGTGGACTATCTGCATCCGTTCCCCGTCGGCCTCCGACGGCACATTGACGACGACGCCGATGTGCGTCAGCCCGCCGCCCAGGTCCCACGTCACCACGTCGCCCGGCCTGTAGTCGCGCGCCTCCCCCGTGACGGGGAGTGCCGCGCCCTGCCGCTCGAAGAAGGTCATCAGGTTCGGCACGCGCCGGTGGTCGATGTTCGTGTCCGTCTTCTTCAGCCCCCACTTGCGCGGGTAGGCGCCGAAGTTCGCCTTCATGTCCTCGTGGACGAGCCGCTGCAAGTCGACGCCGACGGCGCGGTACGAGCGTATGACCTCGTCGGTGCAGACGCCGACCTCGGCCGGCACGTCGCCGCCCGGGTAGTCGATGACGAAATAGGTCGGGTCGTAGCGCACCTCGTGGCCCGTCCGCTCGACGGCCGCCTCGGCCAGCCCGTCCAGGAACGGCGACCCGCCCGAAGGGCGCGGGCGCGCGTCGCGGCGCGCCGGGCCCTGCTGCTGCTGCGGCGGCGCGGCGGCCCGCGCCGCCCCCGCCTGCGCGCCCCGCGCGCCCGCCTCCGGCGCGGAGCAGCCCGCGGCGAGCGCCGCCGCGAACGCCGTACAGCACAGAAGCGCGAATCTCTTCCTCATCTCCTAACCTTTCCTCGCGTCGTCAATCCCCGGAGCCCCGGGCGGCATCTAAACCCCTCGGGCATTTACGCCGGGGCGGCGCGGGGGGTTTCGCGCGACCGGCGCGCCTGTTTATATCCCATTCCGGCGCGCCCCGCACGCCCCCGGCGCGCTGTGTCCGGGCGGAAGGGTCGTTGTAGAATTGGGCGAGGCGATGAAAGACAGGACGCACCTGACGGGTCTGACGAAGGAGGAGCTGGAGCGCTTCGCCTTGAGCACGGGCGAGCCCGCGTACCGCGGCCGCCAGCTCTTCGGCGCGCTACAGCGCCGCCGCCTGCGCTCGTTCGACGAGATGACCGACCTGCCGAAGCCTTTCCGCGCGCGCCTCGAAGGGGAGGCGACCGCCTCCACCCTCACGGTCGAATCGAGGTACGTGGCGCAGGACGGCACGCGCCGGTATTTGATGAAGACGCACGACGGGCTGCCCGTCGAGACGGTCTTCATCCCCGAGGAGCGGCGCGACACCGTCTGCTTCTCCTCGCAGTCGGGCTGCCCGCTCCAGTGCGACTTCTGCCTGACGGCGAAGCTCGGGCTGCTGCGCACGCTCGCCGCGGGCGAGATGGTCGAGCAGATAGTCGTCGCCTTAAACGACGCCTACGGCGTAGGGGCGCGGACGCCGCGCGGCACGAACCTCGTCGCGATGGGCGCGGGCGAGCCCTTCCTCGCCTTCGACCCGCTGATGAAGGCGCTGCGCGTGATGGCCGACCCCGAAGGACTCCACATCGTCCCGAACCGCGTGACGGTCTCGACCGCCGGGGTGGTGCCGAAGATCAAAGAACTCGCGCGCGTCCCCGACCGCCCGCACCTCGCCATCTCGCTGGCCGCGCCCGACGACGAGCTGCGCGACCGCCTGATGCCGATCAACAAGCGCTGGCCGCTCGAAGAGCTGCTCGCCGCGTGCAGGGAGTTCGAAGAGTCTCTGAAGCCGGGCGAGCGCTTCACCTTCGAGTACGTCATGCTCGACGGCGTGAACGACTCGGACGAGCACGCGCGGCGGCTGGCGAACCTCCTGAACCGCCACGGGCTGCGCGCGAAGGTCAACCTCATCCCGCACAACCCGGCGGAGGAGCTGCCGTACCGGCCTTCCCCGGCCGCGCGGGTCGAGGCGTTCAAATCGGTGCTCGAATCGAAGGGCGTGCGCGCCTTCGTGCGGCGGCCCCGCGGGCGCGACATCTACGCCGCCTGCGGCCAGCTCGCCGCGCGCCGCGTGAGCGCGCCGCCGCCGGCCCCCGCGCTCTACCAGCTCTCCTGAAGCTCGACCCCGACCAAGACACAAGAGAGAGTGCAAGACGAATGAAAAGAGATTCCGCCCTACGACTCGCCCTCGCGCTGCTCGCGCTCGCCGCCGCGCTCGCGCCCCCGCGCCCCGCCGCCGCCGCCGGCGAAACCACGACCGCCGGGGCCGCCGCGCCGGCCGCGGTCGAGCCGCCAGCCGCCCCCGGGCCGGAGCCGCAGTCGAGCAGCATCGGCGTCAACGGCTTCTTCTCCGTCGACCCGGCGCAGCAGGGCAGCACCTTCCAGGCGGCCGTCGTGATGGACATCCCGCGCGGCCTGCACGTCAACTCGAACCGGCCGCTCGGCAAGTACGCCGTCCCCACGGCCGTCAAGGTTGACGCGCCGCGGGGTTGGCGCGTCACGCCCGTCAGCTACCCGCGCGGCTCGGTGCGCAGCTTCAACTTCGGCGGCGCGGCCGCGGAGCGACTGGCCGTCTACGAGGGTCGCGCCATCTTCCGCTTCAGCGTCGGCGTGCCGGCGAACCAGCCGCTCGACGTCGAGACGGTGCGCGTCAGCGTCCGCTTCCAGAGTTGCAACGACGAGGTCTGCTTCCCGCCCGCGACGCGCGAACTC